>JAWWBT010000137.1:0-5901 GCA_033720815.1 Gammaproteobacteria bacterium | reverse complement strand
GCTGGAAGCGGTTCGGTTGCTGACCAACCTCGAAACGGAAAAGCGCAAGCTGCTGCAGGTCGTGCTTTTCGGCCAGCCGGAACTCGACCAGAGACTGAATGAAAAGGGCGTGCGCCAGCTGAAGCAGCGCATCACCTTTTCTTACAAGCTGCAGCCCCTGTCCGAAGATGCGGTTTCCACTTACATTTCCTACCGCCTACAGGTTGCCGGGTACCGGGGCCGCCCGATGTTCGAGCCGCAGGCCATCAGGCAGATATACAAGGCCAGTCGCGGCACGCCACGGCTGGTCAATATTCTTTCCCACAAGTGCCTGCTCGCCGCTTTCGGTCGCGGTGAGCGGCATGTGGATGCGACCCACGCCAGGATGGCGATAAACGATACGGAAGGTGCGTTCCAGCAACGCGCATGGTGGCCACTGCTGCTGGCAGGCACGCTGAGCGGAATTGCCGCACTGACGCTGTGGCTGACGAAGGGGACATGGGGAGGCTGGCTACCGTGAGCCTGATCAACCAGATGCTGAAGGATCTCGAGTCGCGCAAGGCCGACGGTGGCCAGTCGCGACCGGAATTACTACGACGAGGTGGCAGCTCCATGTTGCCCTGGGCCATCACGGCCGTGCTGGGTGTAATCGTGCTGGTTCTCGCGGTGATGTTCTGGCAGCTCCAGAATCAATCCGCACTCCCGGCCGTGGATGTGGCCCGTTCGCTGCCGAGCGAGCCGGTAGCGGAAACCCAATCCCCCAGCGCCGGCAACGACAAGGCCGCGCAGGACACATCGATCACGCGCACCGACGCGAGCGCACTTGTAGAGAAGCCCGCGGATCCACCGAAGCAGGAGGTCATCCAGGAACCTGACCCGGTTCCGGCACCTGTGGAATCACCATCCGTGGCCTCCGCCGAAGGTCGTGGTGAAACCCGACCTGCTGCGACGGTTTCGGAGCCACCGGCGACCAGCAAGCCTGCTGCGCGTGAAGAGCCGGCCTCGACCGAGACAACTGTCGAAGAAGGCAGCATGGTAATTGCGCCTTCGCGTCTCAGTCCGCGCGAACAGGCCGAAGCCAGCCTGCAACGTGGGTTTGCCGCAATGTCGCGGCGCGATTATTCGCGCGCAACCGATGAATTCATGGCAGGCCTCGCCATACTGCCCGCCGAAGACGAAGCCCGAATGAGCCTTTACCAGGCGCTGCGCCGGCAGGGTCGCGTTGCCGAAGCAGAAGGCGTACTGGAAACGGGCATTACTGATGGCCGCGAACCCCATCGCTTCGCGGAACAGCTCGCGCGCAATTACGCAGCTCGCGGGCAGGTGCCGATGGCCATTTCGCTGCTGGCGGTTGCACCTCCGAGCGTTGCGGCAGATCCGGAATACCATGCATTGTGGGGTGCCTTGCTGCAGCAACAGGGTGATTACGCTGCCGCAAGACCGATCTATGAATCGCTCGTTGCCGTCAATCCGCAGAACGGTGCCTGGCTTGCAGGGCTCGGCATTACGCAACAGCAGACCGGTGAACCCGCTGCTGCCCTGTCGAGTTATCAGGCAGCACTTGCTGCAGGCGGCATGGCAGCGGCCGTCGAAGATTACGTGAAGGCGCAGGTGCAAGCCCTGAGCCCCGAGGAGGACGAGTAATGGCCAGCCCGGATACCATGCGCCGGCAGAAGATCCGCATCGGTGACCTGCTGGTCCAGCACAAGGTGATCTCCGAGAACCAGTTGCAGGAAGCGCTGGCGGAACAGAAGCAGTCAGGCCGCAAGCTGGGTCGCGTCATCGTGGATCTCGGTTTTGCGCGTGAAGACCAGATTCTCGAGCTACTTTCCAAGCAGCTGGATATCCGCTTCATCGACCTGAAGCACTTCAACTTCAAGCCGGAGGTCGTCAAGCGGCTTCCGGAAACGCATGCGCGGCGTTACCGCGCCATCGTGCTCGAAGAGAATTCCGGAAGCTTCCTGATCGGCATGGCCGATCCCACCGATATTTTCGCCTTCGACGAACTTGCACGCCTGCTTGGCAAGCAGGTACGCGTTGCGCTGGTGCGCGAAGCCGACCTGCTGCTGGCCATCGATATGGTCTATCGTCGTACGCAGGAAATCACCACGCTCGCGGAAGAACTCGGCGAGGAAATTGGTGAAGGCGACATTGTCCTCGACCAGCTCTCCGCCGATGACGAACAGGCTGATGCACCTGTCATCAAGCTTCTGCGCTCGCTGTTCGAAGATGCTGTCCAGGTTGCCGCCTCGGATATTCACATCGAGCCCGACGAAGGCATCCTGCGCATTCGCCAGCGTGTTGACGGCGAACTGCAGGAACAGATCATCGACAACCGCAAGATTGCCGGCCCGCTCGTCACGCGACTGAAACTGATATCCGGGCTGGACATCGCCGAAAAGCGCCTGCCGCAGGATGGTCGCTTCTCTATTCGCGTGAAGAACAAGACGCTCGACGTGCGACTCTCAACGATGCCAACGCAGCATGGCGAGGCCGTCGTCATGCGACTTCTCGACCAGTCCGCAGGCCTGCTGCAGCTGGAAGAGCTCGGCATGCAGCCGGAGATGATGCGTGCCTTCACCCGCATCATCCGCAAGCCTTCTGGCATGGTGCTCGTAACCGGCCCGACCGGTTCCGGCAAAACGACCACGCTGTATTCCGCGCTGAATCGAATCAACACCGAGCAAACGAAGATCATCACCGTCGAAGACCCGGTGGAATACCGGCTGCCACGCATCAGCCAGGTACAGGTCAACACGCGCATCGGCCTGGATTTCGCACGCGTGCTGCGGACCACGTTACGCCAGGACCCTGACGTAATTCTTGTCGGCGAAATCCGTGACCAGGAGACGGCAGAGATCGCGATGCGTGCCGCGATTACCGGGCACTTCGTGATGTCGACCTTGCATACCAGCGATGCGGTTTCGACCATTGCACGGCTGCTGGACATGGGAGTCGAGGGATACATGGTCGCGGCCGCACTGGATGCCGTCGTGGCGCAGCGCCTGGTCCGTCGGGTATGCGAAAGCTGCGCCGAACCGGTCGAATTTTCGTTCCGCGACCGCGAATTCCTTTCCGGGGTACTTGGCTACGAGATTCCGGGAGATGCGAAAGGCCAGGTCGGTAGCGGCTGCACCTATTGCAGCAACACGGGTTACCGGGGCCGCATCGGTGTCTACGAATTGCTCGAGGTCAACCGCGAAATGGCTTCCGCCATTCGGCGCGCAGACAACCGTGCACTGGAACAGCACGCGCATGGTGACTTCAAGTCACTGGTGCAGATGGCTTCCGAGTACGCGTTGCAGGGCGTGACGTCACTCCACGAGGTCAAGCGACTCGCCGGTTCGCTGGACGAATTCATGGATTCGGACCTGCTTGACGATCCGCTCGCCGCGCAAAAGGGTGAGTATTGATGGCTCAGTTCGAATACCGCGGACGCACGGCACAGGGTGACCTGGTCAGCGGCCAGGTTGAAGGCGAGTCCCTGGATTCGGTCGCCAACCAGCTGTTCAATACCGGCGTTACCCCGATCGATATCAAGGAAGCGCCGCAGCGACGTACCGCGGAACATTCCCTGGTCAAGCTGTTTGCAACGGGCTATCCCTCGCTCGACGAGCTGGTGCTCTTTACGCGACAGATGTATTCGCTGACGCGTTCCGGTGTACCGATCATTCGTGGCCTCCAGGGGCTGATGGAATCCACGCGCAACGAGCGCCTGCGAGAGGCGCTGGAAGATATTGTCGATACGCTCGAAGCTGGCCGCGAATTGTCTGTCGGCCTCGCGCGCCATCCGAGAATATTCAACGCGCTATACATATCGATCGTGCGCGTCGGTGAAGAAACCGGACGCCTGGAAGAAAGCTTCAATCGCCTATACCAGTACCTGAACCTGGAAAAGGAAACGCGCAAGCAGGTCAAGTCCGCGCTTCGGTATCCCACCATTGTCATTGCAGCAATTACCGCGGCGATCTTCATCGTCACAACGTGGGTGATTCCCAAGTTCGCAGAAATCTTCACGCGCTTCGATATCGAATTGCCGATCTACACGCGAATCATCCTCGGCGTTGCCAATTTCATGCAGGCCTGGTGGCCAGCGCTACTGGTTTCGATGCTGGCGGCCATTGTGGGTTTCATTTTCTGGAAGCGAACGCCGGAAGGGCGATATCGTTGGGACAGGGCGAAACTGAAATTTCCCGTCATAGGGCAGATCATCATCCGCGCAACGCTTGCCCGTTTCAGTCGCGCGTTTGCCATGGCTTACCGCTCTGGTGTGCCGTTGATCCAGGCCATGACGCTTTGCTCACGCGCCGTCGACAATGCCTTCATCGCCGAACGTATAGTCGATATGCGCAACGGCGTTGAACGCGGTGAATCGGTAAGTCGTACGGCAGCTGCAACTGGCGTGTTCACGCCGCTGGTCTTGCAAATGATGAGCGTCGGTGAAGAAACCGGCGCACTGGATGACATGCTCGACGAAGCGGCCGATTTCTACGAACGCGAAGTCGAATATGACGTCAAGAACCTCGCCAACCTCATCGAACCGGTGATCACGATCATGATCGGCGTGATGGTGCTGATTCTTGCGCTCGGCGTATTCCTGCCGATGTGGGACCTTGTCCAGATTGCTCGCCGTTAACGATGGCAATCCGGGACGGTCAACGCGGCTTCACGCTATGGGAACTGATCGTTGTCATTTCCCTTGTGGTGTTCCTTTTTGCGGTAGCCATGGAAAACCTGCTGCCCCTGCGCGGTGCCGCCGAGCGCGCCCAGGTACTTCACACCGAAGGGGCGCTTCGAAGTGCGCTTGGCATGCAGGCCAGCCAGCGGGTTGTCCAGCAGGGATCGCGCGGTCTCAAGTCCCTGACGAGAGAAAACCCGCTGGACTGGCTAGCCGTCCCACCCACGGCAAGCGCTGCCGAAACGCTGGAAGGGCTCCAGCCCGGCACGTGGTCATGGATTTCGCACAGCAACATTCTTGCCTATCGTCTACGCTATCCAGAGTACGTGGAAGCAGCTCATGAAGGCGAGTGGCTGCGCTACAAGGTCGTTTTCGAAGAGAATGAAGCGCGGCAACCGATGAATCTCGCGCTGGTGGCGCTGGACCCGGTGCGCTGGGACCTGCCTCAGGATGTGATTGCAACAAGCCAATCGGCAACGGGGGAAATGGACGATGACAGTAGTAATTGAATTGTTATCCGAGGCATTGGTGATTGCGGGCATACTGCTGATGCTCCTTTGCCTGTTGACCGGTGCGGTGTTCCTGTTCGCACCACGCGTGGCAACCTCAATGGAGCACGAAGCGGACCAGAAATTCAGCCTGCGCAAGGCGCTCAAGCCTGTAGAGATCCCGCGCCAGACGGAACGTTTCTTCTACAAGCATCATCGCTCCGTAGGGATCCTTGTTGCGCTCCTGGCAGGGCTGTTTCTCTGGATGTATCTCGTGGCGGGTGAAGGCAGCCGCATAGCGGAATGGCTCGGGCGACAGGCTGGCGGGGAACTGCTGGCGGCCTGGAGCGCCGGCATCGGCGGATTTCTCGTCGTCATGAACGTGCTGGCTCTCGTATTCGGCATCGTAATGGCAGTAAGGCCGAGCGCCCTGAAAGGTGTGGAGGTGGTCGCCAACCGCTGGGTTTCGACGCGGCGCGCCACAAAGGCACTGGACAGTGAACATGACCCGCTGGGCAGGTTCGCGATGAATCATCCCAGGCTGTTCGGGGCCGTTGTCCTGGTAGGTAGCCTGTTCGTGCTATTGAACCTGATGCTCGCGGGGAGGGGGTAATCCCTGAAACCACGTGAGCAGCCCAGCCTAAGCTCGTTGATATTTTACATTTTTTCTCTTTTGAAGATTGCATGGCCGCGTCAGTTGGCGAATAATTCAACATACACCGGTCGCGGCCGGCCTGGCTCGCACAAGAAATCCGC
>JAWWBT010000136.1:0-5960 GCA_033720815.1 Gammaproteobacteria bacterium | reverse complement strand
CCACCGATCCATTCGGTGATGCCCCAGCTCGCAACGGCAATCAGTACACAGGTGAACAGTCCCGGCAGCACGGCAGCTGCCGGTGCAGGCAGGAACCGCGAGATCATGCCGGGAAGAGGACGCTGTACAGCAGCTGCAGCGAAAGCACCAGGATGACCAGCCAGGTCAGCGAGGTGCCCCAGAACCGGCCGGAGCTGTAACCGGAGGAGGAGGTCAGGCCAAAGGCATGGATGATGCGACCGACCAGCAGCGTGATGCCTGCGCCGTGCAGGAGGACCATAGGGCTGCCATTGAGTTCATTGAGTACAAGCAGGATGAGCGAAGTCGGGACGTACTCGGTGAAATTGCCATGGACGCGGATAAGTCGCGCCAGCATCTCGTCGCCACCGCTGCCGATGCCGACTTTCAGCCTCCTGCGCCAGACCGGGATGCGTGCGCTGACAGCAATCAGCAGCAGGCCGAAAAGCGCTGCGTAGAAGGCGGTAATCGGCACGGGCATCTCGGTCAGCATGCGAAATTCGACTCCTTGGCCGGCTTCAGTGGAAGCTGATGGATTTCAGGATCTCGGCGACTTCGCGGTCTTCCTTGTGCTTGTCGGCGACATCGCAGGAATAGGTGACGTAGAAGAACAGCTCGTCGTAGGCGAGGAACCACTCGCGCCAGAATTCGCCATCTTCGTCGTATTCGAAATACAGGCCCTGGAATTCGCCCACGCGCACGATCTTTTCGGGAAAGTCGTCTTCCAGCAGGTCGGCTGCGAAATATTCCAGGTCGGTTTCATCAACCAGGCCGTCTTCCTTTTCGGTGACGGTGATCTGCAGTTCGCCGGGGCCGTCCGGATGGTAGAGCACCACGCCTTCATCGTCCTCGGCTTCTGCGCCTTCCCAGCCTTCGGGCAGGCGTGTCTTCCACAGGTCGGTGGCAAATTCGGTCACTGCATTTCCTTGCGATCGAGGTGAGCCACAAGTCTAGCACCCGGCGGCGACTTTATCGCCACGCTAGCCAATGAAATCCCCCGCACCGGCGCGTCGCCATTCGGTCTGCACGATCTCGTAACTGTCACCGTCCTCAACGAGTTCCAGGTCGATGCGGTGCAGGTTGGTGCGCGGCAGGCCGGCGGCTTCTTCATCACTCATCGCGCGTCTTGCCATGCCGACGTACAGCGTCACCGAGGCGCGATCATCAGCCGGGAAGGTGATGTCACCGATGCGCACCAGCAGGTGCACGTTCTTGTTGCGCAGGTAGAAGCCGCGCAGGATCGCGGCGACCTTCAGCTTGTCGTTACCGCGTGAATCCAGGTAGTCACCGGCGATGTGGCCGAGCAGTTCCGTGTATTCACGGGCTTCTGCCTGCGTTTCGAGCGTCGTGATGAACTCGCGGACGCGCTGTTCCGGCGGTGAGGGTGGGTCGCAGGCTGCCAGCACCAGCAGGAGCGGCAGCAGCCAGGACAATTTACGCTTCAAATTCACCGTCCACATCTCCGTCGAAATCTCCCGAGAATCCCTCTTCGGATTCGAAGGCCTTGATGATGGCCAGTGCTTCGGCCTCGTCGGCGGGGGGTACGCGAACCTCCACCATGCCGAAGGCAGGCAGTTCGCCGATGCCGCCCTGAAGGAAATCCCCGAGCACGGTGGCGTCGATGCCATGGTTCTGCAGCAAGCCCTTGATGAGATGCGCGTCAATGCTGTTCTGTGCCTGGTAGACGGATTTCATTGAATTCCCCCTTGCGACATTTCTTCCAGACTAGAGCAGCGCCACGCGAATGTCAGCCGCGTCTTGCGCCGCTGATGCGTTCGTTGCCGCCCACATCCCGCCATGTCGAGACGTCTTGCAGGCCCTCGCGAGAGAGCAGCTCGCGTACCGCGGCGCCCTGGTCGTGGCCATGCTCGAGCAGTAGCCAGCCACCTTCATCGAGGTGATGCCGGCAGCCGGCAATGATGCTTCGGATGTCGTCCAGGCCATCGGTGCCGGCCGTCAGCGCGCTGCGCGGCTCGAAGCGCACGTCACCCTGTTCAAGGTGCGGGTCATCTGCCCGGATATAGGGCGGGTTGGATACCACGAGGTCATACCGTTCCGCGGCCAGCGGTTCCCACCAGCTGCCTTTGCGAAATTCCACCGACAGGCCCAGCGTATCGGCGTTTCGGCGAGCCACTTCCAGCGCAGCTTCGCTGGCATCAGTCGCAATGACATCGGCCTCCGGGAATTCGGATTTCAATGCGAGCGCAATGGCGCCACTGCCGGTACCCAGGTCGGTAATCCGTGCCGGTGGCCTGTCGCCGAAGAGTTCCAGGGCCGCCTCGATCAGGGTTTCGGTGTCAGGACGCGGTATCAGCGTCGCGCTGTTCACCTCCAGCGGCAGCGACCAGAATTCGCGACGCCCGAGGATGTGTGCCACGGGTTCGCCGGTCTCGCGCCGGGCCAGCCAGCGTCCTGCCTGCCGCAAGGTGTCGTCGTCCAGTATTTTCTCCGGCCAGGCAACGAGGTGGCTGCGCGGCTTGTCCAGCGCCGCTGTAAGCAGGATTTCCGCATCCAGCCGCGGAGAATCGTCCACGCCGGCGGCGACCAGGCGGGCCGTGGCGGCTTCCAGCCATGCGGAATAGCTTTGTGGGTGGGGCGTGGTCATGGAGACGGGTTCCGTTGACGGGCGGCATTGGGTAGCGGCGATGGATACCTTAGAATACCTGATCAATGCCGCCGGTCGCGAAATGCCCGGCGGCAGGTTCTTTTCGGTAATGGCAGGTGGCTCGGCCACGGCGCAAGGGATAACAGATGAAGGTTTATGACAACGTGCTCGAAATGATCGGCCACACGCCGATGGTGAAGTTCAATCACCTCGACACCGGTCCCTGCGAACTCTACGCGAAGCTCGAGCTCGCCAACCCGGGTGGTTCGGTAAAGGACCGCATCGCGATGTCGATGATCGAGCAGGCGGAAAAGCGCGGTGAGCTGAAGCCTGGCGACACCATCATCGAATCCACTGCGGGCAATACCGGCCTCGGTCTTGCACTGGTAGCCCAGCAGAAGGGTTACAAGCTCGTATTGGTGATCCCGGACAAGATGTCGCCGGAAAAGGTCTTCAACTGTCGCGCGATGGGTGCGGAAGTGATCCTCACGCGCAGCGACGTCGCGAAGGGGCATCCGGAGTATTACCAGGATTACGCCAAGCGTCTCGCCGACGAGAACGGCTGGTACTACATCAACCAGTTCGGCAACCCCGACAACCCGCTGGCACACGAGCAGACCACCGGCCCGGAAATCCTTGAACAGCTGCCGGATGTCGATGCCATCGTTCTCGGTGTCGGTTCCTCCGGTACGGTCACCGGCCTGACGAAATACCTGCAGGAACATCATCCGCATGTCGAGATCGTGCTGGCCGACCCGGAAGGTTCGATCCTTGCGCCGTACATCAATACCGGCGAAATGATCGAGGCCTCGAGCTGGCTTGTTGAAGGTATCGGCGAGGATTTCATTCCGGACATCTGCGACCTGTCCCAGGTGAAGACGGCATACTCGATTCCCGATGCCGAGGCTTTCCACACCGCGCGTGAAGTGCTGCTGAAGGAAGGCATCCAGGCAGGTTCCTCTTCCGGCACGCTGTTTGCGGCCGCGCTGCGGTACTGCCGCGACCAGAAAGAGCCGAAGAAGGTTGTCACCTTTGCCTGCGACACCGGCAATCGCTATCTCTCGAAGGTCTACAACGATTTCTGGATGTTCGACCAGGGCTTTTCCGATCGCGAAACCTACGGCGACCTGCGTGACCTTATCCCGCGTCCGCATGCCGATCGCGCGACGGTCGTCGTCGGCCCGAACGATTCGCTGGCGACCACGCACAATCGCCTGCGCAACCATGGGTTCTCGCAGATTCCCGTGATGGATGGCGAAACCTACCTCGGCGTGATCACGGAATCGGATCTCATTCATGCCGTGCACGAAGGTGGATTCGACCAGCCGGCGAAGAATGCGATGAACCCGAACTTCCCGACCATGGACGTCAACGAGCCGGTCGAGAAACTCGTATCGCTGCTGGAGATCGAAACCTGCGTCGCGATCACGGGTGAAAAGAAAAAGCAGGGTTTCCATGGCCTGGTGACCCGCTCCGATATTCTCAACCACCTGCGCAAGCAGGCGGGCTGAACAGAAGAGGCAAGCGATGACACATTCCAGCGACAAAAAACTCGGCTTCGCCACGCGCGGTATCCACGCGGGCCAGCAGCCGGACCCGAGCACCGGCGCAATCATGACGCCGATCTATGCGACCTCCACCTACGTGCAGTCTGCACCGGGCGAACACCAGGGCTTCGAGTACTCCCGCTCGCAGAACCCGACGCGCTTCGCCTACGAGAACTGCATCGCCGACCTGGAATCCGGCGTGGCAGGTTTTGCGTTTGCCTCGGGCATGGCGGCCACCAGTACGGTGCTGGAGCTGCTCGATAGCGGTGATCACGTCGTTGCGATGGACGATCTTTACGGCGGTACATTCCGCCTGTTCCACAATGTGCGCCAGCGCAGCGCGGGCCTGGAATTCGACTACGTTGATCTTTCCAAGCCGTCGAACTTCGAAAAGGCAATCAAGCCGAACACGAAGATGGTGTGGATCGAGACGCCAACCAACCCGATGCTGAAGCTGGTCGACCTGCAGAAGATCGTCGATATCGCTGCCGAGCGCGGCATCATTGCGGTCTGCGACAACACCTTCGCAACACCATGGTCGCAGCGTCCGCTCGAACTCGGCTGCGACATCGTCGTGCATTCCGCAACGAAGTACATCAACGGTCATTCCGATATGGTCGGTGGCGTTGTGGTCGTCAATAGTGATGACCTTGCCGAGCGCATGGGCTATCTGCAGAACTCGATCGGTGGCGTACAGGGCCCGTTCGACAGTTTCTTTGCATTGCGTTCACTCAAGACACTCGCGCTGCGAATGGAGCGTCACAACGAGAACGCGCAGAAGATCGCCGAATGGCTGGAAGGTCATGAAAAGGTTGGTCGCGTGATCTATCCGGGCCTGGAGAGCCATCCACAGCATGAACTGGCAAAACGCCAGATGCGTGGCGGTGGCGGCATGATTTCCATCGACATCAAGGGTGATTTCGTCGAGGCGAAGACCTTCCTGAAAAAGCTGAAGGTGTTTGCGCTGGCCGAATCGCTCGGTGGCGTGGAATCGCTGGTGAATCACCCGGCCATCATGACGCACGCCTCGGTGCCGAAAGAGCGTCGTGATGAACTCGGTATTACCGACAACCTGGTGCGCCTGTCCGTTGGCATCGAGGATGTCGAAGACCTGATTGTGGATCTCGAGCAGGCTCTTGCCTGAGCGGTCCCAACAGGATGCCGATCCAGCCGGAACCACTTGATCATGTATCCATTGCCACGGCCGCGGAGAAGATCGCGGCCGAGGTAGCGGAACAGGGCTGGTCCGTCACCCGCGGATACATCAAGCCGGCGATGGTCGCCAGCCTTCGCGAGCGCGTTCGCGAGTGGTGGGAAGAGGGTGACATGCGCCGCGCCGGCATCGGGCGCGGTGACAATTTCCAGGTGCGTAATGATATTCGCAGCGACTACGTGCGGTGGCTCGACCTGGAGTCCTCGGGCCGCTTTCATGATGTCCTGGTCGACCATTACGAACCGCTGCGGCTCGCCTTCAACCGCGAGCTGTTTCTCGGCCTCTTCGAGTATGAAGGTCATGTGACCGTCTATCCGCCGGGCAGTTTCTACGCCCGGCATATCGACCGCTTTGCCAATGCGCCGCATCGCAAGCTGTCGGCGATCCTTTACCTCAATGACGACTGGCAACCGGAAGACGGCGGACAGCTGCGCATGTATTTCACGCATGATGACGGCATCGAAACCCCGCACGACGTGCTGCCGGAAGGCGGTACGCTTGTCACCTTCCTTTCCGACGCAGTACCTCATGAAGTGCTGGAATCGAAGCGTGAACGCCTGTCGCTTACGGGCTGGTT
>JAWWBT010000135.1:0-6003 GCA_033720815.1 Gammaproteobacteria bacterium | reverse complement strand
CGGCCTGGCGCTGCATGTTCGAGCCCATCAGTGCGCGGTTCGCGTCATCGTGCTCGAGGAACGGCACCAGTGCGGCGGCGACCGAAACGATCTGCTTCGGCGACACGTCGATGTACTGGATGCGATCCGGCGAGAACAGGCCGAATTCGTTTTCGTGACGGCAGGAAACCAGGTCGTCCTCGAACTTGTTGCTCTTGTCGAGGTTCGCGTTTGCCTGCGCAATCACGTACTGGCCTTCCTCGATCGCCGAGAGGTACTCGATGTCATCGGTGACCTTGCCGTTCACGACCTTGCGGTACGGCGTCTCGAGGAAGCCATACGGGTTGGTGCGCGAGTACACGGCCAGCGAGTTGATCAGGCCGATGTTCGGACCTTCCGGCGTTTCAATCGGGCAGACACGACCGTAATGCGTCGGGTGCACGTCACGGACTTCGAAGCCGGCGCGCTCACGCGTCAGGCCGCCCGGGCCGAGCGCGGAAACACGACGCTTATGCGTGACTTCCGACAGCGGGTTGTTCTGGTCCATGAACTGCGACAGCTGCGAGGAACCGAAGAATTCCTTCACGGCGGCAGCAACCGGCTTGGCGTTGATCATTTCCTGCGGCATCAGGCCTTCGGATTCGGCCATCGCCAGGCGCTCCTTCACGGCGCGCTCGACACGGACGAGACCGATGCGGAAGACGTTCTCCGCCATTTCGCCGACCGAACGCACGCGGCGGTTGCCGAGGTGGTCGATGTCGTCGACGGTGCCGTTGCCGTTGCGGATGTCGCACAGCGTGCGCATCACGGCAATGATGTCGGAGTAGTCCTCGCCGTACTGCTCGAAGAGTTCCTTCGAAAGGTCTTCGTTGCGACCGTTGAAGTACTTGCCGTCGTACAGCACGCCGGGGCCGAGGATGTCATCACGACCCACGCGGCGGTTGAACTTCATGCGGCCAACGGCCGACAGGTCGTAACGCTCGTCGGTGAAGAACAGGTTGTGGAACAGGTTCTCCGCGGCGTCCTTGGTCGGCGGCTCGCCCGGACGCATCATGCGGTAGATTTCAACCAGCGCTTCGAGCTGCGTGCGCGTCGAATCGATGCGCAGCGTGTTCGACATGTACGGACCGTGGTCCAGGTCGTTCACGTACAGGGTCTCGATCGACTCGAGCTCCATCGCGATGACCTTGTCGATCATCTCTTCCGTCAGCTCGTCGTTGGCACGCGCGACGATTTCGCCGGAATCAACATCCAGCACGTCGTGCGCAATGATCTTGCCTTCGAGGTAGCTCTTCGGCACTTCGAGCTTCTTGACGCCGGCCTTGTCCAGTTCGCGGATGTGGCGCGCGGTAACGCGGCGGCCTTCTTCCACGATGGTCTTGCCCTTGATCTTGATGTCGAACTGGGCGGTCTCGCCACGCAGGCGCTCCGGCACCAGGTCGAGCGTCACACCACCCTTCTTGTCGAAGCGGTAGACGTTCTTCTCGAAGAACAGGTCGAGGATGGTTTCCTCGTCATAACCCAGCGCGCGCAGCAGCACCGACGACGGCAGCTTGCGGCGGCGGTCGATACGCACGAACAGCGCATCCTTCGGGTCGAACTCGAAATCGAGCCAGGAACCGCGATACGGGATGACGCGCGCATTGAACAGCAGCTTGCCGGACGAATGCGTCTTGCCGCGGTCGTGATCGAAGAATACGCCCGGCGAACGGTGGAGCTGCGAAACGATGACGCGCTCGGTACCGTTGATGACGAAGGTGCCGTTCTCGGTCATGAGCGGCAGTTCGCCCATGTACACTTCCTGCTCCTTGACGTCCTTCACCGGCTTCGGATTCGCGTTCGAATCCTTGTCGTAGATCACGAGGCGCACGGTCACGCGCAGCGGCGCGGAATAGGTCAGGCCACGGAGCTGGCACTCCTTGACATCAAAGACCGGGTCGCCCAGCTTGTAGCTGACGTACTCCAGCGCGGCATTGCCGGAATAGCTGCTAATCGGGAAAACGGAATCCAGTGCAGCATGAAGGCCGGTTTCCTTGCGCTTTTCAGCGTTACCGTCGACCTCCAGGAACTGGCGATAGGATTCAATCTGCGTGGCCAGCAGGTACGGGACGTCGAGCACGCTCGGACGCTTGCCGAAATCCTTGCGGATACGCTTTTTCTCGGTAAATGAGTACGCCATCTGGTACACCCTCAGTGATCAGCGATCATCTGGCAGACCCCGACAGGGGACTGCGGAAAATTCTTTACAGACGAAAAACGGGAAAAGGCCGGCGGCACCATTGCCACCAGCCGTTTTCCCTGGTTCAGTTTTACCTGAACACGAAGTCGCAACCGAATTACTTCAGCTCGACTTCGGCGCCGGCATCTTCCAGCTTCTTCTTCAGCTCGTCGGCTTCCGCCTTTTCGACGCCTTCCTTGATCGGGCTCGGTGCGCCTTCGACCATATCCTTCGCTTCCTTCAGGCCCAGGCCCGTGATTTCACGGACAGCCTTGATGACAGCAACCTTGTTGCCGCCGAAGGACTTCATGATGACGTCAAATTCGGTCTGCTCTTCAGCAGCGGCAGCTTCACCACCGGCGGCACCGCCAGCAGCAACAGCAACCGGAGCGGCGGCGGAGACGCCCCACTCTTCTTCCAGAGCCTTGACCAGTTCGACCACTTCCATGATCGGCTTGGCGGACAGTTCCTTGATCAGATCTTCGTTGGACATTGCCATTTTCAAAATCCTCTAGTTCAGAAAATTACCCAAATCGTTGAATCGGACTTTCGAAATCTCTTCGAAACGCGACTGCTTTAACCCTTGTCGGCCTTCGCCTGCAGCACACGTGCCAGCTGACCAGCCGGCTCGTTGATGGTGCGGACGAACTGCGTCATCGGGGTGTTCAGCAGCGCCAGCAGCTGTGCACGGGCCTCATCCAGCGTCGGGAGCGCAGCCAGGCGATCCAGATCGGATCCCGGGTAGAGCTCGCCGCTGATGGAAACGGCCTTGGTGACCAGCTTGTCGTTCTCTTTCGCGAAGTTCTTGACGATACGGGCAGCCGCACCGGGATCTTCGGAGGAGAACGCCAGGACCAACGGGCCCTGCAGCGCTTCGTTGAGGCATTCGAAGTCCGTGCCTTCGATGGCTCGCTTCGCCAGGGTGTTCTTGACCACGCGAACGTAGACGCCAGCCTTGCGTGCTTCCGCACGGAAAGCCGTCATCTGTTCGACGGTCAGACCGCGGTACTCGGCGGCCACTGCGGACAGGGCCTCCTTCGCAACCGCGTTCACCTCGGCGACCAGAGCCTTCTTGTCTTCCAGTCTTAATGCCACGGACTTACCTCCTGGCTTCAACCGTTGAACAAATAGCTGCAACTTCCTTGCCGCAACCGGTTCTCACGGTGCCCCGCCAGCTGTCCTGATTCGGGTAACACCGTCTGCGTGAGCCGACGTGTCGTCATTAAGCAATCCCACATGCCTTGTCGGATCGCACTCACGGTCTTTGACGTCTGCCGGCCCTCACCCGAAGGTGCCGACCGGCAGTCAAAGTTTCTTACTGGGCCACCAGAGTGTTCTGGTCGACCGTAATGCCCGGGCCCATCGTCGACGAGACCGAGATCTTCTTCAGGTAAACGCCCTTCGCAGCGGCCGGCTTGTGCTTCTGCAGGTCAGCCAGCAATGCGTTGAGGTTTTCCTTCAATGCGTTGGCATCGAAATCCACCTTGCCGATGGTCGCGTGCACGATGCCTGCCTTGTCGGTGCGGTAACGCACCTGGCCGGCCTTCGCGTTCTTCACGGCGGTTTCGACATCCGGGGTCACGGTGCCGACCTTCGGGTTCGGCATCAGGCCGCGCGGACCAAGAATCTGGCCCAGCTGGCCGACAACACGCATGGCATCCGGCGTCGCGATGACGACGTCGAAATCCATGTTGCCCTTCTTGACGTCTTCAGCGAGGTCTTCGAAACCGACGATGTCGGCACCGGCGGCCTTCGCCTTGTCGGCGTTTTCACCCTGGGCGAAAACGGCAACGCGCACGGTCTTGCCAGTACCGTTCGGCAGCACGGTGGCGCCACGGACAACCTGGTCGGACTTGCGCGGGTCAACGCCGAGGTTGATGGCAACATCCATCGACTCCGGGAACTTGACCTTCGACGTTTCCTTGATGATGGTTACCGCTTCATCGAAACCGTAGACCTTGCCCGGCTCGATCTTGTCGCGGATCGCCTTGATTCGCTTGCTCAGCTTCGCCATGTCACACACCCTCCGAGTCGATGCCCATGCTGCGAGCGGAGCCCGCAATGGTGCGGCAGGCCGCGTCCATGTCGGCAGCCGTCAGGTCCGGCTCCTTCATCTTCGCGATCTCTTCCAGCTGCGCACGGGTGATCTTGCCGACCTTCTTCGTGTTCGGGGTTGCCGAACCCGACTTCAGGCCGAGCGCCTTCTTGATCAGGATGGACGCCGGCGGCGTCTTCGTGATGAACGTGAAGCTGCGGTCGTTGTAGACCGTAATGACGACCGGCACAGGCAGGCCGTTTTCCATTTCCTGCGTCTTGGCGTTGAACGCCTTGCAGAATTCCATGATGTTCACGCCATGCTGACCCAGCGCCGGGCCCACCGGAGGGCTCGGGTTGGCCTGGCCAGCCGGCACCTGCAGCTTGATATAAGCTTCTACTTTCTTGGCCATGTTTCACCTCTGTTCGGGTTCAAGCGCCCGGCCACACCGGACCAAGGCTCCCCAGGTTCACCGCAGCGCACTGCTGCGGACGAAGATGATCAGGTCTTTTCGACCTGACCGAATTCCAGCTCCACCGGCGTCGAGCGGCCGAAGATCAGCACGCTCACCCGCAGGCGGGACTTTTCGTAATTCACTTCTTCAACGACACCACTGAAGTCGTTGAACGGGCCATCCGTCACGCGGACCATCTCGCCCGGCTCGAACAGCACCTTCGGACGCGGCTTCTCCGCGCCTTCCTTCACGCGATTCAGGATCGCATCGGCTTCCTTCTCGGTGATCGGCGCCGGACGATCCGACGAACCACCGATGAAGCCCATCACCTTCGGCACACTCTTGACGAGGTGCCAGGTGTCTTCGTCCATCTCCATCTGCACGAGCACGTAGCCCGGGAAGAACTTGCGCTCCGAGCGACGCTTCTTGCCTTCCTTCATCTCGACGACTTCTTCCGTCGGGACGAGGACTTCACCGAACTTTTCATCAAGCCCGGCGTGCGCGACGCGCTCTTTCAGCGACTTCGCAACCTGGCGCTCGAAACCCGAGTACGCATGGACGACATACCAACGCTTAGCCATGCATCAGCCTCCCTGGCCGGTCAGGAATTTCGTTCCGATCAGCAGCAGGGAATCGAGGCCCCAGAGCATCAGCCCCAGCAGCGCGACGATAAAGATGATCGCAATCGTCGTCTGCGTGGTTTCCGTGCGGCTCGGCCACACCACCTTGCGCAGTTCGACACGCGAACCCTGGATGAAATGCCAGGCACTCTTGCCCATGTGCGACTGACCGGCAACCATCACCGCCAGGAAAGTCGAGGCAATGACGCCACCCCAGCGCATCCAGTCTTCGTACTGCTCGAAGTAATAGAAGCCGGCGATGCCGCCAACCAGCAGCACCGTGCCAACGAGCAGCAGGAGTGTATCCAGAGGGCTGCTCTGCGTTTCGATTTCGGGCTTGACGCTCATGTCTTTACCGACCTTTCAAATATGACAAGACAAGCGCACCTTTCCAGTGCGCCTGCCCGGTGTTGTCAGTGGCAGGCCAGGAGGGAATCGAACCCCCAACCTGCGGTTTTGGAGACCGCCGCTCTGCCAATTGAGCTACTGGCCTGTAACCTGCCTTTGACCTTTTGAGCCGCCGAGGCGGAAGACGGCCAAGCCGGCTTCCGCCCGGAGTCAATCCGCCGCTAGGCGACTTACTCGATGATCTTCGAGACGACGCCGGCGCCGACAGTACGACCGCCTTCGCGGATTGCGAAGCGCAGGCCATCTTCCATCGCGATCGGCGCGATCAGGGTGACCGTCATCTTGACGT
>JAWWBT010000134.1:0-6096 GCA_033720815.1 Gammaproteobacteria bacterium | reverse complement strand
TTGAGCACATCGATATTCGCCTCCCAGTTGGCACCATCGAAATCCGTTTCTGTTATGGAGAGCCTTTCGGAATTGTCGAGGCAACGCAGGTTCACGCTATACGCCTCGGGATGTGAGCGGGGCTGGTAGAAGGACTTGATGCCACACCGTGAACAGAACCAGTGCTTCGCACTGCCGGTATTGAAGGTGTACTCGGAAAGGTCGCCTTTCGCATCGAATACGAGTTCTGCATGCGGAACGAAAACGTGAGCAAACGCCGTCATTCGGCAGATCGAACAGTTGCAATTCACAACCGGAAGCGTGTCAGGCGCGGTAAACCTGAAACGCACTGCCCCGCAGTGACACCCACCCTGGTATTCCATTTCACTCACGCCTCGCCGTCGCCGTCTGCAGCATTTTCCGGTGTAGCTGCATCCTCGGGGCTTTCCTCGCCCTGATTGCCTCCTGCTCCAGGTGCCCCCTGCAGCAGTACCGGCGTCCATTCGGTCGTGCGTCCGAACAGCGAGAAACCGACATAGCCACGCACTTTCAGCGTTCCCTCATCGGTCAGCCAGATTTCCGAGGAGTAGGTGTTCCCGGTTTCCGGGTCGTAGATTTCACCGTCTTCCCACTCACCGTCACCTTCGTAGACCAGCCCCTGCATGATGCGCAAACCCTCGATGGGGCGGTCTCGCAATTCGGGATCCGGGTTTTCGCGATCAACCTTGGGCTCGCCAGCCATGCCACCCTCATCGTCTTCCGGATAGAACGATTCTTCCAGCCAGATGATCGTCGCCGAGTACGTATCGTCTTCGGCTTTTGAAATCTCGACATGCGCCTCTGCCTTGTCGGTCGCCCATATTCCCAGGATGGCATCAGCAGGGTTTGCCGTTACCACCGCTTCATCGCTTGCCGGTTCCTCGGCAGCGAAAACGGAATACGGCAGGAGAATGGAAATCATCAGGGCAGTTTTCAGTAAAGAGCGGATCATGCGAGATGCTCCTTGCGCCACGCCTCGAGGCGCGGGTCCATGACTCGCCGCCACAGTGGCGGCACCAGGGCGAGCAGCAACATGCCGGCGTAACCCGTCGGCAGCTGCGGGCTCCTGTCGTGATGCTGCAGCACCGGGAAACGACGATGGTGCACGACATGGTGATGCGAATGGCGCTGAAGGTTGAACAGGAACCAGTTCGTCAGTCGCTCGCTGGCGTTCCAGGAGTGAATGACATCGACCCGTTCGTAGCCGCCGCCATCACGCGGGCGACGTGCCAGGCCGTAATGCTCGATGTAATTGACAACCTCAAGCAGGAAGACCGCAACGATTGCCTGCAAGACGAATAACAGCAACCCGGCAATACCGGCGAAAGCAAATGCACCTACTGCCATCAGTCCCGTACCCAGGAAACCCAGCAAGACATGGTTGCGCCATGGCGTGACAGGCTTGCCTTCCCTTGCCAGGCGTTCGCGCTCGAAACGCCAGGCACTGGACAGGCTGCCGATCACGGTCTGCGGCAGGAAGGCATACACCGATTGCCCTTCGCGCGCGGTCGCCGGGTCATTCGGCGTCGCCACGTGCGCGTGGTGGCCCTTGTTGTGCTCGATATGAAAATGCAGGTAGGCCACCGACATCAGCAGCAACCGCGCCAGCTTCGGCTCCCACTTGGTGATCTTGTGCCCCAGCTCGTGCGCAACCGTGATTCCCACTGCACCCGTCACGACACCGGTCGACAGGATGAAACCCGTCGCAGCAAGCGTGGAATCGAAACCCTGGCCGAATCGCCACACGGCATAGGCCAGCAGGCCGAAGTGGATCGGTACCCACATGAGCAGCAGCCCGCGGTAATACCAGGATTTTTCCAGCACAACGGCTTCTTCGTCCGAAAGGTTTCGCGTATCCCGCCCGACGACAAGGTCGAGCAAGGGAATACCACCGAATATCAGGCCGAGCGTCAGCCATGTCCATGCCCCGCCCTGCTCACCGGCGATGACCAGCGTCAGCGGCAGCAGGAGTGGCAGGAGGAAACCGAGTCGCTGGATCATCGTGTAGTGCCTCGAAGGTGTTACTCGTCTTCCGCCACGACGAGCGCAAGACGCTCGCCAGAGGGGCTGACCGCGATCCGGGATATGTCACCCGGCAGGTCCGGGAAGGCAGCAAGCTCTTGCCACTTGCCCTGCTGCCAGGCGTACACGGTCTTGCCACTTGCCATCACGATGCGGCCATCCGGCAGGTAGGCAAAATCCTGGCTGCCTTCAAGGACCGGGGCAACCGGGACCAGCTTGCGCTCATCCAGGTCCAGGGTCTTGATCCATCGCTTGCCCTCCTGGCCCGGCTCGGTAAAGGCGATGACATTCCGCGTACCTGGCGGGCGATGCATGGAACGGCCGATGTCCTTCGCCAGCACCAGGACCTTGCCGGTATCCAGGTTGGCAATATGCAGTTCGGACGGTTGCTCGACGATGAACAGCGCAACGCGCTGCGGATCCAGCCACAAGTGATAGCCCACACCCTCGATGCCGGCCAACAATGGTTCGTAACGGTCTGCACCGGGCGGCAACTCCCAGAGCTGTTGCACACCATCCATCGAAACGCGTACGGCCGATACGGTACCGCGATCATTCGGCGTCGGTGAGTACTCGCTTTCCGGAGTGACCAGCAAGGGCGATACCTCACCGCTGGCGATATCCAGCCGTGCAAGGTCGGTCTGCGGAACATCGTCCGCGATGCGTGTGAACAGGATCCGGTTTTCACTCTCGAAAGCAGGCTGGTTGTCATAACCCGGCCGCGAGGTCAGGTTACGAAGCTCGCCCTCACCTGACACCGGTGCCAGCCAGATATCGAAACCGGGTGGCTGCGGCGCCGCGTGAGCGATTCCATGGGCCGCGAGCAGCATCGTGGCAGCAACGGTGGCTAATCTGCGTTTCAACATCATGTTCCTCGTCATTCCATTCACCTCGGCCTGTTCAGGCTCCGTGCAGGGCACGGGTTTCCCGCCCTGAGTATCGCCAGTCTTCGAGCCGGAGTCGATAGACGGCGTCGCAACGCTTCACATCCGGTGCGACGGGCTCGCGCTCGAATCCGAACGCCTCGTAGAGGGCAATCGCTTCCTTGAGCGCACTTGCGGTCTCCAGGCGCATCTCCCGGAACCCCATCTGGCGTGCCCGTGCAATGGCGCGCCGAAGCACCGAACGTCCCCAGCCGTGGCCACGGATATGTGGACGGAAATACATCTTGCGAAGTTCACAGCTGCCATTGCCGAGAGGATAGAGTCCGTAGCAGCCCATGATGTCACCCGACGCGTCCACGAGCACCTCGAACTCACCGCCAATGGCCTGGTAATTCCGCTCGACATCCAGCACATCGGCATCGGTACCCTTCGGGTCCGGCGGAAGGCCGTATTCCAGCAGTACATCCCGCACCAGCAGGCTCAGGGCCTCGGCATCGGAACGCCGGCCGCGACGGATGCGCAATTCATCTATCATGTAAAAAGTGCCTTCTGTTCAATAACTTGAGAGATAAACACAGGGGGAATTCGACGGCAAGTGAACCATTCGTTCATCGGATAGTCTGATTGTCATCGATTCGGCGCATTATAAAGCGCTACCTAACAAGAAGAAGATTACAGGAAGCCGCCTTGAATCCGACCCGACTTTCACTTTCGAATCCTGTTGCCGTGGTCGTAGCAATCCTGCTCGTCACGCTGTTCGGTGTCCTGAGCCTGTTCCGCCTGCCGGTCCAGATGACTCCCGACATCGAGGAGCCTCAGCTCTTCATCCAGACGAACTGGCGCGCCGCCGCGCCGGAAGAAGTGGAATCCGAGATCATAGAGCCGCAGGAAGACGTGTTGCGCGGCCTGCCGGGCATGACCAAGCTGGAATCCTCCGCCTCGGCTGGTAGCGGAAATGTGTCCATCACGCTGGATGTCGACACTGACAAGCAGAAGGCCCTCATCGAGGTGTTGAACCGCCTCAATCGCGTGCCGTCCTACCCCGCCGATGCCGATGAACCGATCATCAATACCGGTGCGAACGCGAATATCCGCGCGATCGCCTGGTTCGCCCTGCGTCCGCTGCCCGGCAACGACCGCGACATGGCGACCTACCAGGATTACGTCGAGGAAGTCGTGCAGTCGCGCATCGAGCGCGTGGTCGGCATCTCGAATTCGAACGCATTCGGTGGCCGTGAACAGGAAGTCCGTATTTCGTTCGATCCCTACCGGGCAGCTGCCTACGACATCGACCTGCCCTTCCTCGCGCAGATGACGGGTGGCAACAGCGACACATCTGCCGGCTTTGCGGAAGTCGGTCGTCGCCAGTACACCGTTCGTTTCGCCGGACAGTACGACGTATCGGCAATGGAAGAAATGGTGCTCGACTGGCGTGAAGGCAACCCGGTGCGCCTCGGTGACGTCGCTGATGTCAGCGTGGAATACCGCGACTTCGCCGGACGCCTCACGCAGAACGGTGGTCCGTCGATCGCGGTCAACGCGCAGCCGGAACAGGGCGTGAACGTGCTCGAGGTAATGACCGACCTCAAGGCTGCCGTTGACGAGCTCAACGAAGGTGCGCTGAAGGAAGCCGGCCTTTACCTGACGCAGGTTTATGACGAGACCGATTACATCAACGATTCGGTCGACATGCTGCGCAACAACCTGCTGCTCGGCATCCTGCTCGCCATCGCCATCCTGTGGTGGTTCCTGCGACGCTTCCGTGCGACTCTGATGGTCGCGCTGGCGATACCGATTTCACTGATGATCACCTTCATCATGCTGAATGCCTTCGGTCGCACGCTGAACATCATCTCACTCGCGGGTCTCGCATTCGCAGTCGGCATGGTGCTGGATGCCGCCATCGTCGTGCTGGAAAACATCGTGCGCTTGCGCGAGGAAGGCGAAGGTGTCGAACGCAGCGCGGAACATGGTGCTACCCAGGTCTGGGGCGCGCTGCTCGCATCAACCGCAACGACAGTCGCGATCTTCCTGCCGGTCGTTTTCATCCGAGACATTTCTGGCCAGCTGTTTGCCGACCTCGCCATTGCCATCTCGGTTGCCATCGTCGCCTCGTTGTTGATCGCGCTCACGGTAATCCCGACGGCGTCGGCAACATTGCTGAAGCGCGCGCCCGACGATGACCCCCACGCCAGCTGGTGGCGTCGCGGCACCGAATTCATCATGAATGCCACTGCGACGCGCAAGAAGAGGCTCAGCTGGATCGCAGGCCTGATGAGCGTGCCGATCATCATTGCCGTAACGCTGCTGCCGACACCGGATTACCTCCCGGAAGGCAAGCAGAACCTGATCTTCGCATTCATTGCCGGGCCGCCGGGCATCAACCCGAAGGTTGCGGAGAAGGAACTGGTCGACGTCATTAATGCGCGGCTCGAGCCCTACATGACTGGCGAGAAGGAGCCAGCCATCGAGAGCAACTTCCTCGGTGTGTTCGGCTCCGGCGGTTTCATGGGCGTTCGAACGAAAGACCCCGATCGCGTTGATGAAATGCTCGGCATCCTGAACGGCGAGATCCTTGCCGGCCTGCCGGACACGATTGCCTTCGGCAGTCGCCGCTCGCTGTTCGGGCGTATTTCCGGTGGTCGTGTCGTCGACGTCGATATCCAGTCGCGTGACACCATGGCGCTGCTTGATGCCGCCGCGATCGGTTTCGGCCAGATCCAGCAGGATATCCCCGGCGCCCGCGTGCAACCGATTCCCGGCCTGGAATTCGGCGAACCCGAACTTCGCCTGATCCCCGACGAGCGTCGCATTGCCGAAGCCGGCTGGGATCGCCGTACGGTATCGAACGTCGTGCGTGCACTCGGCGATGGCCTCTTTGTCGGTGATTACTTCAATGGCGAAAAGCGGATGGACATGGTCCTTCGTGCTGGCCAGTGGGAAACGCCGGAAGAACTCGAGGCCATGCCGATCTCTACACCGAACATGGGCGTCGTGCCGCTGGGTGAGCTCGTCAAGGTGGAACGCACGTCGGGCCCGAACCAGATCCGTCGCGTTGATCGTCGGCGAACCATCACATTACGCGTGACACCACCGGCCGACATGTCGATCTCCGAAGCGATCCGCCTGCTTCAGGAGCGTTCGGAAGGCGTTATCCGATCTGCCCTGCCTG
>JAWWBT010000133.1:0-6124 GCA_033720815.1 Gammaproteobacteria bacterium | reverse complement strand
CGCCGCGGGCGCCTGACGTTTGCGCGCGGCACGGTGGAAACACCGGCCTTCATGCCGGTGGGAACCTACGGCACCGTGAAAGGCATGCTGCCTGAGGAACTCCGCGAGATCGGTGCGGAAATCATCCTCGGCAATACCTTCCACCTGATGTTGCGGCCCGGCACGGACGTCATCCAGAAGCATGGCGACCTGCATGATTTCATGCACTGGGAAGGGCCCATCCTCACCGATTCCGGCGGTTTCCAGGTCTTCAGCCTGGCCGAGATGCGCAAGATCACCGAGGAGGGTGTCACCTTCAATTCGCCGGTCAACGGCGACAAGGTGTTCCTCGGTCCGGAAGAAGCGATTGCCGTGCAGCACAGGCTCGGCTCCGACATCGTGATGATTTTCGATGAGTGCACGCCATATCCGGCGACAGAAGCCGAGGCGCGCAAGTCCATGGAGTTGTCGTTGCGCTGGGCGAAGCGCTCGAAGGATGCCCACGGCGAAAACCCGAATGCGCTGTTCGGCATCGTGCAGGGTGGCATGTATCCTGCACTCCGCGACGAGTCCCTGGCAGGCCTGGTTGATATCGGTTTCGACGGTTACGCCGTCGGTGGCCTCTCGGTGGGCGAGCCGGAGGAAGACCGGCTCATGGTGCTCGATCACCTCAAGTCGCGCCTGCCGGAAGACCGGCCGCGCTACCTGATGGGCGTGGGGCATCCCGAAGATATCGTCGAGGCGGTGCGCCGCGGCATCGACATGTTCGATTGCGTGCTGCCGACGCGCCACGCGCGGACCGGGTTCATCTACACCAGCGAGGGCGTGCTGAAGATCCGCAACGCCAAGTATCGCGAGGACACCCGGCCGCTGGACGACGCCTGCGAGTGCTACACCTGCAGGCATTACAGCCGCGCCTACATCCGCCATCTCGAGAAATGCGGCGAGATGCTGGCGGCGAAGCTGGCGACGATCCACAACCTTTTTTACTACCAGGCCTTGATGAAGCGGCTTCGCGACGCCATTGAGGCTGGAACGCTAGAAGAATTCGTCACAGAGTTCTACGCAAAGCTGGGTCGTGACCCGGCACCGCTGGCGGACCCTGTGGCATAATGTTGGACTTTGCGCCGCCTGTTGCGGTGCAAGCAAACCCAGACAAGTAAAGGCAGAACGCTATGGATTTCTTCATTTCCGATGCAATGGCCCAGGCCGCCCCGGCGCAGCAGGGCAGCCCGATGAGCACCCTGATCTTCTTCGGCCTGCTGTTCGGCCTGATGTACTTCCTGATCATCCGCCCGCAGAACAAGCGCGCCAAGCAGTTGCGCGAGATGCAGTCCGGCATCAGCGCGGGTGATGAGGTCGCCACGAATGGCGGCATCGTCGGCAAGGTCACGAAGGTCGACGAGCAGTACGTCACCGTGGAAGTCGCTGATGGCACGTCCATCGTGTTCCAGAAGCACGCCATCGTCACCATGCTGCCGAAGGGCACGCTGAAGACGCTCTGAAACACACCGGATAACGGGATTTTCCCATGAATCAGTACCCGAGCTGGAAATACGCGCTGGTCGTCGTCGTGGCGTTGCTGGGCATTCTTGTGGCGCTGCCGAACCTCTACGGTGAGGACCCTGCGGTGCAGGTGTCGACCGAGGCCGGCGGCATGCAGGCAGGGATGGCCGACCAGGTTCCCGAGTTGCTCGCCCAGTACGATATCGAGCCGAAGTCCATCGCTGTCGAAGACGACAGCCTGCTGGTCCGCTTCAATTCCACGGAAGCGCAGCTGCTGGCGGTTGATATCTTGCAGGCAAGCCTGGATGAAGACGCGACCGTCGCATTGAACCTTGCGCCTCGTACGCCTGACTGGCTGTCCGCACTTGGCCTGAAGCCAATGAATCTCGGCCTCGACCTGCGTGGTGGCGTGCACTTCCTGCTGGAAGTCGACATGGATGCCGCAATCAGCCAGCAGCTTGAGCGCTATCAGTCCGATGCGCGTGCCATTCTTCGTGAAGAGCGCATTCGCTACAGTGACGTGAGCCTGACCGGGAAGGAAATCCTTGTCGAGTTGCGCGAAGCAGACGATTTATCCGCTGCGAACGCCGCCTTTCGTGAAGATTTTCCGGAGCTGCAGGTACTCACGCTGGACATCGACGATACCGAAGTGCCGACGATCCAGGTCACCGTTCCGGAAGAACGCATCAAGGAAATTCGCGATAACGCGATCCAGCAGAACATGACCACGATCCGTAATCGTGTCGACGAGCTGGGTGTTTCCGAACCGCTGGTACAGCGCCAGGGCCTGAGTCGCATCGTGGTGCAGCTGCCCGGCGTGCAGGATACGGCGCGGGCCAAGAACATCATCTCGGCGACCGCCACGGTCGAGTTCCGTCTCTGCCACGACAGCGCCGGCATGAGCTGCTCTGTTTCGGGCAGTGTGCCGAGCGACGCGAAGGTTTACCCGCATCGTGAAACCGGTCGCGATGTTGTCCTGAGCCGCGACATCATCGTTACCGGTAACCAGCTGACGGGCGCGACCTCCGGGTTCGATGAAAACGGTGCTCCTGCAGTGAACGTCAACCTGAATTCCCAGGGCGGACGCAGCATGCTCGATACCACCAAGGCGAATCTCGGCGAGCCGATGGCGGTAGTGTTCATCGAGAACAAGCCGTACACGGTCATGGTGAACGGTGAGCCGAAGACGCAATTCCGTACCGAAGAAGAAGTCATCTCGGTGGCGACCATCAACGGTGTCTTCTCGAATCGCTTCCAGATTACCGGCCTGGATCCGGTAGAGGCGCGCAACCTGGCGCTCCTGCTGCGCGCCGGCGCGCTGGCTGCACCGATCAACATCGTCGAGGAGCGCACCATCGGCCCAAGCCTCGGTGCCGACAACATCGAGCGCGGTACCAATGCAGTGATGATCGGCTTCCTGCTGGTGATCGTGTTCATGGCGATCTATTACAAGGGATTCGGCCTTGTCGCGGACACGGCACTGTTCTTCAACCTTGTATTGATGGTTGCAGTACTTTCCCTCTTGCAGGCCACCCTGACGTTGCCAGGTATCGCCGGCATCGTGTTGACCGTCGGCATGGCGGTGGATGCAAACGTGCTGATCTTCGAGCGAATACGCGAAGAGTTGCGGGCAGGTAATACACCGCAGGCGTCGGTGCATGCCGGCTACGAGAAAGCCTTCTCGACGATTGCGGACGCCAACGTCACCACCCTGATTGCGGCGCTGGTGCTGTTCGTCTTCGGCACCGGCCCGATCAAGGGCTTCGCCGTGACGCTGTCCATCGGCATCGTGACCTCGATGTTCACGGCTATCGTCGGTACTCGAGCCATCGTCAACGGGGTGATCGGTAACCGTCGCCTCAACAAGCTGTCGATCTGACCGGAGACGACCATGGAATTTTTCAGGAAAGAAACAAAGATCGATTTTCTCGGCCTGCGCGTCCCCGCGCTTGCACTGTCGGTGTTGCTGATTTTCGGCAGTATCGGCGCGCTGGCGACCAAGGGACTGAATTTCGGTATCGACTTCACCGGCGGCGTGCTGCTGGAAGTGGGGTATCCCGAGGCAGTTGAACTGGAGCCGATCCGTAACGTGCTCAATGAGCAGGGCTATGGCGACGCTGTCGTGCAGCACTTCGGGGTCTCGAGTGATGTGCTGATTCGCCTGCAACCGAGAGATGAGAAATCCAGCGCGGATATCAGTACAGACGTGCTGCGTGCATTGCGTCAGAGCAACGAGAGTGCCGAGATGCGACGCGTCGAATTCGTTGGTCCGCAGATCGGTGACGAGCTCACGAACCAGGGTATCGAGGCGATGATGTTCGCGCTCATCGGTATCCTCATCTACGTTTCGTTGCGCTTCCAGTGGAAGCTGGCGCTGGGTTCGGTTGCGGCACTCGCGCATGACGTGACACTGATAATGGGCTTTTTCGCACTATTCCAGGTGCCGTTCGACCTGACCGTGCTCGCCGCGGTGCTGGCGGTTATCGGTTACTCGCTGAATGACACGATCGTGGTGTTTGACCGTATCCGCGAGAACTTCCGCCTGATGCGCAAGGGCACCACCGTTGACATTGCGAACGTGTCGATCAACCAGAACCTGTCGCGTACCCTCATGACATCCGGTACCACGCTGCTGGTGCTCTTGGCCCTGTTCTATCTCGGCGGTGAAGTGATTCATTCCTTTGCAGAGGCGCTGATCATCGGTGTGGTCGTGGGTACGTATTCCTCGATCTACATCGCATCGGCATTGGCGCTGATGCTGGGTGTGTCGAAGGAAGATCTGTTGCCCATAGAAGACAAGGAGCCGGTCGACGATCTTCCCTGACACGGCATCTTTTGCTCCAGTACTGCGTTACGAAGCCCGCTTCGGTGCTCAGGCACTTCATGTGCATTCCGCGCCTCAGCGGGCTTCGTGCCTTGTCCTGAAGCAAAATCTGCGCGTGTCAGCACTTTGATTGGCCGCCGACCTCCTGTTTCTCGAATGCTTCGAAAATTTGTCTTGCACTGGCTGCGCTCGTGACGCTCAGGGCTGACGTTTCGAATGACCCGTTCAAGCGTTCGGGACAAAAAAAGCCGCTGCACAGGCAGCGGCTTTTTTCTTGCTAGAAATTCTATTGAATCAGGCGTGTGGCTTGAGCGTCTTTGCCATCTGCGCAAACAGCTTGGGGTTGGCGGCAAGCACGTTGCCCGTTTCCAGGTGGTCGGTGCCACCCTTGATGGTGCCGACCAGGCCACCGGCTTCCTGGATCAGCAGGCAGCCCGCGGCAATATCCCAGATGCTCAAGCCCATCTCGAAGAATCCATCCAGGCGACCGGCTGCCACGTAAGCCAGGTCGAGAGCAGCGGCGCCCGGGCGACGCACGCCGCGGGTCTTCACCACCATCTCGCGGAACATCGGCAGGTACTTGTCGACGTTGTCGGTATCGCGGAACGGGAAGCCGGTGCCGATCAGCGACTTGCCGAGTTCGCGGCACTGCGTGACGCGGATGCGCTTGCCGTCGAGCATCGCACCACCACCGCGCGAGGCCGTGAACAGCTCCTGGCGCATCGGGTCGTAGATCACGCCATGTTCGATGCGGCCCTTCACCCGGAGGGCGATGGACACCGCGAAGACAGGAAAACCGTGCAGGAAGTTGGTGGTGCCGTCGAGAGGATCGATGATCCACTCGTATTCCGCAGCTTCGCCATCCTTGCCGCCGGTGTGGCCGGATTCTTCCGCGAGGAAGGCGTGGTCCGGGTATGAGCGACGAATGGTCTGGATGATGGCGTTCTCGGCATCACGGTCGACTTCGGACACGAAATCGTTGCCGGCCTTGGTTTCGATCTTCACGTCGTCGAGACGGTCAAGACTGCGGACTATGATGTCGCCGGCGCGGCGCGCGGCGCGCACGGCAATGTTCAGCATCGGATGCATGTTCAACACCTTCCAGGGAGCTGCGGACTGTATAAAGAAGCCGCTGACGGCACACACGGCCGAGCGGGCCGCGTAGAATACCAGAAATTGTTGTTGCGGGATGAAATTGTCGTGAGTTCAGAGCAATTCGAAACCGCCGGCGAGGGCCGGCAGATCCGTATCGTGCTGGTTGGTACCACCCATCCGGGCAATATCGGCGCGGCTGCGCGGGCCATGAAGGTCATGGGCCTGAGCCAGCTGCACCTCGTCGCGCCGCGGCGTTTTCCCGACCAGGAAGCGACCGATCGCGCATCCGGCGCCGATGATGTGCTGGCCGCTGCCACCGTTCACGAATCACTGGATCAGGCGGTTGCCGATTGCCATGTGGTCATCGGTACATCGGCTCGGCTGCGTTCCGTGCAATGGGCGCAGCTTGATCCGCGCGAAGCGGGCGAGCAGGTGGCGAGGGAATCCGCTCGCGGCCCGGTTGCCCTAGTGTTCGGTCGCGAGAAGTCCGGCCTCAGCAACGAGGAACTGGACCACTGCACCCACCTCGTGACCATCCCGGCCAACCCTGAATATTCGTCGCTGAACCTCGGCGCGGCGGTACAGGTGCTGGCTTACGAGACCCGCATGGCGCTGCTGGCGATGGGGGCGGCCGAAAATGCTGCCAGGCAGGGCGAGGATTACCCGCCGGCCTCGCAGGAAGACATGGAGCGGCTGTATCACCACCTGCGGAATGTGCTG
>JAWWBT010000132.1:0-6273 GCA_033720815.1 Gammaproteobacteria bacterium | reverse complement strand
GTCGTGTTCGGCAGCGTTTCGAGAACTTCGCCTTCCATCGTGATTGCTTCTTCTTTCGCCATGTAGTCCGTCTTTCCTGTGTGGTCGAGGCGCGGATTCTGCCCTATAGGCCGCGCGAGTTCAACTTTCCCGCCAATTCGTCATACGGTCGCCACTCGCTGGCCACAAGGATTTCCAGCGGCCTGAAGCGTTCCTTGTAGGCCATTTTCGGATGCCTGGGCAGCCAGTACCCGAGATACAGCCAGTCCAGGTTCTCGCGTCGCGCACGCTCCAGCAGTTGGAGGATCATGAAGACGCCGAGGCCGCGATGGAGTTCCGCGGGGTCGAAAAAGGTGTAGATCGCCGAGAGGCTGTCCTCGAAACGGTCGAAAACGGCGACTGCCTTCAGCTGGTTTCCCTCGCGAGCTTCGAGGAAGCTGGTATCCGCCCAGGGGCTGAGCAGGAAATCCGAGAACTGTGCCGCGTTCGATGCCAGCATCTGGCCTTCGGGATGGCGGTGTTCCTGGTAGCGGTTGTAGAACGACAGCAGGAAGTCGTTGCAGTAGGGCGCCGACATGGACACGTCGAGATCGGCATTGTCGCGCAGGTTGCGGCGCTGGCTGCGGCTCGGGCGAAAGGCCGCGACCGGGATGCGCGATGGAATGCAGGCGTTGCAGCCATGGCATTCCGGGCGGTACATGAATCGGCCGCTGCGACGGAAACCGTGACGCGCCAGTTCGGTCTGCGCACGGCGATCCGGTTGCTGGTGCGGGTCACCGAATACCGTTCGAGCCAGCCGGTCATCGTAGTAGCTGCACTCGTGTTCCGGCGTCATGAAGAACGGGATATGGCGGTTGTCGGTTTCGTTCATGCCTGCAATCCCGTGACGGCGGGGTCGAAACGGTCGAGACCGAGTCGCGAGAGTTCCATGGTCCATTGCCCGGGCTGCGGGGCGCGCGTGTGTTCGCGCAGGAGGCCAAGGAATTCCTCGCGCGGCAGGTTGCGGCTGCCCAGGCGCTCGAGATGCGGATTGGTCACCTGGCAGTCGATCAATGCGAAATCCCAGGCCTGCAGCTGTCGAACCAGCGCAGCGAGTGCAGCTTTCGAGGCATCGGTAGCGTGGCTGAACATCGATTCCCCGAAGAACACCTTGCCGATGGCGACGCCGTATAACCCGCCGACCATCTCGTCACCGTCCCAGACCTCCACGGAATGGGCGTAGCCCGCCTCATGCAGTGCCGAGTAGGCCGCAACCATGTCGGCGGAAATCCAGGTGCCATCCTGTCCGGGACGCGGCGTTTCGGCACAGCGTTCCATCACGCCGGCAAAATCCTCGTCGAGCGAGAAGCGCCAGCCAGCCCGGCGGATTGACTTGCGCAGGCTGCGCGAAATCTTCAGGTCTTCTGGAAAGAGTACGGCGCGCGGGTCAGGTGACCACCAGAGCACCGGCTGGCCAAGGCTGTACCAGGGGAATATGCCGCGCTTGTAGGCGCACAGGAGGCGTTGCATCGACAGGTCCCCACCGATCGCGAGCAGGCCATCCGGGTCGCGCAGCGCATCGCGCACGTCCGGGAAGGCATCCGGTGGATGCTGGTGGGTTATCCAGTGAACGCCGGTCATGGTCAGGCTTCGCTGCGGAAGGGAAGCAGCGTGGCGGCGTCGGAAATATAGCGATCAACCATCGGTGTCTCCCTGTCGAGAAACTCGGCGATTGCCGTGCGCAGGCCCGGGTGGCGGATCCAGTGCGCTGACCAGACCGGTACCGGCTCGAAGCCGCGGCTGATCTTGTGTTCGCCCTGGGTGCCTGGTTCGAAGCGGCCGAGGCCGTGTTCCAGGCAGTACTCAATGCCCTGATAATAACATGCCTCGAAGTGCAGTCCGGGTACCTCCACGAGGCTTCCCCAGTAGCGTCCGTAGAGCGCTTCGGCGTCGCGCAGGCAGATGGCCACCGCGATTTCGTCGTCCTCGCGGGAGGCGACGAAGCAGACCAGCGAGTCCGGTGCAGCCGCGGCGTACTGACGGAAGAAATCCGGTGTCAGGTAGGGCATTTGCCCGCGTAGCTGGTAGGTACTGGCGTAGCAGTCGTAAATCCGCGCCAGCGTCGGCTCGTCGAGTTCGTGGCCGGTAACGCGGCGAAAGCGGATGCCCGCATCTGCGACCTGGCGGCGTTCGCGACGGATTTCCTTGCGGCGCTTGGATTTCAGCGCGGCAAGGAAGCCATCGAAATCGTTGTAGTCCCTGTTGAACCACTGGAACTGCGAATCCTTGCGGATCAGCAGGCCGGCTTCCTGCAGGTGTTGTCGGTCCTGGTCGTTCGGGAACAGCACATGCCAGCTCACGTGATTCCCTTCCTCGGCGACGGCCTTGGCCTGTTCGATCAGCTTGCCCGGTTCGCTACCGATCAATCGTGGACCGGTGACGGGAGAGTAGGGCGCGGCGGTCAGCAGCTTCGGGTAGTAGGCAATGCCGGCTCGCTGGCAGGCATCGGCCCAGCCCCAGTCGAAAACGAACTCGCCGAATGAATGGTGCTTGCGATACAGGGGCATTGCGGCGAGCAGTGAATCGCCACCGTTTACCCCAATATGGCAGGGTTCCCAGCCTGTTTCGGTGGTCACCGAGCCCGAAGACTCCATCGCAGCGAGGAAGGCGTGGGAGACGAAGGGATTACCGGATGGATCAAGGGAGTCCCAGGCCGCAGGCGAAAACGCCGCCATGCCGAGGTGCTGCGAAGTTCGCGGCGTGGGCATGACGGCGTCCGGAACCAGGCCCGGGCCCGGCTTACTTCTGGTCTTCGAGGCTGTCGAGGAATTTCTCGGCATCCAGCGCGGCCATGCAGCCGGTACCGGCCGAGGTGACGGCCTGGCGGTACACATGGTCCATCACGTCGCCGGCAGCAAACACGCCTTCGACGCTGGTCTGGGTGTGGTTGCCTTCGAGGCCGCTCTTGACCTTGATGTAGCCGCCTTCCATGTCCAGCTTGCCTTCGAAGATGTCGGTATTCGGCTTGTGGCCGATGGCAATGAAGCAGCCCATGACATCCAGCTCTTCCTTCTTCTCGACGTCGTCGGAGGAGTGCAGGCGGATACCGGTCACACCGGAATCGTCACCCAGCACTTCGTCGAGGTTGCGGTTCCAGTGGATGGTGACGTTGCCGTTCTCGGCCTTGTCGAACAGGCGCTGCTGCAGGATCTTCTCGGCGCGCAGCTCGTCGCGGCGGTGAACCAGGTGCACCTCGGAGGCAATGTTCGACAGGTACAGCGCTTCCTCAACCGCGGTATTGCCGCCGCCAATCACGGCGACCTTCTGGTTCTTGTAGAAGAAACCGTCACAGGTCGCGCAGGCGGAGACGCCCTTGCCCTTGAAGGCTTCCTCGGATTCCAGGCCCAGGTATTTCGCGGTGGCACCCGTCGCGATGATCACGGCATCGGCGGTGTACTTGTTGCTGTCGCCCTGCAGCACGAACGGGCGCTGCGAGAAATCGACCTCGTTGATGTAGTCGAACACCATCTCGGTGTTGAAGCGCTCGGCGTGCTCGCGCATGCGCTCCATCAGCCCGGGACCCTGCAGGCCTTCCGGGTCACCCGGCCAGTTTTCAACGTCAGTAGTGGTCATCAGCTGGCCACCCTGTTCGATGCCGGTGACCAGCACCGGGTCAAGGTTGGCGCGGGCCGCGTAGACGGCGGCGGTGTAGCCGGCAGGGCCGGAACCGATGATAAGAAGGCGGCAATGTTTGGCGTCGCTCATGTATAATCTGGCCTTGAATTCTGAGGTGGGTGGATTCCGGTGTTCTGGAATGCGGTGGCGGTGAAACCGGCACCGCATCGCAGTATCTGGGGGCACCGGACTCGCTTTCCAAGGGCTTCCCGCAGGTCGCAGCAGCGAGGGCTGTGCGGCAGGAAGCGCCGGAGAATCTTACGAAAACTGTCCTGCAGCGTAAAGGAGTGTTAGTAGCATGCGCATTGGTATTCCCCGCGAGCTGAAGCCGCTTGAAGGCCGTGTCGGCCTGATTCCCGCAGCCTGCTCGGGCCTGGTCAAGGAAGGTCACACCGTGATGATCGAGGCTGGCGCCGGCGAGAAGAGCGGTTACAGCGACGACGATTATCGCAATGTCGGCGTGGAGGTCATCGAGAAGGTCGAGGAGCTCTACGAAAAGGCCGAGATGATCGTGAAGGTCAAGGAACCGATCAAGGAAGACCTCAAGCACCTGCGCAAGGAACACCTGCTGTTCTGTTACCTGCACCTGGCCGCCGAGCCGGAGCTGACCGAGGAACTGAAACGCATCGGCCTGACCGCCGTGGCCTTCGAGACCGTTGAAGTCAACGGCAAGCTGCCGTTGCTGGCGCCGATGTCCGACATCGCCGGCCGCCTCTCCGCCCAGTGGGCAACCACGCTGCTGCACGCGCCGAACAAGGGCCGTGGCGTACTGCTCGGTGGCATCCCGGCTGCCCGTCGCGGCAAGGTCGTGATTCTCGGTGCCGGTGTTTCCGGTGGCGCGGCCGCGACCATCATGGCCGGCATGGGCGCCGAAGTGAGCGTGTTCGACCTGAACATGGAAAAGCTCGAGGAAATGCGCAAGCTGGGCCCGAACGTGACCGGCCTGTATCCGCACGTGGCGGACGTTGCCGATGCCGTCAAGGATGCCGATGTGGTGATCGGCGCCGTGCTGGTGACCGGCAAGAAGGCGCCGCGCGTCGTGACGAAGGAGATGGTCGAAAGCATGTCGCCGGGTTCGGTGGTCGTGGATATCGCCATCGACCAGGGTGGTTGCATCGAGACCGCGAAGGGTACGACCTGGGACAACCCGACCTACGAGCACAATGGCGTGACCCACTTCACCGTGACGCACATGCCGGGCGCGGTGCCGCGCACCTCGTCGCAGGCGCTGTCCGCAGCGATTGCGTCCTACGCCTCGATCCTGGCATCAGGTGACTGGCGTAGTAACGAGGCGCTGGTGAAGGGCATCAACGTTGAAGATGGCAAGGTCGTTCATCCGGCCTTGCTGGACTGAGTGACCGGCGGCCGGAGCAAGCGCTCCGGCCGCATCGCTTCGAGGGTCGTGCAGGCAAAACGACTTGACTTGAAAATACAACAAGAATAATAAGTTACATATATTTCTTGATGATCGGGGTTAAGTAGCTGTGGCACAGGCCAAGCGCAAGAAAAAGGATGCGGGGGCACCGGAACTGGCCGAACACATCGTGCGAGGGCTGCGCGAGGCTGCGCTCTGGATACTGCTCGGCCTGGCGCTGATTCTTGCTGCGGCGCTGGTTTCCTATACGCCGAGTGATCCCGGTTTCTCCTCTACCGGTACCGGTGGCCCGGTCCAGAACTGGATTGGTGTCTTCGGTGCGCATCTGGCCGACCTGTTGCTGCTTCTGTTCGGCTATCCCGCACACCTCTTCCCTGTCCTGGTCGCTGTCGGCGGCTGGATGGTCTACGCCGCTCGCCTCAGTTCGGACGAACCGATCAACAAGCTCGCCGTCGGGCTCAAGATTGCCGGTTTCCTGCTGACGCTGAGTGCCGCTGCCGGCCTGGTAAGCCTGCACTGGGAAACTGCTGCCAATGCCTTGCCGGTGGAGCAGGGTGGTGCCGGTGGCGTGCTGGGCAACTTTGTCGGGTTCGGGCTTGAGGCGGTCCTGAGCGAACTGGGCGCAACGGTGTTGCTGCTGGCGCTGTTCCTTGGCGGGGTAACCCTGTTTGCGGGTATTTCCTGGCTGAAGGTCATGGACAGCATTGGTCGCTACACGCTGCTTGGCATCGAAATTTTCCGTAATCGCATGGAGCGGGCTCGCCAGGCGATGGAAGACCAGCGCCACCGCCAGCAGCGCGTGGAACTGGTCCGCGTGCAGACGGAACAGCGCAAGGAAAAGCCGAAACCGAAGATCTCGGCACCGCCGAAGAAGGTGGAGCCAAGCATCCGCGTGGAAAAGGAGCGCCAGGTGCCGCTGTTCGAACAGCGCACGAATTCCGAATTGCCTGCGCTTTCGCTGCTGGACAAGCCGCCTGAGCGCAAGTCGTCGTTCTCGCAGGATTCGCTGGAGGCGATGTCGCGCCTGGTCGAGATGAAGCTGGCGGATTTCGGTGTCGAGGTGCAGGTCGTCGAGGTTAACCCGGGCCCGGTCATTACCCGCTTCGAATTGCAGCCCGCGGCCGGCGTGAAGGTCAGCCAGATTTCCAACCTCTCCAAGGACCTTGCGCGCGCGCTGTCGGCGATGTCCGTGCGCGTGGTCGAGGTGATTCCGGGCAAGCCGACGGTCGGCCTGGAAATCCCGAATGAAACGCGCGAAATCGTGG
>JAWWBT010000131.1:0-6464 GCA_033720815.1 Gammaproteobacteria bacterium | reverse complement strand
GGGCGGCCTTTTTCATGCCCGCATGGTTCAGGAACCTTTCGGTACCGCCTGGGCTTCAACGAAATCGAACAGGCCTTCCAGGCCACCTTCGCGGCCATAGCCGGATTGCAGCATGCCGCCGAACGGGGCTTCCGGCGTCGGGCCGGTGCCGGTGTTCCAGCCGACATGACCGAAGTGCAGTTTCGCGATCACGCGTTCTGCCAGCTCGTCATCGGCAGTGAACAGGTAGGAGGCGAGACCAAACTCGGTGTCGTTGGCGATTTCAACGGCTTCCGCTTCCGTCTCGAATTCCATCAGCGGTACCAGCGGACCGAAGGTTTCATCACGCGCGCACTCCATCTCGCTCGTCACCTTGCGGATCACCACCGGACCGTGGAATCCACCCCAGTCGTTCTCGATCGGACCGGGGTCTTCGCCGAACATGTGCTCCGCACCCTTGTCGAGCGCATCCTTCACGTGCCGGCGCACCTTCTCGTAACCGTTCCTGTCGATCAGCGGCCCCATGTCGGTGTCTTCCTCCATGCCGTCGCCAACCTTCATGTCCTTCACGCGCTCGATGACCTTTTCACCGAATTCCTTCGCGACATCCTTGTGCACGATGATGCGGTTGGCGCAGACGCAGGTCTGGCCGCCGCCGCGGAACTTGTTGGCAATCAGGTTATCGGCTGCCGAATCCAGGTCGGCATCCTTGAACACGATGTAGGGTGCGTTGCCGCCCAGTTCCAGCGTCAATCGCTTTACCTGGTCCTTGGTGTTCTCGATGAGCTTCTTGCCGACACCGGTGGATCCGGTAAACGACAGCACCGTGACACGCGGGTCCTCGCACAGCGCATCACCGATTTCGCCGGCCGGGCCCATCACCAGGTTCACCTTGCCTTTCGGCAGCTTCACGTCGCGATCGAGAATGGTGAATAGCGCGATCATGGTCAGCGGTGTTTTCGACGAGGGCTTGATCACGCTCGGGCAATCCGCCGCCATCGAGGCGCACAATTTCTTCGCGATCATGCCGATCGGGAAATTCCATGGCGTCAGCAATGCGGCCACGCCGGCAGGGCGGTAATGCACAGTCCAGTCACCGGGACGCAGAGTCTTGCCGACCTTGCGCGGCTTCAGTTCTTCAACGTTGTCCGCAGCGAAATCGAAGAAGGCCGCCGCGTAATCCACTTCACCCTGGGCTTCCTTCCACGGCTTGCCGTGCTCCAGGCAAAGGATGCGGCCGATTTCCTTCCTGTTGTCGCGCAGGGCATCGGCGGTCTTCTGCAGCCATTCCTTGCGCTGCTTGATGCTGGCCACGTCGAATCGCGTGGCTTCGGCGGCATCAACCGCGCGAATGGTCTCGGCCTTGCCCATCGATGCCACGGAGGCAAGCTTCTCGCCATTGACAGGGTTGTGCACATCCAGGGTGTCACCGCTATCGGCGCCCACCCATTCGCCGTTGATATAGCCGGTCAGGTTTTTCAGCAGGGGAGACTCGATCATGGTTTCCACTCCGTATTCAGCGTCCGCCAAGCAGTGCCGGGCGGATATGGGTGAGGGGATTTGCCTTCTGGTAGGTGTTCGCGGCGCGCAGCACGAGATCATCGCGATGCCGCGCACCGACCAGCTGGATGCCGATCGGCAGGCCGTCCTGCGTGAAACCACAGGGAACACTGCACGCCGGCTGGCCGGTCATGTTGAACGGGTAGGTAAACGGCGTCCACGTGGGCCAGCGTTCGTGCGGCCAGCCGTCCGGTACTTCCTGTCCCGCGGTAAACGCAGGAATCGGCAGCGACGGTGTCAGCAACAGGTCGTAATTCGCATGGAATCGATTGGTGGTTTCCGTCAGCTGCGCCCGCACGTTCTGCGCACCGAGATAATCGAGCAGCGAGAGCTTCTCGGCCCAGGCCGCGACTTCGCACAGCGCCGGATCCATTTCGGCGCGCTGCTTCTTGTCCAGGTCGCGCATGGCGTTCGCCGCGCCACCGTAGAAAAGAATACTGAACGCATCCAGCGGATCATCGAAACCGGGGTCGACCTCTTCGACAATCGCGCCCATGTCTTCGAGCAGCCGGGCAGCGGCTTTTACCGAGGCGGCGATTTCATTATCGACCTTCACGTAACCGAGATTCGGGGAATAGGCGATGCGCATCCCCTTGATGCCGCCTTCGATGGCATCGAGGAAACTGCCATCAACGCCAGGCAGCGTCATGTCACGGACATCGGGTTCGCACATCACGTCCATCATCAGTGCGGTGTCTTCCACCGTCCACGTCATCGGGCCCGGATGCGCGAGTTGCCCGAAGGCGCTTGGCGGCCACATGGGAATGAGCCCTTGCGTTGGCTTGTGACCAACCAGGCCGGAAAAACCGGCGGGTATGCGGATCGAACCACCGGCATCGGTGCCGGTCGCCAGCGGCGCCATACCGAGTGGCACGGCGGCGGCAGAACCACCGGAGGAACCACCCGCCGTCTTTGAAGGGTCCCAGGGATTACCGGTCACACCAGTGAGAGCGCAATCGGTAATGCCTTTCCAGCCGAACTCGGGTGCGGTGGTGCGGCCCATCTGCACATATCCCTGGCGGGTGAGGGCAGCAACGGCAGGCGAATCGACCTCACCCGGTGAATCGGGAACGACTTTCGAACCTTTCCGATTCGGCCAGCCCTTCGTGACAAACATGTCCTTCATGGCGACAGGAATGCCGTCCAGCAGGCCAAGCGGTTCCAGCCGCAGGAAACGCTCTTCGGACTTGCGCGCCGCATCCAGCGTCAGTTCCTCGTTCATGAAGCAGAAGGCATTCACGGCGTCGTTATGCTCGTGAATGCGCGTGAGGCATGCCTCGGTCGCTTCCAGTGGCGAGAGTTCACCACTGCGAAACAGGGCTGCCATCTGCAACGCGGTGAGGTCGGCAGGATTCACGGCATCGTTCATGCGTTTCTCCTTTGCCCGGCAGGGCATCATTCAGGCCAGTTGCCCGGGGTAGCTAGCGCGCGGCGTAGCCCTTGTGCTTGTCGACGAGGTTCTTGAGGTCACCACTGGCACGCCAGCGATGGAACATCGACACGAACTGCTCGACGAGTGCTTCACGCCAGCCGACGAAATCACCGGCCATGTGGGCGGTCAGCACGGTGTTCGGGCAATCCCAGAGCGGATGGTCGCGTGGCAGCGGTTCTTCCTCGAACACATCGAGAACGGCGCCGGCAATCGTGCCGTCCTGCAGGGCTTCAACCAGGTCGTCGGTAACGACAATCGGCCCGCGACCGATATTGATGAATCGCGCATGCGGCGACATGCGCTCGAAGGCACCCGCATCAAACAGCCCCTCTGTCTGCGGCGTCAGGGGTGCCGCCACGACCACGTAATCGAAATTCGGTAGCAGGTCCGGCAACCGTGACGAGGCATACACCGCATCGAAATCGGAATCACCGGCGCGGTCGCGGCTGGCAATGCCGGTAACCCGCATCCCGACAGCCGTGCACAGCCGTGCAATCTGCCGACCGATGTTGCCGGCGCCAACCACGAGCACCGAATGGCCGTTGACCCGCTCGGTATCGCGATGGCGCCAGGCGTGGTCTCGTTGCAGCGCCATGGATCCGGGAAAGTCCTTCGCCATCATCAGGATGGCGCCGAGCACGTACTCGGCAATGCTGCGATCAAAGATGCCGGATGCATTGGTGACGGGAATATCGGAATCGCGCACTTCGGGAATCATCAGTGCGTCTACACCGGCACTGGTCGCGTGGATCCACTTGAGTGAATCCGCGGCATCCCAGGCAGCGGCGAGGGCATCGGTACGGAAATCGGTGACAAGCAGGATGTCGGCGCCTGGCAGTGATTCGCGAAGCGCCGCCTCGGAATCGGCGTGGCGCAGTTCGGCGTGTCCGTCCAGGGCATCCAGGCCGGGTGGCATTCCTTCGTCATCTGCAGTGAGCACCGCGATGACCGGCAATTGGCGCGAATCCATCATGTTCCTACCATTACAGCCACTCCGTGGGCCGTCAACTTGATTAGTGACCTTTTTCTCAAGGTAGACCAATTTCTTGACGGCACGGTCTTGGCACCTAGTCTGAGAGTGGGGCCTCGAACCAGCACCGACGTGGAGGACACGATGGGTAACCCGATCAACATGGACCAGTACGAGCACACTGCGGCGCCGCTGTTCGGCCCCGCCCTGCAGGCCATTCCGATGCCGGGCATCCGGCGGATGATCAACATGGCCGCCGACATGGAAGATGTCATCCACCTTTCCATCGGGCAGCCCGATTTCCCGACGCCGCAGCACATTGTCGATGCGCACATCGAGGCGCTACAGGCAGGCCAGACAGGCTACACGCTGGATGCCGGCCTGCCGGAGCTGCTGACCGCGCTGAAGGATTACTACAGCAAGCGCTACGACCGCGACCTGGTGGAAGAAAACTTCCTCATCACGACCGGTGCGACCGAGGCGATCTACCTGGCACTGAGCGCAACGGCGGCGCCAGGCCGGCAATTCCTTGTCGCAGACCCGACCTTCCTTCTCTATGCGCCGTTGATCCGCATGAATGGCGGCGAGGTAAAGATGATCCCCACGCGAGCCGAGCACGGTCACCAGCTCGACCCGCAGGAAGTCATCGACAATATCGGCGAGCGAACCTTTGCCATCGTGTTGAACTCGCCCTCAAACCCGACGGGCGTGGTGTACCCGAAAGAGACGATGGAAGCGATCGTGCAGGAAGCGGCATACCGCGGCATCTATGTCTTCAGCGACGAGGTCTACGACCACCTGCTGCTGGACGACATGGAATACCCGAGCGTGATCCGCTGCACTTCCGATCTCGACCACGTGATGGCGATCAGCAGTTTCTCGAAGACCTTCAGCATGGCGGGACTGCGTATCGGCTGGGTTATCTCGAGCCAGGGCGCCATCAAGAAGCTGCGGCGATATCACATGTTCACCACCACCGTCGCCAATACGCCCGCACAGTGGGCGGGTGTCGCTGCATTGACCGGTGATCGTAGCTGCATTGACGAGATGATTACCGAGTACAAGCGGCGGCGCGACAGGGTAGTGGACCTGGTCGCCGAAGCGCCGCACCTGACCGGTTACTGGCCCCAGGGCGCTTTCTACATGCTGCCGTCACTGCCCACCCACACCAACGGCACCATGGTCGCAGAACGCATGCTGGAAGAAATCGGTGTCTGCGTGATTCCGGGTGATGCCTTCGGGGAAAGCTCGATGAACGCCGTGCGCATCAGTTTCTCCAATTCCATGGAAAACATCGAAGAAGCCTTCGCGCGAATGATTCCGTGGTTGAAGAAACAGCGATTCTGACGCCTGGAATGCAGAGCGAGGCTCAGCCGCGGCTACGGCGTGATCCGAGACGGACAGTCTGGTCCTGGTCTTCGGCACGTTCGGAATCGAGTTCGTCGCATGCCTCGCGCCAATCGGCCAGCAGCTTGCTGGCCTTTTCGCGTAATGACGCCTCACCCAGTTCCATGACTTCGGCTTCGAAACCGGCAAACCTGCTCGCAAGTTCGCTCGCACCGACGTGGCTGCTCGCCGACCGCAGGGTATGCGCGATGCGATAGAGCAACTTGCGGTCGATTTCCCTGGCGTCGAGGGTTTCGGCCATCTCGGACTGGCGCTTGCGCGACTCACGCAGGTAGGCGGTCAGCAGCCCCGGATCGGCTGAAGCATCCACCGGTGCTTCCGACTCCTTCCAGCCAAAACGCTGCAGGGTTTCCCGTAGCCCGACAGTGGTCGCCGGCTTGGTCAGGAACCCTGCAACACCCGCCTGGCGACAGCGCTGCTTCTCGGCCTGGGTCAGGCCGGCCGAGAAGATCACGATTGGCGGGGGTTCGCCCGTAACGACGCGGGGCAGGCGTTCGGCAATCTCGTCGCCACGAAGATCCGGCAGGTTCTGATCGAGCAGCACAAGGTCCGGTTTCGAAGATTCGATTTGCCCGAAACATTCCTCGCCATTGCCAACGCTTCGAACTTCGCATCCAAGCTGCTCGAGGCGGCGACAGCTTGCCTCGCGGCTGACCGGGTCATCCTCGACCACCAGTACCTGGAACCGGTACGGCTTCCGGTCGGAAACGTAGTAGCGAGTCACCAGCCCCTGCACGCGGCGCTGCTCGTCATCCAGGCTCATGGTTGCGAGCGTCGCACGCAACAGTTCACCAAGGTGTTCTGGTGGGATGGGTTTCAGGAAATAGGCAGAGAAACCGGCTTCCTTCAGGCGCTTCGCATCGCCGCGGGTCCCGACCTGCGTCATCATGGCAAGGCAGCAGTTCCGTGTTGCCGGACGTTCGAGCAGGCGTCGCCCCAGTTCCTCGCCGTCCAGGTAATCCAGTTGCATCGCAACCAGGACGATATCGAACGGTCGTCCGGTCGCGGCGGCATGCAGGGCGGCCTTCATGCCCTCCACACCGTCATCAACTGCCAAAGCATCCATTTCAAGTGCCTGCAATTGCGCAAGGAGTGCACTGCGTTCGGCATCCGGCC
>JAWWBT010000130.1:0-6517 GCA_033720815.1 Gammaproteobacteria bacterium | reverse complement strand
GCGCTGATGCGCTGGCGCAATCGATTGATGGGAGTCGCGAACATTGCGCAGCCGTCCTTACGGAATCGGCAATGCCTCGATGACGAGTTGCGCGATCGCGCGGGCGCTCATTTCACCGTCTTCCTCGCGCGGACGAAGGCGGTGGCCAACCACGCCTGGCAACACCACCTGGATATCTTCGGGCAGCACGGCATTGCGACCGTCGAGCAGCGCCCAGGCCTGCGCGGCGCGTCGCAGCGAGAGGCCGGCACGCGGCGACAGGCCGGTGCGGAAGTGGCTGTCCTTGCGCGTGAAATCGAGGATGCCTTGCAGGTAATCGAGCAGCGCGGAGGAGCAGTGCACGGCATCCACTGCGCCCTGCAGTTCAACCAGCTGTTCAATGGAAATCTGCGCCTTCATGTCGGCGACCATTGCGCGGCGGTCCTTGCCGGAAAGCAGCTCGCGCTCGGCGTCACTGTCCGGGTAGCCGAGATCAAGCCGCATCAGGAAGCGGTCAAGCTGCGACTCCGGCAGCGGGAAGGTGCCCACCTGGTACAGCGGGTTCTGGGTTGCGATCACGAAGAAGGGTTCCGGCAAGGCGCGTGTCTGGCCTTCCACCGTCACCTGCTTTTCTTCCATTGCCTCCAGCAGCGCCGATTGCGTTTTCGGTGTCGCGCGGTTCACCTCGTCCGCGAGGATCACCTGCGCGAAGATCGGGCCCGCCTGGAACACGAAGGCGCCTGTTTCACGCTGGAATATCGCCGCGCCGATGATGTCGGCGGGGAGCAGGTCGGAGGTGAACTGGATACGCTGGTAGTCGAGGCCAAAGGCGCGTGCCAGCGCCTGCGCCAGTGTCGTCTTGCCGACACCCGGGATGTCCTCGATGAGCAGGTGGCCACGAGCCAGCAGGCAGGCAACGGCCAGTTGTACTTCGCGCTGCTTGCCGAGAATGATGCCGTTTACCGCGTCCATCGCGGCATGCACTTCGTCCACCGCAGTGCGGGCGTTGGCGTCGAGTTGCAGGCTCTTGAGATCCATTCGCTTCCTCCAGGTGTGGCCCGGTTTGGCCAGGGCAGCTCAGGTAAGACCCGAAAAGGGCGCGCGAGGTTTCATGCTATTGTGCATCAAAGAGCCGTGGATTGGGGGGAGGAACCCACGTGAAACGTAATTTCGGGGTATTAGTCACAGTTCTTCTTGTACTCACTGCTCTCGGCGCGTGCAGCGATGCACCCACGGATTACTCCGCAAAAGCCGCCCAGGAAATCCTCGAGGCCGACCAGGAATTCGCCTGGCTCGCCGAACGCTCCAGCGTCACCCATGCCTTCAATACCTACCGCGCCGAAGGCGCCGTGCTGCTGCCGAACGGCGGTGGCCCGTTGCGCGGCGAAGCGCTGGAAGCGGCCCTCGAAACCATGGATTACAACCTTGAATGGGCGCCTGAAGAAGCCTGGGGCGCAGCCAGCGGTGATTTCGGCGTGAGCTGGGGCTACTGGACGCTGCGCGCGATCGACCCGGAGGGTAACCCGGTCGTGCGCCATGGCAAGTATTCCACCGTCTGGAAGAAGAATGCCGAGGGCGAATGGCGCTGGGTGATGGACATGGGCAACGACGGACCCCTGCCCGAAGCCCGCTAGACAATATAGAGAGCATCAGCAATGAAAGAGTGGTTGGACGATATTCGTCGCGAAGGGATTACCGGTTTCGGTTTCTTCTTCGTCTTCGCGGCTTGCGCGGTCATCAATATTCTCGCTGGTTGGGCGTTCGAGAACCTGCTGCAGAGCAAAGGGTTCCTCGTCCTGCTGGCAGAAATTTTCGTTGCCACCATCGAGATCGCGACGCTGGCAATCTTCATCTATGCGATCGTCCTGAGGGAGCGCGACATGGGCGGTCACTGGCACCATCCACGCATCGTGGCGCAGGTGACGGCCGTCGTGCTGGCCGTGCTCGGTGGTTTCATGGCGGGGCAGGGGAACGCCATCGGGGGTGCAGTTCTCGAGATGTCGCTTCTCGTGCTGCTGTACATCCAGCTCTGCTACGTGCTCGTGTCGCGTGAGGAAGCGCGTGGCCAGCTTGGCTTCGAAGATGAAGGATCCGAACGATGAGCGAACGTACGCGCCTGACTCCGCTTTCCGCACCACTAACGGATAGCGGCGGTAATGGCGAGAAATTCGAATTCAGCTACCGCCGCATCGGTGCATCGCTTGGCCTGGAAAAGCTCGCCACCAGTATTTTCTCGGTGCCACCGGGCAAGCGGGCCTTCCCGTACCACGCGCATGCAGAGATCGAAGAGATGTTCCTCATTCTCGAGGGTGAAGGCACCTTGCGTCATGAGGACGTCGAGTACCCGGTCAAGGCCGGCGATCTCATCGCCGCCCCGTGCGGCGAAGCGCACCAGCTCATCAATACATCCGACGGTGAGCTGCGTTACCTCGCGATATCCACCAATGACCGCACCGACGTCGTGAAGTACCCGGATTCCGGCAAGGTCATGGCGTATACCCGTGCGCTCGAAAAACCACTCATGCACATGACGCGGGAAACCGACGCGCGCGACTATTTCGACGGAGAGTGATTCACATGCAACTGAACCCGGCTGGCGCGTTTGAAACACAGGGACGCCTCGCGTGCCGGGTACTTTTGCTGGGCCTGGTTTTTCTGCCACTGCAGTTACAGGCCGACCAGCCGCCCGATTTCCCGGAATACCGCGAGTGCAGTGACTTTCTCTGGTACTGCGCCAGCATCGAGAAAACCAGCGAGGAAGAACTGCCGGGCTGGGAGGCCTCGTTCCGCCTCGTGATGCTGGACATGCGGAACCGCAAGGACCGTGTGAAGTGGGAACAGCCGTATATGCATCCCGGTTACCGGGGCGGGCTGGTGACGGTGGACGGCGGCCACTTCGTCTACGTGGACCAGTGGTATAGAGTGGATGCGCCGGTCGTCTGGATTTACAGCGCGGACAAGGTTGTCACTGTAAACGGGCGAGAATTCGGGATCCCGGCTGCTGCGTTGAAGCCAACCGTTTCGCACAAGCTCTGGCTCCAGATGAGTGCCCCGCGTTCCGTGCTGCACAAGGGTGGCGTAACCATCTGGCTCATTGATGGCCGGGTCGCACGGGTTTCCCTTGAGGATGGCCAGGTAAGCTTCCCGGAAAGCGGCAAGCCTGTCGCAGGAAACCGTGAACCACGTCCCTGAAGTAGCATTGCAGCATCCAGGATCGCCGACTACTTTCTGGAAAAGGATGACCACGCGCCATGGGGTGCCCGATGAACCGCAAGCTTTCTCTTCCCACCATCCTGCTCTTTTCCGTACTCCTTTCCGGCTGCCCGGTGGAAAGCGGCGAGGACGCCCAGCTCATCAACGGTGAGTATGTATTCGAGGTTTCGCACTCGAACAGCGCTGTCATTTATGAGGACTCGGGTCGCTTCATCAATAGCAAGGGAGAAATCTGGCGCTACGAAGCGCCATCGGATTACAACATTACATTAAGCAACACGGACCGGACGCATGGCATTCCCCGTAGCGTACTGAAGCAGAAATATGCGGATGCCCTCATGGTCAACCTCGTCGAGCTGCCGCCGCCGCTGGAGCGCGTTGCACTGTTGCACGAGGCCCTGAACGGTTTTCTCGAATGGCGCCCCGAGTGGGCATACAGTTCAGACGGCGGCGTGTATACCGTTCGAACCTACCTGTACGATAAGCAGCACGATAGCTACAGGGAAATCGACCTGGTGATCTGTGGCGACTCCGGTTTCCGGAATACCAGTGCCGCGGCGGATGTGCTCCTTGAATGGCTGGATGAAAGAATTTACGTACCCTGCCGACCCTGGTAACCGGAAAGCCTTGCGAAAACAGGGCTTCTCAAATCCCCGTTTGCGGAAGAAAATACCCGCATCCGGCAGGTGCCAGGCAGGATGCCGCAACACCGGGCCTGCCATTTTCCAACCGGTCGTCTTTAGAGGGTCGGCCAAATGAAAATGTCCATCCGCAATACTGCGTTCACCGCGATTTCCCTGGCTTTGCTGCTTTCCGCCTGCAAGCTCGAAGACCCGGTGCCGATGACGGGCGAGTTCGTTTTCGAGGTCGAGTACGAAAACTACGCCTGGGTCTACCAGCAGAACGGTATCTTCATCAACGAACATGGTGAGGTGTGGTTCTACGATGTTGCGGGTAATTCCAACGGCGAATACACCGGCGACATCGGCAACGTGGGCGAGATGATCCCGGCAGCCACCCTGGAAGAGAAATTCAGCTATGGCGCCGTGCTACTGGAAACTCTCCCGGCCGGTGAGTTGCGCGACCGTATCAACCGCATTCCTGCCGCATCGATCGGCGCTGTATCCGAACCACAGTCGCGCATGGCGGATGCCGGACGTTGCCAGTTCCGCGCGTACTACTACCACGAGCAGCGCGACGAGTATGAACTCGTGTTGCTGCACCAGAGCGGTGACGCATTTCGCGTGAACAATTCTTCGGCCGCGCGTGCGCTGACCGAATGGCTCTACGCGATGTCGGGCCCGGTAACAGGATGTATCGCACCGGAATTTAAATGATCGAATTGCTCGTTTGGAAAGCCCCGCATTCGCGGGGCTTTTTCATGATGCATGCAAGTTGCCAGCCCGGCATTACACACCAGCACGATATTCCGCTACTCTCGACCGCTGTGGGCAAACACTATCACTCGAACGGATTCGCCAGGGGGAGTGACATGAAGGAAATCTATATTCCATTCGTGAGCGACAGGTCGCCCGGCCTGGATGCGCTGCACGACGCGACACGCGCGGGCAAGGCACGCCGCGAAACATGGCTCGCCGCCGTACGCGAGCTGCGAGGCCCTGCGCAATGGCAGCAGTGGGCCGAATTCTGGCTGTTGGCCTACGGGCTCGCCTTGCTGCTGGCGGGCATTGTCTTTTTCTTCGCCTGGAACTGGGCGGACATGCACCGCTTCGAGAAATTCGGCCTGATACAGCTCGGCATTGTCGGTTCCGTGCTGGTGGCCTGGCGCAGCGGCTGGCGGGGTGTGGCAGGGCAGTCATTGCTGATTGTCGCCACCGTACTCGTCGGTGTGCTGATGGCCGTGTTCGGGCAGGTGTACCAGACAGGCGCCGATGCCTGGCAGCTCTTCGTAAGCTGGAGCTTCCTGGTATTGCCCTGGGTCATCATCGCGAATTCCGCTGCGCTGTGGGTGCTGTGGCTGGTCATCGCAGAAACGGCACTCGCGACGTACTTTGACCTCCATGGATACAGCTGGAAGTTCTGTATGACGCTGGGTGCAGTGTTGCCAGCAGCGCTGCTTGCCTTGCGTGATTTTCGTCGCCTGCAGGGGTCGAACTGGCTGGGCACGGCTTGGCTGCGAATGGCATTGCTGGTGATGTCGCTCGGCCTTGCCTCGATACCAGCAGGTGGCGCCATCTTCATCGGTAGCGTTCCGGTGGGCTGGATCCTGCCATGGGCAGTGCTTGCGGTGGCGGTCTTCGTGACCTACCGCTATGTGTTCCAGGACATCCTTGTACTCACCCTGGTCGTGTTCAACGCAGCCTTCATGCTGCTCGCGGTCATCGGTCGAGGCTTGTTCGAAATCGCCGACGACGCCGGCATCTTCTGGCTGATGGCACTCTCCATCGTTGGTGTCGTTGCCGGCGCCTACAAGTGGCTGCGCGTGCTGGCCGCAGAAATTCAAGCGGCGGCATCCACGGAAGGAGGCAAGCATGAACACTGAACTGCGAAACGACACCGCTGAACTACTCGATCGCACTGGTGTTGCCGAAACGCTGCGGCCGGGCGAGCGCGAGCAAATACTCGACTGGCTCGACAATGGTGATGCAACACGTCGCGAACCGATGCTGATGAAACTGATGGCCGGTATCGGTGCGTGGTTTGCATCGTGGTTCGTGCTGGGCGCCGTCGTGATCGGCCTGGTCAACGATTCCGGTTTCATTGCTGTCGTTGTTGGTGCACTTTTGATGGCCGGCAGTGTCCCGGTGATGCATCGCCGCCATTCCGGCGTATTCATCGACCAGGTGGGCCTTGCGGTCGCGCTGGCCGGTAATGCGCTGGTGCTCTATGGCATTGCGGATTCGATGGATAACGCGATGTTCTCGTCGCTGCTGCTGGGCCAGCTGGCGGTTGCCGCCATTACCTGGTGGTTCATCGATCATCCGGCTTACCGCTTCGTTGCAGCCGCCCTGGTATTCCTTTTCGGTTCGGCACTGGCGCACGACATGGAATCCGCATGGGTGATGTATGCCGTGATCGCGCTCGGTCTCGTCGGCATGGCAAAGCTTGCGGCACCGCGTCTTCCGCAGCTCCTTCTGCCCCTCGCGCATGCCTCGGCAGTGTCGCTCGCGGGCATATTCCTGCAACTCGAATTCATGGCAAGGGCGAGCTGGCTGGGTGGCATCGCATTCAGCGAAACACCCATGCTCGTCATGCTGGTGATTAGCCTGCTGGCACTGGTGGGCAGGCTGCGTCGCGAAGAGCAATTGAGCACGCCTGGTGCCGTTGTTTCCATCGTGCTTGTCGTCGTGCTCGCGATAACCAG
>JAWWBT010000129.1:0-6673 GCA_033720815.1 Gammaproteobacteria bacterium | reverse complement strand
CGCTCCGAAGACTGAAGCTCCGAAGGCTGAAGCTCCGAAGGCTGAAGCTCCGAAGGCTGAAGCTCCGAAGACCGAAGCCCCGAAGACTGAAGCACCGAAGACTGAAGCTCCGAAGACTAAAGCGCCGAAGACTGACGCGCCGAAGGCTGAAGCTCCGAAAGCTGAAGCTCCGAAGGCTGAAGCTCCGAAGGCTGAAGCTCCGAAGACTGAAGCTCCGAAGACTGAAGCTCCGAAGACTGAAGCTCCGAAGACTGAAGAAAAGAAGAAGCCTGCCGGTGCGTCCGCTGAAGACGTGCTGAAACGCATCCAGGCGATGCGGGAAAAGGCAGATGCCGGCATGGTGAAGGTTGAAACCCGCAACGGTGAATCAACCGAACCGAGTGATTCGAACAAGCAATAAGCCTCAGCCACATCGGCACAAAAAACCCGGCTCGATGAGCCGGGTTTTTTATTGCTTTCGATTCCTGTCGGTTCTCGCTGGCTTATCGCTCACGCAGGTAACGCAAAAGCCCTCTCGAGGCATCCTCGACCAGGTCGAGCACATGCTCGAAGCCACGATCACCACCGTAGTATGGATCCGGCACATCGGTATCCTCGTAATTCTCGGCAAACTCCAGGAACATCTTCACGCGAGGATGGTGTTCTTCTGATGCCATGCCAAGCAGGTGCCGATAATTTGCCGAATCCATGGCAAGCAGCAAGTCGAAGCGTTCAAAATCGTCGGGATCCACCTGGCGCGCTCGCAATGGCGACAGGTCGTAACCACGCCGCCGCGCGGTTTCTGCGGAACGTCGATCCGGTGCACTGCCGATGTGATAACTGTGCGTACCGGCTGAATCGACTTCGACCAGCAATCCCTCGCCTTCCTGTTCGAGCAGTTTCAGGAAAACGCCATGTGCCGTCGGTGAGCGGCAGATGTTGCCCATGCAGACGAAAAGGATGCGATGCCTTGTTGCCATGCTACTCTCCGTTCGTTTGCGCTTTCGGTTTCCAGAGTTCGATCTTGTTCCCTTCCGGATCAATGAACCAGCCGAAATCACCATAAGGTTCGCGATCGATGCCACCGACGATTTCCGCGCCGCCCTCACGCACCGACTCGAGCAATGAATCCACGTCATCAACCACCAGGTTGATCATGAATTCCTTCCTGGAGGGATCCATGTATTTCGTATCCCGGGCGAAGGGTGTCCACACGGTAAAGGCTTCATCAGGACGATCCGATTGCGGGAACTCGGCGCAACCGTAGGAAGTGATATCGAAACCGAGCCAGCGCCTGTACCACTCGCAAAGTGATGCTGGATCCTCTGACTTGAAAAAGACGCCACCGATTCCGATCACCTTGCTCATCCCGATTCCTCAACCTCGCCGCGTGATTTCCTTGCGAACCCGTGCAAGGTCAGCCTCCGTATCGACACCACCCGGTGGGATCTCGCGGGCATTGGCAACCCGGATGATCTGACCCATTGCAAGGGCGCGCAACTGTTCGAGCTTCTCGAGGCGTTCAAGCTGAGCCGGCGGTGCCGAGGCGAATTCGCGCAGCGAACCGACCTTGTAGGCATAGATGCCAAGATGGCGACGCGAAGCCTCGCAGGACATCTGCGATTCCACCCCTCCAGGCGCACCATCGCGATCCCAGGGAATCGGCGCGCGCGAAAAGTACAGCGCATTGCCGCGCTGGTTCACCACGACCTTCACCACGTTCGGATTCAGGAAATCATCACGATCATCGAGCGGAACGCTCAAGGTCGCGATATCCACGCCGTCCGCTGCGACCAGCTCCGCAACCTGCTCGATATTGGCGGGCGGCATCAACGGTTCGTCGCCCTGTAGATTGACGACGATTTCGTCATCGTCGAGTTCGAGTTCGTTGACGGCCTCATGAATGCGGTCGGTTCCGGACTGATGACGCGTTGACGTCATCACCGCTTCGGCGCCAAAACCTTCCGCCGTGCTGCGGATCTTGTAGTCATCGGTGGCGACAATGACACGCGCAGCACCGCTCTCGGTCGCGCGTTTCCAGGCGTGCTGGATCATCGGCTTGCCATTGATTTCCAGCAAGGGCTTGCCGGGAAGGCGTGACGACGCATAACGCGCAGGGATCACGACACTGAATCCGCTCATGCTTCGTCCTCGAGCAGGTCGCGTGCCGAGTCGACCAGCAGTACCGGCTTGCCATCCACCACCGGGAAGGCGAGCTTGTCTGCACGGCAGACGAGTTCCGCTTCCGGCTTGCGATAATCCAGCTTGCCCTTGCACAGCGGGCACACCAGGATTTCAAGCAGGGCCATGTCCATCTAGCTTCTCCTAAGCTCGACCAGTCTCGAGATGATGTTATCGACTGGATCCCGATCGAAATACGCTTCGACGTCGAGATACCACCAGCCAGGGCGCGCAAATTCACGGCACTTCACCGCGTCCTTGGCCGTCATGATAACCGGCCTGCCCTGCGCATCCTCCAGATCATCCCCCGAGAACGGGTGATGATCTGCAAACTTTCGTGTCTCCGCATCAATGCCGAGTTCATCCACGGTTGCAAAGAAACGCTGCGGATTACCGATACCTGCCACTGCCAGGACTCCCTTGCGGAAATCTTCTGGAATGCCTGCAGAGATCTCGCGGCGCTCACCATCCACAAGGTGCACGAATGCCGACGGTTGAAGGTGCATGCGCGCATTTACGCTCGTCCCGGGCAATTCGTCGTCTCCCTGCGCTATGACCAAATCCACTTCCTGCAGGCGCGACCGTGACTCGCGCAGGGGGCCTGCCGGCAGGCGGTGGCCATTACCGAGGCCGCGCGCCCCGTCGATAACGACAATTTCCAGGTCACGCGCGAGAGAGTAATGCTGGAGTCCGTCGTCACAGATAACGACGTCGATATCGCGATTATTGGCGAGATGTCGCGCAGCGCGGGCGCGTTTCGGGAAGATGGCCACGGGGGCGCCTGTCGCTTCGGCGAGCCAGAGCGGCTCGTCGCCGACATCTGTTGCCGAATCATCGGGATGCACGATGAGGGGCTCGCTGCGCCGTGCGCCACCGTATCCCCGGCTAACGATACCGGGCTTGATGCCGGCCGCCTGCAAGCGCGAAACCAGGTGACGTACCAGCGGCGTCTTGCCGGTACCGCCAACGGCGATATTCCCGACGACAATGACCGGCAGCGAAATACTTTCGGTGGTTTTCACTCCCCGCTGGTACAGGAAACGTCGGAAGCCGGACAGGCCAATGAAAAGCCATTCGAAGGGAAGCAACCAGGCGGGTGGCTGCCTGCGCTCATACCAGATGCGATTCAGCCATTCTTCCATCAGCCCGGCCCCGTTCAATCCACCATGTCGGCAAACTGCATGCCGTGCAGGCGCGCATAGATACCGTCACGTTCGAGCAGTTCGGCATGGCTGCCGGCTTCGACGATGCGGCCCTTTTCCATGACGAGGATACGATCTGCCTTCTCGATCGTGGACAGTCGATGCGCAATGACGAACGTGGTGCGCGACTGCATCAACTCTTCCAGCGCCGCCTGGATGTGGCGCTCGGCTTCGGTATCCAGTGCCGAGGTCGCCTCGTCGAGGATCAGGATCGGCGCATCCTTCAGCAGCGCTCGTGCAATCGCAATGCGCTGGCGCTGGCCACCAGAAAGCAGCAGGCCCCGGTCACCCACCTGCGTATCGAAACCATCCGGCAATGCCTCGATGAAATCCAGCGCATGCGCAGCGCGGGCCGCATCACGGATTTCATCCATGGATGCAGTTTCCATTACGCCGTAAGCGATATTCCGTGCGATCGTGTCATTGAACAGGATGACATCCTGCGACACCAGGGCAATGTGTCGTCGCAGCGATTCGAGGCGAATGTCACGAATGTCGTTGCCATCCACGAGGATGCGTCCCGATTTCGGCTCATAGAAACGGGGAATCAGGTTCACCAGCGAGGACTTGCCTGAACCGGAACGCCCGATGAGCGCAATCGTTTCACCCGGCTCGACACTGAAACTGATCTCGCGCAGGACTTCGCCCTTGTTTTCCTCGTAGGCAAAACTGATGTTCTCGAAATCCACCTTGCCATCGACGCGTTCAAGATCACGCGTTCCGGAATCCGGCTGGGCCGGTTCATCCAGTAACTCGAATATCGAATGGGCTGCCGCAATGCCGCGCTGCAGGGGCTCGTTGATTTCCGTGATGCGCTTCATCGGCTGCGCCAGGAACAGCATCGCGCCAAGATAGGAGGCGAAATCACCGGCAGTGAATTCAAAGCCACCTGAGCCCTTCGCAGCAAAGTAGATAATCATGGCAATACCGAAGCTGCTGATCACCTGCACAACCGGAACACTGCCCGCCTTGGTGATGAACAGCTTCATGAACAGCTGGCGATTACGCTCGTTAACTTCACCGAAACGCTCGCGCTCGTATTTCTCACCGCCAAAAATCTTGATGACACGCTGGCCAAGGATGATTTCCTCGGAGACATGCGTGACATCACCCATCGAATTCTGGATACGCGTCGAATAGCGGCGGAACCGTTTCGAGACCCATCGAACAATGAAGGTCAGCAAGGGTGTGAGGACGAAGATGAAGATCGTGAGCTGCCAGCTCATCCAGAGCATGTACCCGATCAGCACCATGATGCGCAGTGCGTCACCAAAAAGCACCAGCAAGGCACGCGAACTGGATTCTGCAACCTGCTCGATGTTGTAGGTAATCTTGGATACCAGGTTGCCGCCGGAACTGCGGTCGTAATACCCGGCCGGCATCACCAGCAGCTTTTCGAAAACCTGCTGGCGCAGGGTCTTGATCACGTTGCGTGAAATCCAGCTGACGAAATACGTGGCACCAAAGCTGCCGAAGCCACGCAGCACCGAGATCGCGACGACGGCGGCTGGAATCAGGGCAATGATGTCCGGATCCCTGGCAACGAACCCTTCGTCCAGCAAGGGCTTCATCAGCCAGGCTGTCGCACCTTCACCCAGGGCGCTGAGCAGCATTGCCAGCACGGCCACGCCGAAAGCTGCCTTGTAGGGCGCGGCATAGCGCAAGAGCCGTCGATAGATCGGCCACATGCGGTCGTGCTCCCGAGCGTTGTCATCCTTGCTCATCGACCCGCCCCTTCATTCGCCGTCACGATCGTGATGTTCACGAAACCCATCTTGCCGGCAACATCCATCACCCACACGACCGACTGGTGCGTGGTTCGCGCATCAGCGCGAATGGTTACCGGCACTTCACGTTCCTCACCGTACACCTTGCGAATCGCTCGTTGCAGCACTTCGGGGCGGGCTTCCACCAGCTTTTCGCCATTCAGGAAGTATTCACCATCGGCATTGATGACGATTTCCATCGCCGGCGTCTCGCCGGCAGGTGCTTCCGCGGTCGCTTCCGGCAACTGCACCTTCAGTTCGGTTTCACGGGTAAAGCTGGTAGACACCATGAAGAAGATGACGAGCAACAACACCACATCGATCAGGGATGTGAGGTTGAGTTCCGGCTCTTCGCTCTTGCCGACCTGGAGTTTCATCAGCCCCTGCCACCCTTGCTGGCGAGTGCCTCGACCAGCTTGATTGCTTCCTGCTCCATGCGCACGACATGCTCGGTGACCTTGCCCTTGAGGTAGCGATAACCGATCAATGCAGGAATCGCCACGACCAGGCCACCGGCAGTCGTGATAAGCGCTTCGGAAATACCACCTGCAAGTGCAGCCGGATTCCCGACACCCTGCGTCGTGATCGCCGCGAAAACGTCGATCATGCCGACTACGGTACCCAGCAGCCCAAGGAGTGGCGAAATCGCGGCAATGGTGCCGAGCGTGTTGAGGTAGCGCTCAAGCTCGTGAGCAACGTGGCGACCGGTATCCTCGACCATTTCCTTCACCAGTTCGCGCGACTTGCCCCGTTGCATGAGGCCCACCGCCAGCAGGCGGCCCAGCGGTGAACTGTCGTAGAGATTGCGAACCTCTTCCTCGCCGAGCTGTCCTTCCCGCAGCATGTGCCAGACCCGCGCGACAAGATGCTCGGGAACCACCTTGCGGGACTGCAGCGACCAGAGTCGCTCGATGATGATGCCTGCGGCGATGATGGAACACAGGATGATGGGCGCCATGAGCCAGCCGCCCGCTTGCACGATCTCCAGCATTGGATCCCCTGGGATTTCCCGGTTGGTAAGCTGCGCATCATACCGCAGAAAGCGGTCCTATCGAACCGAGGCGCCGACGCTACGCCACAACGCCGGACGGTTCTCTCGCGAACGGCGCACATGCCAGTCGCGGCCATCGTATACCAGGAGAATTGCCCCGCCCTGCCCCGTGACTTCCACCTGGGCACCTGCCTGCTTCCAGCGCGCAGCAACCTCATCCCGCGGGAAATTCCAGCGATTGCCGAATCCCGCGCTCGCAACCGCTATTCGGGGCGACACGGCAGCGACAAATTGCGGCGTGGATGATGAAAGGCTCCCATGGTGCGGCAAGCTGACGATATCCGCCGCAAGCGGCGCGTTACGCGCCAGCAAGGCAGCTTCCGCTTCCGACTCGATATCACCGGTGAGAAGCACCGCCGTACCAAAACCACTGATGCGCAGCACGCAGGAGGAATTGTTGTCGCTTCCCGCGCGGCGCCCCACGGGATGCAGGAATTCGTAATTCCAGCCATCCTTCTCCCATGTTGTTCCTGCATTGCAGGGCTTGCCGCGAT
>JAWWBT010000128.1:0-6687 GCA_033720815.1 Gammaproteobacteria bacterium | reverse complement strand
TGTTCGACTTCGTTGAAGCCCAGGCGGTACCGAAAGGTTCCTGAACCATGCGGGCATGAAAAAGGCCGCCCTCGGGCGGCCTTTCTTGTTGGTGGTGCTCAGGCTCAGGCGGTGGCCTTCAATGCCTCTTCAAAGACATCCACGGCGTGATCCACCTGCTCCTGCGTGACGATCAGCGGCGGGATCCAGCGAACGACCTGGCCACCGTAGGCACCGCAGCGGATCAGAAGGAGGTCGCGTTCCTCGCAGGCCTTCAGGAGCTTTGCCGTACGGTCGCCGTCAGGCTTGCCGTCCTTGTCCACGATGTACGTGCCCTGCATAAGACCAAGACCGCGTACATCGGCAATTTCCGGGTAATCCTTCTGCAGTTCTTCGAGGCGCTTCCTGAGGTGGGCGCCCTGCTTGCCGGCATTCTCGACCAGGCCTTCCCCCTCGATGACGTCCAGCGTCGCGAGAGAAGCCGCACAGGCGACGGCGTTGCCACCATAGGTGCCACCCTGCGAACCGGGCCAGCCCTTCTCCATGATCTTTTCCGGCGCGGCCATTGCCGAGAGCGGGAAACCGCTGGCCATGCCCTTGGCGGTGACGAGGATATCCGGGTTCGCGCCAAAATGTTCGTGTGACCAGTACTTGCCGGTACGGCCGTTGCCTGCCTGTACCTCGTCAAACACCAGCAGGATGCCGTGTTTGTCACAGCGTTCGCGCAGGCCCTGCATGAATTTCGTGTTGGCCGGCACGTAGCCCGCTTCGCCCTGCACGGGTTCCACCAGCATCGCCGCGGTTTCGGACGGCACGCTGTAGGTCGCAAGTATGTGATCCAGCTCGCGTAGGCAGAATTCCGCGCACTCGTCTTCGCTCCAGCCGTACCAGAAAGTATCCGGGAACGGTGCGACCGCAACGCCGCCCATCATCGGTTGCAGGCCGGCGCGGATACCGGCGCTGGATGTCGTCAATGACAGCGAGCCCATGGTGCGGCCATGGAAGCCACCACGGAACACGATCATGTTCGGCTTGCCGGTCGCGTGGCGGCACAGCCGCAAGGCGGTTTCGACCGCTTCCGTCCCGGCATTGGAGAAGAACACGCGGTCGATGTCGCCCGGCATCTTTTCGGCGAGGCGATCCGACAGCTGCATGATCGGTTCGTGCTTCACGATGGCGTACTGGCCATGCACGAGCTTGCCGACCTGTTCCTTCGCCGCTTCGACCACCTTCGGGTGGCAGTGACCCGTGCTCAGCACGCCAATACCGGATGTGAAATCCAGGTACTTGCGACCTTCCGTGTCGAACAGGTAGCAGCCTTCACCCCGCGCGGCGACGATGCCGCTGGACTGTTTCAGCAGTGGCGAAAGGTGCGATTCGAGCTTGCCAAGAATTGATCCGAGCATGGTTCCTCCCCGGGCACGTGCCCGTTGTATTTCAAGCGTCCTGTTCGTTCAGCCGACTGGCAATGGCATTGCCGACCTGGGTACAGCTGCGACCCTGCAGGCCATTTTCTTCAAGATCCCGGGCTACTGCATCGCGCAGCCTTGCGCCGGCACTTGCGGCAGCCTCATCTTCCTCGCCCATCCAGTCGAGCATCATGGCAGCGGTCAGCAGCATCGCCTGCGGCCCGGCAATATCGCGCCCGGCAATATCCGGCGCGCTGCCGTGCGTGGGTTCGAACATCGGTGGCTGGCTGCGGTCGGACGGGTTGATGTTGCTGGACGGCGCAACACCCATGCCACCCGACAGCACGGCAGCCAGGTCAGTCAGGATGTCACCCTGCAGGTTACTCGCAACCACCACATCGAATGCCCAGGGCGAGGTGACGAATTTCATGCACGCCGCGTCCACGAGTTCGTGGTGCGTGGCGATGTCCGGATAGTCCTTCGCGACGTCGGCAAAGACCTCGGTGTACATCTCGCCCCAGTGCTGTAGCGCATTGCGCTTGGTCACCAGGCAGACCTGTGCTTCTGCCTCACCGCCCTTCTCCTTGCGGAATGTCCTGGGCGATGCCTTGCGTGCCTCGGCGCGCTGGCGAGCGCGCTCGAAGGCGTGACGGAAGATGCGTTCGCTGCCGCGACGGCTGAAGAATCCCGTCTGGGTCGCGATTTCATTCGGCGTACCGATGGCAAGTCGCCCGCCATGGCCGACGTATTCACCTTCCGAATTCTCGCGCACAACGAGCATGTCGATATCGCGTGCACGTTCATCTGCCAGGTACTTCGGGGCGCCCGGCAGCAACCTGGCCGGTCGCTCGCAGGCCCACTGGTCGAAGCCCTTGCGGATATCCAGCAAGGGCGACAGTGACAGGCCATCGGTCAATTTGTAGCGATCTGGATCGTCTGCGGGGCCGGGATCGCCAAGCGCGCCCAGCAGGATGGCATCGTACCCGGCCAGCCTGGATTTCCAGTCGGCGGGCCAGATCTCGCCATGATCGCGATGCCAGGCCGTTGACGGCCAATCGAAGCTGTCCCACTGGATGGCCAGCCCCTGCGTGCGCAAGGCATCCAGCGCGAGAAGCGCCTGCTCCGTCACTTCCGGGCCGATACCGTCCCCCGGCAACACCGCAATGCGCCACTCCCTGCCTGCCTTCATTACGCCTCCATCGCGCTCAAGAGTCTTCATCCGACCTTAGCAGAGCTGCGGCGCTGCCACAGGCGTTGCAGCAATCAATTCGTGAAACCGGTTGGAACAAGTGTTTGAAACGCTGGACGGTCCAAACCCGGCGAAAAACCGCGTAGAATCGACAAGCTCTCACGGGGCCGGACGGCATCCGTGTACGCGTCGCACATACAATCTGCGTGTGAATGCGCATTTACGTACTCGACTATTAAAGAGATCAAGAATGGAACCACTGACCCATCGCAACAGCTTCAACCGTGACGAATTGCTGGAGGCCGGCCACGGCAAGCTCTTCGGGCCTGGCAATGGTCGCCTGCCCCTCCCGCCAATGCTGATGATGGACCGTATCACCACGATCACGGCAGATGGCGGCAGCAACGACAAGGGTTTCATCCAGGCGGAACTCGATATCACGCCGGACCTGTGGTTCTTCGATTGCCATTTCGAAGGCGATCCGGTGATGCCGGGCTGTCTCGGCCTTGATGCGCTTTGGCAGCTGGTCGGATTCTTCCTGTGCTGGAAGGGTAACCCGGGTCGCGGGCGCGCTCTCGGCGTTGGCGAAGTGAAATTCTTTGGCCAGGTCCTGCCGACGGCGACGAAGGTCACGTATGAACTGAACCTCACGCGACTCATCGAGCGAAAGCTCGTCATGGGCATCGCCGATGGCCGCATGCTGGTGGATGATCGCGAGATCTATACCGCGAACGACCTGCGCGTCGGCCTGTTCAAGTCAACCGAATCATTCTGAATTCACCGGTCGCCTTGGCGACCGCAATGTGCAAAGGATCTAGACCATGCGAAGAGTTGTCGTCACCGGTATCGGTATCACCTCCTGCCTCGGCAACGACCAGGAGAGCGTGACGAAATCGCTGCGCGAAGGGATCTCTGGCATCAGCCATTCAGCGGAACAGGAAGAAATGGGTTTCCGCAGCAAGGTGGCCGGCCAGATCGATATCGATTTCAACGAATTGATCGACCGCAAGCTGCGACGCTTCATGGGTGAAGCAGCGGCCCATGCCTACGTTTCGATGCGCGATGCCATCGAGGACTCCGGTCTTGAAGAGTCGGATATCTCCAATGAACGCACCGGCCTGATTGCCGGCTCGGGTGGTGGTTCGCCGGAAAACCAGATCGCCACGGCCGATATCGTGCGCGAGAAAGGCGTGAAGCGTGTGGGGCCGTACATGGTTCCGCGCAGCATGACGTCGACCGTGTCTGCCTGCCTTGCCACGCCGTTCAAGATCCGTGGCCTGAACTATTCCATTTCGTCGGCCTGTGCCACGTCTGCCCACTGCATCGGTGCGGGCATGGAACAGATCCAGATGAACAAGCAGGACATCATCTTTGCGGGCGGTGGTGAAGAACTGCACTGGGGCCTGACGGCGATGTTCGATGCGATGGGTGCCCTTTCGACCAAGTACAACGACACACCGGAAAAGGCCTCGCGTGCCTACGATGCCGATCGCGATGGATTCGTGATCGGTTGCGGTGGTGGCATGGTGGTTCTTGAAGAACTCGAACATGCCAGGGCACGTGGCGCGAAGATCTATGGCGAGCTGGTCGGTTACGGTGCGACGTCCGACGGTTACGACATGGTTGCGCCCTCCGGTGAAGGCGCCGAGCGTTGCATGAAGATGGCGATGGCAACCGTGGATGGCGATATCGATTACCTGAACACCCATGGCACATCGACCCCGGCCGGTGACAAGGCTGAACTGGGTGCTGTCCGGAACGTGTTCGGAGACAAGGTACCCGCATTCTCGTCCACCAAGTCCCTCTCCGGTCACTCCCTGGGTGCCGCCGGTGTGCACGAAGCCATTTACTGCCTGCTGATGATGCGCGAAGGTTTCCTTGCCGGCAGCGCGAATATCGAGAACCTTGATGAGGCGGCACAGGATCTCCCGATCCTGCGTGAAACGCGTGAAGCGCAGATCGAACGTGCAATGTCGAACAGCTTCGGTTTTGGTGGAACCAATGCGACCCTGGTCTTCCAGCGCTATCGCGACTGATTCCAGGCAGTACGCTGTATAAAAGAAGGCCGCCCTTGGGCGGCCTTTTTTATGGAATCATTTTCTGCGGGCTCAAGACTTTCCGTTTTCGGCTGTGGCAGTTTCGTCATTCGCCACCGTGACGAGGTTTCGACCCCCTGCCTTGCTGCGATAGAGCGCTGCATCCGCTGCGTTGATGACCCGATCGATATCATCCATCGCCATGGTCGGGCGGGATGCCGCCACTCCGGCAGAAATCGTCAGCCCCCTGAACGAGGAATCGGAGGCCGGGCCCCAGTTGAGGGCTTCCTTTTCCACCGCTACGCGAAGGTCTTCGGCAAGCTGACGCGCCTGTTCGGCATTGCTTTCGCACAGGACGATCAGGAATTCTTCGCCGCCCCAGCGACCAGCCAGGTCGGTTGCGCGGCGGCAATGGCGCTCGAGCACGGTAGCGAGTTCCTGCAGGCAGGCATCGCCCGCAGGATGACCATAGGTGTCGTTGTATTCCTTGAAGTGGTCCACGTCGATCATGATCACCGAAAGGACCTCCTCGCGGCGCTGGCAGGCACGCCAGCAACGGTCCAGGAATTCGGTAATGCCACGTCGATTCGGCAGGCCGGTCAGTGCATCGATCTTGGCCTCGCGTTCGAGCAGCTGGTTGGCGCGTTCGAGTTCTGCCGTCCGACGGGCGATGACCCGTTCGCGCTCGGAAACCACATCCTCCAGCTCGATACGGAGGCGTTCCGATTCGCGCAGTGCTTCTCGCTGGCGCGTGATCGCAACCATCAGGCGGCGACGGAGGTTGCGGAATTCGATGAAGATCCGCTTGAACTCGTCCGGGATGCCGCGACGGCGGGTATCCGATTTCAGCAGGCGGTCAACGTCTTCAGAGTCGAACTTCGTGACCAGTTCATGCAGGTGTGACAAGGGTTGGCCGATGCGTCGGTGCAGTGCCGTCGCCAGGACAACGCCCAGCAATGCCGTGAAAATTGCCCACAGCGCAGTTACCCGGAAATTGGAAGCCAGTTCTTCCTCTGGCAGGTCAGCGTCCATCTTGATGAAGACGCGCCAGTCATTCGCTGTTTCGCCATAGGCCGCGAGGTAATAGTCGCTCTCCCCGGTTTCATCGATAGCTTCGAAACGGAAGGATTCCTCGAGCGCCGCGTCACGTGCCGCTGCCAGGATCGGTTCGTCGGCAATCGATGCCAGTACCGGGTACATGCCACGTTCCGATGAGTGGATGACACGTGCGTCCCGATCAACGATGAGCGTTTCGGCTTCGGACCAGCGCAGGGAAAGTCGACGCAGGTCCCAGAAGGCAGCCAGGTCAAGGCTCGCTTCAACGATGCCCCCAAATTCGCCATTGGGCGACGTCAGCGGCGCACTGATCGCAACGATCGGGTCGCGACCGAAGCCACGGCCCTGGAATACATCGGAAATGTAGCTTTTGCCTGTCGCTCTTGGCTGCTGGAAATAGGCGCGATCACTGACATTCAATGGGTCGGAGTTCGTAAGCCCCATCTCCTGGAGGCGCGGGACTGCTGCAATCACGTTGCCGTCTGCATCGGCAACCAGCATGGTGAGGAATGCGCCGTAGATCGACCTTGCTTCGGCGAGTTCCCGCGCAATCGCATCCGGACTCTCTATTCCTTGCTGGTCCAGGGTGCGGCTCAGCGCTGTCACTGCCTTGCGGTGTTCGGCCAGCAAGGCATCAACGGACTGGGTCATGACCCCCGCCGTGTCTTCCAGGCGGTCTTCGATGTGGCCCATGGTCTGGTCGGCACTTCGCTGCGCCAGCCCGATGCCCAAGGCGATGGGCAGGACGCCGGCCAGCAGGATGAGGCCGGTCATGAAGCTGGTACGCAGGTTGCGTCCCAGGATCGCTTCAGAGAGGCGGTGCAGCCGCTCGTTGCGCATTCCGGAGAGCGACACCGCGAGAGCCACAAGGTACAGGGCGAACAACAGCATCAGTGCAACCAGCAGGCTGTTCGCTAGCAGCAGTAATGTGTTGGCTGGAATCATCTGTCGCACCCTCGGTCTACCCTTGATTGCAGTATAACGGTGCATGTGCAGCAACGATGCACTGCGACAGCCG
>JAWWBT010000127.1:0-6759 GCA_033720815.1 Gammaproteobacteria bacterium | reverse complement strand
TCCATTGCACGCTCGGGATGACGGCGCGGGTCGAAGTAGGACGGGCCCTTGATGAGGCCCACGAGCAGTGCAATTTCCTCGGCGCGCAATTCCTGCAGCGGCCGCTGGAAATAGAAATAGCTCGCAAGACCAATGCCGTGAATCGCGCGTTGGCCATCCTGGCCGAGATACACCTCATTGAGATAGGACTCTAGAATCTGCGACTTCGGGAACCCGAAATCGATGCTGAGTGCCATGATGGCCTCATTGAGCTTGCGCCAGTACGTCTGCTCGCGATTGAGGTAGAAGTTTCTTACCAACTGCATTGTCAGCGTGCTGGCACCCTGGCGGACTTCGCCAGCCTCGACATTTGCAGCCAGTGCGCGCGCCACGGATTTCGGGTCCACTCCGATATGCTCATAGAACCGCCGGTCTTCGACCGCAATCAGCATGTCGACGACCACCTGGGGAACATTATCGAGATCCACGAGGATGCGGTCTTCGCCGGTGCGGGGGAACAGGCTGCCGACCAGCGGCGGTTCAAGCCGCAACAGGGGAATGTTTGCCCCGGATTCAAGATCCGTCACGTCACGCACACGATTACCGCTGAAACGGATTTCAACACGCTGTGCCGCCTGGTCGCCATCCCAGAAGGTGAACGGACGGGTGTGCAGCCGGACATGGCCTGACGGCGTTGCATAGCTGCCGGCTTTCTCCAGGGCTGCCGACTCCTGGTAACCCAGGCGCTGGATCTCCGCCAGCAGTTCGGCACGACCAAGGGGCGCTTCGGGATAGATTTCTAGCGCGCGTGCATAAACCTTGGCAGGCACCGACCATTGATGATCGCGAAACTCGGCCTGGGCACTGAATGCCAGCCAGCCAGCCCAGCCGAGAGTCGCCAGTATGAGCAGGCCGACGAATCCGAGCAGGACCGTTGTTGCCTTCATTCGTCGCTTGGGACGCTTGCCCTTGTTGCGCATCTTCTCCAGCTTGCGCAGGGTCTCGTCACTGCGGCGTTTCAGAACCTCGCGTACGGTACGTTCACCCATGTATCCGTCCCCAGATGAAATTCCATTAATTACAGCAGTTTAGCAGCTCTACTTCCAGAAAATCCGCGACAGGAGTCACGTCGGACCACTCATCTCGCTGAAAACCCTTGCCACTCGGGCATTTCGGGGTGCCTTCCGGCGGCCTGTTGAGGTTATAATTCCGCGCTTTCGGGCGCACCCTGTGCCCTCCGGCAAATTTCCAGTTATCCAGGGGTAAGAATGACCACCAAGAACGCCGAACTCGCCAAGTGGGTCGAAGACGTTGCCAAGCTCACCCAGCCTGACAACATCCAGTGGTGCGATGGCTCGGACGCCGAGCGCGAGCGCCTGGTCGAGCAGATGCTCGCCGACGGGACGCTTGAAAAGCTCAACGAGGAAACCTACCCGAATTGTTACCTCCACCGTTCGAACCCGAATGATGTGGCGCGTGTCGAGCACCTGACCTTTGTCTGCACCAGCGACAAGGAAGATGCCGGCCCGAACAACCACTGGATGGCGCCCGCTGATGCCCACCAGAAGATTGACGCCCTGTTCGAAGGCTGCATGAAAGGCCGGACGATGTACGTCATCCCCTACTGCATGGGCCCGATTGACTCGCCTTTCGCGCGCTGTGGTGTGGAAATTACCGACAGTCCTTACGTCGTGGTGAACATGCACCTGATGACGCGTGCAGGCAGCAAGGCTCTTGAGCGCATCGAAAATGGCGACTCGTTCGTCAAGGGTCTCCACTCGACCGGTGACCTGGACCCTGAAAAGCGTTTCATCATGCATTTCCCGGAAGAACTGGCGATCAAGTCGATCGGTTCCGGCTACGGTGGCAACGCCCTGCTCGGCAAGAAATGCCATGCGCTGCGCATCGCTTCCTACCAGGCGCGCCAGGAAGGCTGGCTGGCCGAGCACATGCTGATCGTCGGCATCGAAAGCCCGGAAGGCGAAACGAAATACGTCGCGGCAGCCTTCCCGTCTGCCTGCGGCAAGACCAACCTCGCCATGCTGATTCCGCCGGAATCTCACAAGGGCTGGAAAATCCGCACCGTTGGCGATGATATTGCCTGGCTGCACTTCGACGATGAAGGCCAGCTGCGCGCAATCAACCCGGAGGCCGGTTACTTCGGTGTTGTCCCGGGTACCAACCGCAAGACCAACAAGAACGCCTTCGACATGATCACGCACGACACGATCTTCACGAACGTTGCCGTGACGGAAGACCGCGAACCGTGGTGGGAAGGCCGCAAGAAGAACGAACCGGCCATCGACTGGAAGGGCAACCCGTACAATGGCGAAGGTCCGGCCGCGCACCCGAACTCTCGCTTTACGGTATCCGCGAAGCAAAACCCGAGCTACGCGCCGGAATCCGAAGACCCACGTGGTGTGCCGATTTCCGCGATTGTATTCGGTGGCCGCCGCAAGTCGGTCGCCCCGCTGGTCTACCAGGCCAAGGACTGGAAGCACGGCGTGCTGGTCGGCGCTGGCGTTGCCTCGGAAACCACCGCCGCTGCGACCGGCGCGGTCGGCGTCGTGCGTCGCGACCCGATGGCCATGAAACCCTTTGCTGGGCTGAACTTCGCCGACTACTGGTCACACTGGCTGAAGATGGGCGAGAAGTCCGACAAGATGCCCGAGATCTTCCACGTCAACTGGTTCCGCCAGGACGAAAACGGCAACTTCACCTGGCCGGGCTTCGGCGAAAACCTGCGCGTGCTGCGCTGGATCCTCGACCGTTGCGACAACAAGGTCGATGCGGTTGAATCGCCCATCGGTTACCTGCCGACCACCGAGTCGCTGGATACCACGGGCCTGGATATCGATGCAGACACGCTGAAGTCGCTCCTGTCGATCAACAAGGCCGAATGGCAGCAGGAAATAGCAGCAATCGATGAATATCTCGAGAGTTTCGGGGACCGCTTGCCCAGCGAGCTGAAGACGCAGCTGGAGACAGTAAAGGCTGAACTCGAAGCCTGAGCCGGCATGCTGGCCATGAAATGAAAAAACCCGGCCAGTGGCCGGGTTTTTTCATTTTCAGGGTCCTGCGTCAGGCGCCGGCGCGAATGAAATATTCATCCGGCATCCAGCTGCCCTTGGTCGATATATCCGTCAACCGCACCAGCCCCTCACCAAGGTTCTCGATCCGCAAATGCTTGCGCGAAACGTCGAGGGGAGCCGCCGTCAACACCGCCTCGCAGGCAGATGACCGGCCAACATGATGCTCACCACGCGGAAGTGACGTCCGGTTTCCCTCTTCCTCAAGCAACAACGCACCTGAAGCGTAGAACAGTTCGATTTTCCAGCGTGAAAGGTATATCGGCAGCGACTCGCCATCCTCCAGGCGGAATTCGAGAGGCTTGCCCCGTTCCATTCGACGGTAATTCCTGCTCTGCGTCCTCGCTGCAACGGTGACTTCGTCGTTATCCTTGTCAGCTAGTGGCCACTTGGCCATAGGCGCATCCCCCTCGCCCGCAATGTGTGGCTGGTCCTCAAGTGGAACCTCGGCTGTTTCCGGGTGAATCCCGTGAGCGACCTGCTCGTTCTCCTGGGTCAAATCGATCTGCTGCAGCATAGCCTTCCGCGCACGTAGATACTCGACGAAGCGCTCGACGGTTTCGCGTTTCATCGCATCCGGCAGGGATTCACTGGAACTGACGGCAAACAGGATTGCCGGCCATTGCTGCTCGTCAGGCAAGACACTGATATCAAGGTCACGCCAGAGCACTTCAACCGGGTCACCATTCTCCACGACCCTGAGCAAGGCCTGCAACATCAGCTTGTAGACAGCTTCCGTCTGGGCAATCTCGCGCCGCAGGCGATCCGCCCTGGATTGGCGAAGTCGCGACATGGCATCCGCCGGAACACCCACGCGCTCCTTGAGGAAGCGCGAAAACTCCGCACTATCGTCAAAGACTTCGGTGTGGTGCCCGAGTTCGAGCACGTAGCCACGATTCACGAGCTTGCCCACTCCGCCCTGTATGACTGTCCTGAGTCCCATCACTGGTTCCTTTGATCAAGTGATAACGGAACAGTAACGCTAACAGCATTTAGAACGTTGATTCCCTTCACAATTCGCATAAAAAAGCCGGACCTCGATGGCCCGGCTTTTCTTGAAAAAACAGCAACTTAGTAAGGCAGGAAGGCACCTGGTGCCGCTGCGCTGCCACAGTCTTCAAACTCCGGATTACAGTCGTCGCCTTCCTCCTCGAAGTACCCCTCCTCACTCTGGTCGGCAGGCAATGCAATACCCGATCCGAGCACTTCATAGAGAGAGATATCCTCGAACAGTGAAGGATCAATGAATCCTTCGTCCGTAAGCCCACCAGTCTGCTCACGATTCGCGGATGACTGAGCAGCGTTGGTAACCAGCAGGTTCTGGTTGATGGAGATACCCAGCGAAGAAACGATCGCCGCTGCGATGGCGCCTTCATTACCAATCAACTGTTCGAGGCTGTTGGTCGGATCGGAAATGGCCGACTCTTCCGCTCCGGATGCAATCTGCAAGGTGCCTTGGCCGGAGTCTGCCCTGGCCCGGATTTCCTGACCCTGGAGACCGATATTTGATCCCGCAACGAGTACCATTTCGTCACTGATTAGCTGCGTATTCTGTCCTCCATTATTCAGTATCGTACCTTGAGAATTTGACGCAACCAGCACCAATTGTCCCGATTGCAATACACCGTTGCGAAGGTCAATGCCGTTACGCGACAACAGGGTAAGTGATCCTGTACCCGTGTTCAGGCCGGAGTTTACGGTGATCGTGCTTGCTGCAATATCAATCAGGTAGCTACCGTCATTGGCAACGGTACGTGTACCACCAATGACCAGGCCGGCGTCATATCCATCCAGTGCGGCTGTATTCAGTACGAGCGTCGCTCCAGAACCTCCGAGCGCAATCGTCGCACCATCTGTAGCTGGTACGAGAGACAGCTCTCCACCGCCAGTCACCGAACTTGTCCCACCATTGAAATCAATGGTGTCGGACACGAAGGTTGACCCGGTCGGCAGGCTGACGCTGTCGTTGAACACCAGGCTCCCACCGGTGAGGTCACCGCCCAATGTCACGGGGCTGCCGAAGGTCTGGACACCACTGGTCGTGATGTTCCCGGTAAAGGTGGCCGCTGTGCCAGATGTAGTGAGTGATGTCAGTGCCGTCACCTGGCCAATGCCACCGTTAACGTTGATATCTCCCGCAAGGCCAAGTGCAAATGCGCCATCGATGTCACCGTTTACTGCGACACCATTGGCTGTCAGGTTTGAATCCCCTTGCAGGCTAACGGATCCATTTACCGTCATGTTACCGCCCGTGCTCTCCAGCTCACCCAACAGGTTGACGTTGCCTGTGTAGTCCTGGTTACCTGATGTCGTCACGTCCACCAGGTTGATCGTGCCGCCGGCAACATCCAGTGAGTCGAGCGAAGTCGCACTACCCACCACCGGCAAGGTAACGACTGCCGAACCCGCATTCACGGCGAATTGACCGGCGGTGGCAGCATCAATTCCGGAGAACATGGACAGGTCTATGTCGGTATTTGCCGCGGTTACGCTTGCCTGTCCCTGCACGGTAAGCGCACCCGACATCCCGGCGGTATCGAACTGGCCAACGTTGATTCCGCCGCCCAGCACCAGGCCGTTAGTACCGAGCAGGCTCAGCTGCGCCAGGTTTGAAATATCCGTGACCTGAATACTGCCAACCCCTGCGTTCAACCCAAGCGTGTTTGCTCCAACACCGGTGACGGAGCCTGCGAAGTCGAGGTCACCACCAGCGCTCGTGACCTGGCGATTTCCGATCACCTGCACGTCGCCGGCAAAGCTGACCGCGTCTCCAGTGGTAGTGATATCACCACCAAGCGCCACGTTACCGGCACCGTTCTGGAGCAGGCCGCCGCCGAAGTTCAGGCTTGTACCCGTGCCAAAGGTGAGCAACCCGGCGTTGCTGAATGTGGCGGCTGCTCCGTCTGCAGTGAACACATCAGCATTGAAGGTGATGTCATTGGCGGCAATCGGCAGGCCAGCCAGTGCAGCCGTACCACCAACGATGCCGTTAAAATCGACATTACCGGTACTGCCCGCGGTAATTGCGAGCTGGAATGCACCATTGAGTGTGTCGTTGAAGCTCACCGGACCGCCGGTGGCACCACCAACCGTGGTATCCAGCAGCACGTTACCCGTCAGCGCAGTAGCCTGGTTGAATGCAACTGCACCACCCTGCGTGCCGATATCGGCTGCAAGATCGAGGCTGCCTGCACGAGTGGCCCCGAAGTTCACGTTACCGCCGGCCGAAATATCCGCCGCAGCGGCCAGGCCGGTCAATCCGTCTGCGTCAATATCGACATTGCCGGTCGCACTGATCGCGTTGGCAAGATTGATGGTGCCGGTCGAATCCAGGTCAACAGACCCTGTGGTCCACGCCGCCGTCTGCGTCAAGGAAACGCCGTCGATATCAAGGGTGCCAGCCGTATTCATGCTACCCGCGATCAGCCCGGTGCTGCTGGACAACACGATGTTTCCGGCACTCACGTTACTGAACGTGACATCGCCACCACCGGACTGGTCGAAATTGACCGCGCCGCTTGCAGTGATATCGCTCACCGCAACAGCCGTTGCAGAGGTGTTGTCTACGTCGACATTACCAGCGGCTGCGGAGATATCGATCGTGTCGCTGTTCAGCGCTAGCGCTGCAGTGTCGCCGACGTCACTGCCGGCGGTCAGGGAGATGGACGCCGCGGAGATATCCACCGCATCC
>JAWWBT010000126.1:0-6782 GCA_033720815.1 Gammaproteobacteria bacterium | reverse complement strand
CAGGCGATGTGATTCCGTGATGTCGTTGATGACCGAGGCGAAGTAAAGCGGCTCACCCGATCGATCACGAACCAGCGCGACATTGACGTTTGCCCAGATCGTTCGATCATCCGCACAGACGTAACGTTTCTCGATGGTGATTTCGTCGGTTTTGCCGCTCGTCATCACTTCGAGATCTTTCACGTGCTTGTCGCGGTCTTCCGGGTGAGTAACGTCATAAACCCGGTTTCCTACCAGCTCTTCCCGGTCATACCCGAGGATTTCACAAAGCCGTTCATTGACTTCAAGCCAGCGTCCATCGAGCGAGACATGTGCCATACCCACCGAAGCCTGCTGGAAGGTGGCGCGCAGGCGGGCTTCCACCTCGAATCGTTCTGTCGTAATGAGTCGGTTGAGCCAGACTCCCAGTAGCACCAGAAAGGCTGAGGCACCCAGCATGGTCAGCAGGAGTGCGGCCTGCACCCAGTGCGCCGCTTCGCCTAGTGCTTTCGAGAAGCCGTCTTCAAGCGGCCTGAGGTCGTAATCACGGTTATGCAGCTGTTGCCGCAGGTTGCGAAGCCGCTCAGCGTCCGGGTTGCTGCTGCCGATTTCCTCGCGTAACGCAGCCGCAATTTCGGTGATGGACAGGATCTGCTGGTCACCCTCTTCCCAGATTTCGATCGCGCGCGCAAAGTGCGGCTGCCAGGAAAACCAGCGGTAAAGGAAAATCATCATCGGCACGTCTTCCGGGCTGTTGCCGCCCGCGATGAATCCTTCGTAAGCGATCCGGTACTGCTCTTCTTCGGAGAGCTCTTCGTTTTCCAGCGCCAGGCGCGCGCGCCGATCGGCCAGGGGAACCGCGATATGCAGCCTGTAGCCCTGCCAGTCGGCTTCACTGCCGCCGCGCGAGTACTGAGTCAGGTACCAGGTGGCGTCCTTCTGGGCTTTTGACCACATGGCTTCGCCGGAGGTGTAGCCGCGTACCCCCGTCTGGATTTTCATTGCACCGTACATCAGGCAGAACAGAAGCAAGACGGTCCCGACCAGGACGGCGGTCAGCAACAGCGGTTCGCGGCTACCCCGGTTGGCGAAGCGGAATGGCGCGGTGAACAGATCCTTCCCGGAAGCACTTCCTTTCACTTTGAGCGCACCATTTGTAGATGAATTCCCACAAACAGGTTAGCAGATGTGAGTTTCACCCATTTCGACGAAGCAGGCCGGCGGTTTCCGGACGGATACCCCGCCAGAGCGCAAAGGATTCCGCGGCCTGTTCGACCAGCATGCCCCAGCCATCGATGCACTGTCCCGCTCCCGCGGCCTGTGCCCAGCGGAGGAACAGCGTTGGCTCATCGAGGTAGACCAGGTCACAGGCCGTGCCGCCTTCACGGATCACGTTCTCGTCATCCAGCGGCAGTTCATGCTGCAGGCTGGCAGAGGTCGCGTTGATGACGAGGTCATAACCTTTCCCCGCGGCATCCAGCGCGCGACCCTGTGCGCCAAATTCTTCGGCAAGGCGTTCGGCTCTTTCCGGTGTGCGATTGGCAATGACGATTTCGGCAGGTTTTTCGGCGAGCAGTGGGCCCAGGATGCCGCGCGCCGCACCGGAAGCACCCAGTACCAGCACGCGACTGTCGCGAATGGCCACCCCGTTATTGACGGTCAGGTCGCGAAGCAGGCCGACACCATCGGTGTTGTCGCCGAAGATGCCGTCCGCGTCTGCCATCAACGTGTTCACTGCCCCAGCGCGCTTCGCACGCCCCGTCAGCATGTCCGCGTACTCGAGCGCCGCCTGCTTGTGCGGCAGGGTCACATTCGCCCCGCATCCGCCGGCCGCAAAGAACGACATCGCCGCTGTCTCGAAGTGCTTTTCCACTTCGATCTTCTCGTAGACGAGTTCCTCGCCGGTCTGGCGCGCGAATTCTTGGTGGATTTCCGGTGATTTCGAATGCTCTACCGGGTATCCGAACAGGCAGTAACGGTCCATGTCCCGACTCTACAATATCTTCAAATAAAAAAGGCCCCGCAAAGCGGGGCCTTTCGACGTGCGATCCTGGTTCACCCTCAGCCAAGTATGGCATTGAGGATGAAGAAGAAGATCACTGCGAGCACGGCACCCGCCGGCACGGTAATGACCCAGGACATGAAGATATTGCGCACCACGCTCAGGTTGATCGCGGCGATGCCGCGGGCAAGGCCGACGCCGAGCACGGCACCGACCAGTGTCTGCGTGGTCGAGATCGGCATGCCGGTACCGGAAGCCACGACAATCGTGGTTGCGGCGGCAAGTTCGGCGGCAAAACCGCGGCTCGGCGTCAGGTGCGTGATGCCTTCACCGACAGTGCGGATAACGTGGCGACCGAACGTTGCGAGGCCGACAACAATACCGCCGCCACCCAGCAGCAGGATCCAGATCGAAACCGTGGCCTTCTGGTCGACCAGGCCGGACTGCGCGATGCTGACGACCGCTGCAACCGGGCCGATGGCGTTGGCCACGTCATTCGAGCCGTGGGCGAATGCCATGGCGCAGGCAGTGACGACCATCAGGACACCGAAAACCCGTTCCACCGTGGCGAAATGGAATTCCCGGTTGGCTTCTTCGTCGACCTCGATCTTGGAAATGAAATACTTGCCGACCAGTGCGATGACTATGCCGACAGCAATGGCCGCGCCATAGGCTTCCGCGGTTTCGAGGCGGATACCGACATGCTTCAGGCCCTTGAAGATCGTCACCAGCGTGATGGTGAAGCCGGCCAGGAACATGTACATCGGTACGTACCGGCGCGCGCGCGCCAGCGGGTCATCACGTTCCAGGATCAGCTTCTGGACCGAGGTGAAAATCACGTAGGCAATCATGCCGGCGATCAGCGGCGTGACGATCCAGCTGCCGACGATGGCGCCTACCTTGTCCCACTGCACGGCGTCCATACCGATGCCGACCGCGGCAAAGCCGACGATCGCACCGACGATGGAATGCGTGGTGGAAACCGGCCAGCCCTTGCGCGAGGCAATCAGCAGCCAGAGGCCTGCGGCCAGCAGGGCCGACAGCATCCCGAATACCAGTTTTTCGGGCGTGTCGGACAGCAGGCCGGCATCGACGATGCCCTTGCGAATGGTGGAGGTGACTTCACCGCCAGCGAGCACGGCGCCGGCAAATTCGAAGACGGCGGCGACAACGACCGCCTGCTTGAGCGTCAGCGCCTTGGAGCCAACGGAGGTGGCCATCGCATTGGCCACGTCGTTCGCGCCGATGCCCCAGGCCATGAACAATCCGAACGCGGCGGCCAGGATGATATACAGGGTCGCTTGATCCATGAGGGAAATCTCCGGGATTTTTAGCGTGCGAGAAGCAGGTGCAGGCGAGCGCCTACGCGTTGGGCGTGGTCGGCCACGTCACCGATCCAGTCAATGATCCGGTAAAGGAACATGACATCGACCGGCTTGAGCGTGTCTTCAAGCTCGAACAGCTTGCGACGCAGCTCTACCTGCAGCTTGTCGGTTTCCTTTTCAACGGCATCGAGTTCGCGAATCATGCCTTCGACGATATCGGCTTCCTTGCCCCCGAACCCGGACTCGAAGAGCTCGTCCAGCTCGTTCACGGTCTTGTCTGCCTGGTGCACGGCAGCCACCGATTGCGCGACGTAGCTATTGAACAGGTCCCGAAGCGATTCCGGCAGAACCATCTTGCGACCCTTCATCAGGCCGGTGATGTCCTTTGCCTTGTTGGCGATCTTGTCCTGCACGCGCACCAGGTCCAGCAGGTCGGCGCGGGCGACAGGCATGAACAGGCTCTTCGGCAGGTTCAGGCGGATTTCGGTCTTCATCGCGTCAGCTTCGTCTTCCAGCAGCTTGACGCGGCTGCGGGCCTCATCGGCCTTCGCCCAGTCACCGGCGCTGACGGCTTCGAAGAAACTGCCCAGTTCGTTCGCGCAGGCAGCTACCTTGCCCATGTGCTGTTGCAGGGGGCGGACCGGTGAACGGCCAAAGACGCTGGCGAGCATGTTTTTTGTTGCCATGTGAGCCTCTATTTCGTCGGCATGCGTAATTTCAGGGTGCGGATTGTAGGGGGGCATCCCCCTGAAGTGTAGCGGTTGGCGGTAATCTTAATGAAACTGTCATATTTGGCCCCTTGCCGTGTCATCGGGATGTGCAGGGGCCTGGATTCCGGGCCTCAGCCCTTCGCCAGCTGCTGGGCAGCGCGCTTGGCAAAATAGGTCAGGATGCCGTCGGCACCGGCCCGCTTGAAGGCCAGCAGCGACTCCATCATCACTGCGTTCTCGTCCAGCCAGCCGTTGGCAGAGGCGGCCTTCAGCATCGCGTACTCCCCGGAGACCTGGTAGGCATAGGTCGGCACGCCGAATTCGTCCTTCACGCGGCGCACGATGTCCAGGTACGGCATGCCGGGCTTGACCATCACCATGTCGGCGCCTTCAGCGAGGTCGGCTGCCACCTCGTGCAGGGCTTCGTCGGAATTGCCGATATCCATCTGGTAGGTGTACTTGTTGCCGGCGCCCAGGGCGCCCGCCGAGCCGACCGCATCGCGGAACGGGCCGTAGAAGCTGGACGCGTACTTGGCCGCATAGGACAGGATGCGGGTATTGAGGAGGTCCTGCTTTTCCAGCGCCTGGCGGATCGCGCCGATGCGACCATCCATCATGTCCGACGGTGCGACCACGTCGGCGCCTGCCTCGGCATGGGTCAGGGCCTGGCGGACCAGCACGTCGACGGTTTCGTCATTAAGCACGTAGCCCTTGGCATCGATGAGGCCGTCCTGGCCGTGGCTGGTGTACGGGTCCAGGGCCACGTCGGTGATCACCCCGAGTTCCGGTACGGCTTCCTTGATCGCGCGCACCGCACGAGGCACCAGGCCATCCGGGTTGAAGGCTTCCTCGGCGGTATCCGACTTTCCCTCGACGCCGATGACCGGGAACAGGGCGATGGCGGGAATGCCGAGATCCGCAATCTCGCGGGCTTCCTCCACCAGCAGCTCGATGCCGAGACGCTCGATACCCGGCATCGACGGCACGGAATCACGCCCCTTCGGGTCTTCCAGCACGAAGATGGGGTAGATCAGGTCATCGACCGAAAGCCGCGCCTCGCGCATCAGGCGGCGCGAAAAATCGTCACGTCGCATGCGGCGAGCGCGGAAGGCAGGAAACGGACGGTTCACGGGCATCGGTAATCCTTGGTCATGACTGGCTGGCAGTGTTGCTAGGGCAACATTCTATACTCTGGCGAGGTCACGCCCAATCCCGGCGCGCCTTGCGCGTAATTCCGGAAATATCCTGCCGCCAACCGGGTCTTCTATGCCATGACCACGAAACAGCACCGCTTTGACGCGCTGATCGGCGTCTTTCACGCCGACATGTATCGTTATGCCTGGTGGCTCTGCGGCGACCGGGAGCTTGCCCAGGACCTGGTGCAGGACACCATGCTGCGTGCATGGCGGGCGCTGGACAGCCTGCGCGATGAGGGTGCGGCGAAGCAGTGGCTGATCACGATCCTGCGCCGCGAACTCGCGAGGCATTACGAACGGGCGAAACCGCCCGGCATCGAGCTGGAGAAGGTGCCGATCGCGGACGAGTCCCCCGGGCCGGAAGACGACGCCGAGGCCCGGGTGCTGCGTCGACAGATGGCGGCGCTGGACGAGGAATACCGCGAACCGCTTGTCATGCAGGTGCTGATGGGTTTTTCGGTAAGGGACATCGCCGCCGTGATGGACCTGAAGGAGGCCACTGTACTGACGCGCCTGTTTCGGGCGCGGCGCAAGCTGGCCGAGGCATTGGCAGAACCCGCCACCGCGCGAGGAACGAAATGAACATGACGTGCATAGAATTCAGGCAGCATATCGGCGCGGTGCCCCGGAGCCGTGATGCGGAAATCCTGCGTCATCGCATGGAATGCCGGCCCTGCGCGGAATTTGCCCGCGAGCAGGAGCGCATCGATGCGGCGCTGGAACGCGCACTGCGCATCGCGGTTCCCGATGAACTGCCGGATCGCATCCGCTGGCGGGCGGGCAACCTGGCGTTCAGGCTGCGCAAGCGCGCTGCAGGGTCCCTGGGCCTTGCAGCCTCGCTACTGCTGGCGCTGGGTGTCGGCTTCGGTGTCTGGACAGCCAGCGAGCAACCGTTGCTGGCCGATGAGGTGGTCGCGCATGTGTTGCACGAGCCCGAGCTTCTCCTGCCGACATCGCAGCGCGCCACGGCTCAGAAAGTGAATGCCGTAATGGGGCGTGGCGGCCTGCACCTGGACGAGAACCTTCCGGATGTCGCCCACGCCGGGCTCTGCCCTTTCCGTGGTCGCCTTGTGCCGCACCTGGTCCTCCAGGTTGACGGTGAACCCGTCAGTGTCCTGTTCCTGCGCGGTGAGGTGCCGGCAAGGGCGCAGGTAGTCCATGAGGACGGTTTCGAAGGAATCATTGTCCCGACGAGTTACGGCGCGATGGCCATTGTCGCTGCACGCGCCGACCTGGTGTTGCCGGTTCGCACAACGCTTGAGCGGGCCGTCAGCCGTGGTATTTGAATGCAGCGCGGCAAAAATACCTGAATTGTGAAATGCATTGCGGTAACAGCAGGTCTATAACTACACAGTGTGTTCGTGAACCGACACATTGGTTCCCTGGAATTCCCCGTTGGGGGGATGTGCACAACATCAATTCGCTTAAGAGCGATAAGGAGTTTTGAGACATGTCGAAGAAGAGCATCAAGCCGATTGCACTCGCCGTTTCCGCAGCATTTGCGACCGGCATGGCCGCGACTGCCCAGGCTGACGAGAACCCGTTTGCCATGAGCACCCTGTCCAGCGGT
>JAWWBT010000125.1:0-6806 GCA_033720815.1 Gammaproteobacteria bacterium | reverse complement strand
TGACGAACAGAACGCCAGCCAGGATCCGAAAATGGACGCCGCCAACCTCTACCGGGAAGAGACCGTTACCGACCTGAAGGTCGGAACGCTGCGGGTCCTCACACCGATCACACCGGAAGGTGATCGTGACGAAACACGCGATATGCAGTACATCGGCCAGGCGAGTCTCTACACGCCGGCAGGCGCCCTGCCCCTGAATTTCGAGCTTGAGGCCGGAACGCTGGCGGAAGCCGTGGACGCCTTTGAAGCCGGTGCGAAGAAGGCCATGGAAGAAACCATGGAGCGGTTGCGGGAGATGCGCCGCGAGCAGGCGTCCAGCCTTTATGTGCCCGGACAGGGCCAGGGCGGTGGCGCTGGCGGCATGGGTGGCCAGGGCGGTGGAGGCCGCATCCAGATGCCGTAAACCGGCCCGGCTGCCTCAAGGCCTCACCAGGAAAACCCGCCTTCCGGCGGGTTTTTCTTTGACTTCCATGAGCAAGGTCCGGGCCGTCCACGTGCAAGCATCTGATTTAATTGATATTTACCCTATCGTCGAGAATTCCACATAACTTTTTCCTGTACATGACTTGTACACGATGAAATTCTCGTCTAGTATTTCTTCCACGGTCAGGCACCCACCACAGCCTGGCCGGCGGCCCGAACCCTGCCCCGGTTTCGGGTCGCGATCTCCCTGCCCGCGGTCCGTCCCCTGGACCGCCTGCCCCTTGGCCCGCCTTATGGCGGGCCGATTTTTTTACCCCTGGCCTTATGGCAGGCCGATCTTTTTCTCCGGGCCACCGCGGACGCAATCCCTGTACAAGCCCTGAATTTCGAGCCATGGGCAGGATTTCGCGCAACTTTTTCCCGTTATTCTCCTCAAAGCCATGACGCGGCCACCCGACAAGAGCCGCAATCCAACGACCAAAAAGGGATATCAATGAAGAAGCAGCTACTGACGCTGGGAGCCGGTCTTGCACTCGGCATCGCCAGCAGCGCCCCCGCGTACGCCGCCCAGGACTGGGTCCAGCAGAGCAACGAATACACCCAGATCCGCCTCAAGGCAGATGCCGAATTCAATCCGGAGATGGCTGCCAGCGTCGGCCTCGACGGCTACGACGACCAGGTTTTCGACATGGCGCTCGATGTCGACCGTCGCCGGCGCGCCAGCCTCGAGGCGATGATCCAGCGCCTGGAAAAGGCCCAGGCCGAGGAAGACAGCGCCAAGGTACGCCAGGATATCCAGATCCTCATCGACGATGCCCGGGCAACGCTCGAGAGGATGGCACTGGAACAGGAATACCTGTTCACCTACTTCAACCTGCCGCAGGCGATCTTCGGCAGCATTCACAGCCTCCTGCAGCCGCATATCGACAGCGAGCGCTATCCCGCAGCCATCACGCGCATGCGCAAGTACACCGGCATGGCGGATGGCTACACGTCGGTATTCACCCTCTTCCGCCAGCACGTGGAAAAGGACCTGGCCGAAAACCCGGATGCCATTGGTCCGTACATCAAGGAACTGGAAAAGGACATCGCCAACTCGTCCAGCTTCATCGCCGGGCTGCGCGACCTGTTCACCAAGGCGGAACTCGAAGGCTGGGAACCGGCGGTCGAGCGCTTCGAGGAACAGCTGGAAGCCCACAACCAGTGGCTGGAAGAATTCGTCAAGCCGAAGGCTCGCAAGGATTTCCGCATGCCGGCCGAGCTGTATGCCAACAGCCTGAAGAACTGGGGCGTGACCGACTGGTCTCCCGAGGAACTGATCGAACGTGCCACGGCGTCGTTCTTCCAGATCCGCCTGGAAATGCAGGCCCTGGCGAAGGAGATTGCCGCGGAGCGCGGGTTTGAATCCGACGATTACCGCGACGTGATCCGCGAGCTGAAGAAGGCGCAGTTCGACGGCGAGGAAATCATGCCGGCCTATGAGGACATTCTCGAGCAGCTCGAAGAGACCATCGAGGAACACGAGATTGTTTCCCTGCCGGAACGCGAAGCGATCATCCGCCTGGCCTCCGAAGCAGAATCCGCGCAGCAGCCTGCACCGCACATGCAACCGCCGCGCCTGATCGGCAACACCGGCGAGCAGGGCCAGTTCGTGCTGCCGCTGAACAATCCGAATGCCGAGTCCGACGCCAAGATGGACGATTTCACGCATGAGGCCGCGGCGTGGACGCTGACGGCGCACGAAGCACGGCCGGGTCACGAGATGCAGTTCGCCGCAATGGTGGAATACGGTGTCTCGCAGGCTCGCATGCTGTACGCCTTCAACTCGGCAAACATCGAAGGCTGGGCACTCTACGCAGAAGCCGTGATGTATCCCTACCTGCCGAAGGAAGGCCAGCTCTTCTCGTTGCAGATGCGACTGCAGCGCGCCGTGCGCGCCTTCATCGACCCGATGCTGAACCTTGGACGCATCAGCCGTGAAGAAGCCAAGGCCTTCATCATGAATGAAGTGGTGTTGTCCGAACCGATGGCGACGCAGGAAGTGGATCGCTACACCTTCCGCCTGCCGGGCCAGGCGACGGCCTACTTCTACGGGCTAGCCAAGCTGACCGGACTGCGTACGCGAGCGGAAATCGTGCTGGGTGACAGGTTCAAGGAGAAAGCCTTCCACGATTTCATCCTCAAGCAGGGCCTGTTGCCGCCCGACCTGATGGAAAAGGCAGTGATGGAAGACTTCGTGCCCTCGCAGCGCTGAACCCTTCCCTCTCGAAAGAAAAAGCCGCGGCATTGGCCGCGGCTTTTTCCTTTCTGTCACGCCTGCCCCGAGCAGCGACTCCTGCCGCACGTTACAATAGCGGCAATCCCACGCAGGATTCCGATGAGCTTTTTTCGCCAGATATTCCGTCGGCGCCGCCGTGAAGCCATGCCATTCATGGTACGCGCGCATTATCCCCGCGAGCTGCGATCCTGGTCGCTGCTCGGCGTTGCGCTGGGCGCTGTCGAGGGCGGGATCGTCGGCGTGCTGGTCAAGAATGTCTTCCAGGGCCAGGTTTCCGATCCCCTGCTGAACACGGCAGTGGCCCTGGTCACCGGCGCACCGGCGCTGGCCAACATGTTCTCCTTTTTCTGGGCGTCAGCCAGCCACGGCAAGGACAAGGTCCGCTTCCTGCTCGGTGTGCAGGTTGCCTGCATGCTCGCGATCCTCGCGATTTCCTTCGCACCGGTGAATGCGCTTGGCCTGCTCCTGGTCGTGACAGCAACCATTGGCGCGCGCGCCTGCTGGGCGGGGGTAACGACGGTGCGTACCCAGGTATGGCGGGCGAACTACCCGCGCCGAATAATGGCAAACATGACTGGCCGCCTGGTGACGGCGATGGCGCTGATCATGGGCAGCGTCGGCATCGTGCTCGGCTATGCCCTGACGCATTACGAAGATGCCTTCCGTTATGCCTACCCGGCGCTGGCACTGGTCGGGTTGATGGGTGCGCTGACCTACCGACGCATGCGTGTCCGCCGGCAGAAGCAATTGCTGGCGGCCGAAAACAGGGTGCAGGAACACGGCTCCAGCCGACCCGGCATTTCCAAGATGATCGGCGTGCTGAAGGCGGATGCGGATTTTCGTCGCTACATGAAACTGATGTTCATGTTCGGCAGCGGCAACCTGATGGTGCTTGCCCCGCTGATCCTTATCCTCAACGACCGTTACCAGCTCACCCAGCTGAACCAGATGCTGATCACTTCGTCGATCCCGTTGCTGATGATGCCCGTCTTCATGGGCGTATGGGCTCGCCTGCTCGATCGTGGCCACGTGGTGCATTACCGTTCACGGCAAGCCTGGAGCTTCGTGGTGACGTTCATCGTGTGGGGCGCGGCGGCGGTCTTCGACCAGGGCTGGCTCTTGTGGCTGGGCGCTGCACTGTATGGCATTTCCAAGGCCGGCGGCGTGCTGGGCTGGAACCTTGGCCATCACGATTTCGCCACACCGGAACTCGCTACCCAGTACATGGGCACGCACGTAACGCTCACCGGCATCCGCGGCCTGATCGCACCGCTGGTCGGCGTGTGGATGTACGACTGGATGGAACGGCAGGCACCCGGCGCAGGCCGGTTGATATTGCTGCTGCCGCTCGCACTTTCTACGACCGGTGCCATCGGCTTCGTTCGGATGTCGCGTGAAATGCGCCGTCGTGAACGGGCAAATTCCCCCGAGGCCACATCAAGTTGACCTGAGTCATTTCTGTCGCTGCCCGGCCTTTTCATAATCCGCACCCTCGATTTTCCAGTTGCCATTCGCCAACGGAGGACGGATCACCATGGCCGACAGTTACGCCGACGTGCAGCAGAGTTTCCAGCGTTGCATCACGAAGCAGGGATTCCTGCACCGGTTCTACGACATCTTCATGCAAAGCCACCCGGACGTGCCCTCACTGTTCAGGAATACGGATTTCAATGAACAGATAAAACTTCTGCGCCACGGGCTCAGCTCGGCACTGATGTTTGCCGGAGGGACGAATGTCGGCAAGTCGGTCCTGAAACGAATCGGCGAAACGCACGGTCGCCACAGGATGAATGTCGACCCGACGCTTTATCCGTACTGGATAGACAGCCTGGTGGTTGCCGTCCGGGAAACCGATCCCCGCTGCGACGAGAAACTGCAGGGGCGGTGGCGCGAGGCGCTGACGATTGCGACCGACCATATTCGCTCGGTCCACTGAAACCCTTAATTGCCAGGCAATAAAAAAGCCCCGCTGGAGCGGGGCTTTTTCTTGACGAGTAGCCGCTGGAATCAGAAGCCGAAGCTCAGCGACAGCATGTCGACATCGGTTTCCTGGAACTCGGTACGCGTGTACTCCAGCTCGAAACCGAAAAGTCCCAGGCCAATGCCATAGGCCGGGGCAGAGTCGGTATCACTCAACGTGCCGACTTCCACATCATGGTAGGCAAGGCCTGCCTTCGCCTTGAAGTAGATCGGGCCCGGCGTGGTCAGCGTGGCATAACCGCCCAGCTGCGTGGCGCTGTACTCGGTTCCACCCGGGAACTCACCGTCGGCAATGGAGGTGTTCGCTTCGAACTCGGCACCGATCATGCCGAGGAAGTCGATGCCGTAAACGATACCGGCGTTCAGGGCCGCCGTATCGTCACCATCAACACTGAAAGCAGCACCCTTGACGCGCCAGTCGGAATCGAAGGCCATCGCTGAAGGCGCAGCGAGCATCGAGCCCAGGACCAGCACGGAAGCAATAATTGACTTGCGCATGACAATACCCTCTGTGAATTAAGGATTTCCCCAAGAATTTAGCACGAATCGGCGCCCAAACCATGACGCGTATCGCGAAACGCCATTAGCCGGCGGGCGGCGCCGGCAGCGGCGGAAGCGCTATTTCCTCGCCATCACAGCCCAGGGGCGGGTTGGGCACATTGAAGGCCACCCAGTCGGTAAGGTGTTCGAACCGGTCGACATGGGGGCGCACCGCGGGCCAGTCCGGGCGCGAGCCCTCCACCTGCTCGTAACCCTTCTCGATCATCAGGCGCTTCGCCTTGATGATCCGCTGCGAAAGCGGCTGGTCGAAACGCCCCTTTTCCTTCATCTCGGCAATGTCTTCTTCCAGCTCGATCTCGTCTTCCTCGAGCTTTTCCAGTTTCTCCATGCCGTATCGGGCATTGCCAATGCGATGCTCGACATCTTCATATTCCTCTACAGTCCAGCCGGTATCGCGAAGGTACGCATCGCGCGCCTTGAAGAAGGCAACCGGCACATCATCGTAGCGGCTCGCGTTGTCGCGAAAATGAAGCTGCAGGTGATTCGTCTGCACGCGCGTTTCCAGGTAGTCACACACTTTCTCTTCCGTCAGCGGCGCGTCGGCGGGCGGTGACGCAAAGGCAACGGTCGGCGACAGCAGAACAGCAAGCAGGAAATCCTGTGGTTTCATGATCTCTCCTGATTGAAATGACGGGTTGAAGACAAATCAGAATCTGTATTCGAAAAGAAGCGAAGATCCCGATAGATGCTGCAAGCAAGCAGGAGTAGACTCAAGGGAAATTCGGCAGGGGAGGACCGCCAAATGAGTGACATGATCAAAGACGCAATGAAGAATTTTCACAAGATGCGCAAGGAACTCGGGCGCATCACGACGCGTGAAGCAAAGCACCTGACCAGCGAAGCAAAAAAGCTGCAGAAGGAAATCCAGCGTCGCACGAAAAACATGGGCAAGCTGCAGGACCAGGTAAAGAAGCTGCGCAAGCGCTTCGAGGATTCCGGCCTGATGCGCGACAAGCGCGAACTGGAAAACCTGCGCAAGGAAATCAGCGAATTGCGTGCCGAGAAGGAATCGCTGCGCGATGCGCTCGAACGCACCCGTGAAGCGAAGCAGGAGGCTGCCAGCGCCGAAGCGCTCTACACCAAGATGGACAAGGCGCTGCAGGAAGCCGAGAAGAAGCACGAGAAGGTCGAGGCCAAGAAGGCACGCAAGAAGACCTCGAAGAAGAAGAAATCCTCGGCCAAGAAGAAAAAGACCGGCGCAAAGAAGAAGACCGCCAGCAAGACAACGGCGAAGAAAAAAACTGCGAAGAAGAAGAAAACTTCAGCGAAGAAAAAGAAATCCAGCGCGAAGACGTCATGACTCTTCCGCAGGACAGGAAAAAGCCCCGCCATTGGCGGGGCTTTTTTCATTCATGACGAAATCCGGCTTCAGCCCTCGCCTTCACCTTCCTCGCCATCGTCACTTTCCTTATCCTTCTCTTCGACTCCCTCGTCGTCATCACCTGCCTTCTTGCCCTTATCCTTTCCCTCGGCTCCCTGTCGGGCGCCATCACGCATTTCCTTGCCCTTCTTCCTGGCATCTTCGGCACGCGATTCGGCCGCGTCACGACCCTCACCCATCATC
>JAWWBT010000124.1:0-6817 GCA_033720815.1 Gammaproteobacteria bacterium | reverse complement strand
GAGACTCCGGGCCTCGCGTTCCCGACGCAGGGTTGCGCCGGGCAGCTCACTCATCGCGCCGGAGTTCTCCTCGTGCACGGTTTCGTGTTCAGTCATTACCCTCGGCCTCCCGCATCTCGAGAACCATGACGGCTTCGCGTGATTCCGGGTAATCGCGCAACAGGATATCGGCATAGCGCTGCGCTGCCGCCTGGTCATTCAGGTTCTTTTCGATCTGCACGCCAAGCCACAGCGCTTCTGCCGGGAGTTGGCCCATGGCTTCGAGACGCTGCAGGAATGCACGGGCCGGGAGCGCCTTGTCGCGCTCCAGCATCAACTGGGCCATTTGCCAGAGTGCCGGCGCGTACTCGCGATTGATTTCCAGCGCGCTGCGCAGGTACTCCTCGGCATTGATGTAATCCGGAATGCGCATTGCACAGGTGCCTGCATTGGTCCAGGCAGCTTCCGGCTTGTGGTAACGGCGATCCTTGGCTACGGAGATGAACTCCTCGATGGCATCGCGGTATTCACCCTGGCCGCAAAGGAAAGAGCCGTAATTGTTGCGGATGGACGGGTCCTCTGGGCGCAGGCTGACTGCTTCCTCGTAGGCGTCTTCTGCGTTGTCGATGTCTTCGGGGTTGCCACGACTGGCGAGGATCATGCCGTAGATCATCCAGGCATCGGCATTTTCATCGTCCTGGTCAATGGCCTTTTCGGCCTTCTCCAGCGCCGTTTCTATACTGCCCTGGCGGTAATACTCGGCCGCCGCCTGGGTGTTGTAGCGGGATGCTTCGATATCAGCGGCGTTTTCGTCCACGCCACTGGAAGAAACGCAGCCGCTCACGCCAAGCATGATGCCAAGCAGCAGCAGGATCCGGTTCTTGTTGTTTTTCATTGTGGTATCCGTGTCATGTGTTCCTGCATTCGTTCCTGGCGACGGCTCTTGTCAGCCACCTGGCCTGCAAGCTGGCCACAGGCCGCATCAATATCATCACCACGCGTGCGGCGAGTGACCGTCACCAGCCCCTTGCGGATGAGGATATCGCGGAATGCGTTGATACGTTCATCCGAGGAACGCCGGTATGGCGTATTCGGGAACGGGTTGAACGGAATCAGGTTGACCTTGCACGGCAACCCACCCAGCAGCTTTGCCAGCTGCCGTGCGTGTTCCGGCTTGTCGTTGACTTCATCCAGCATCACGTATTCCACGTAGATGTGCCGATGCGGCTTCTGTTTGACGTAAGCCCAGCAGGCCTCCATCAGTTCCTTGATGGGGTACTTGCGGTTGATCGGCACCAGGATGTCGCGCAGCTCGTCATTCGGCGCGTGCAGCGACACCGCCAGGGCGTAATCCACGTCTTCGTTGAGTCGGTGCATCGCCGGGACGATGCCCGAAGTACTCACGGTAACGCGGCGCTTGGACAGACCGTAACCGAAGTCGTCCAGCAGAACCTTGACGGCCCTCACGACATTGGCGTAGTTCGCCAACGGCTCGCCCATGCCCATGAACACGACGTTGGTGATGACACGGTTATCACCCTTCTTGCGTCCAAGCTGGCGGTTGGCGAGCCACACCTGGCCGATGATTTCGGCAACGGTGAGGTTGCGGTTGAAACCCTGCTGCGCGGTCGAGCAGAACGTGCAATCCAGCGCGCAACCCACCTGCGAGGAAATACACAGCGTGCCGCGCTCGGATTCCGGAATGAAAACGGTTTCGATGCCGTTGGAGGCATCCATCTTCAGCAACCACTTGTGGGTGCCGTCGGTCGATTCCTTGTCGACCATGATCTCGGGCGCGCGAATTTCCGCAATATCCTTCAGCTTGTCGCGCAGCTTCTTCGAGATGTCCGTCATCTTGTCGAAGTCGTCTTCGCAGCCTTCGTAGATCCACTTCATCAGCTGGCGCGCGCGGAACGGCTTCTCGCCCATATCGACGAAAAACTGCTCCAGCTCCTCGCGCGGCATGCCGAGAAGGTTGGTCTTTGGCTTGTCGGTAACGACGTCGTTCATTTCACTTCCTGCTCTTCAAGAGCAAATCCGGGTTTCATTTTTCATCGACCACGTGGTGACGCGTCGATGAAATCCCGGCCACCCCATGGCAGCCGGGAATATCACTCGATTTAGCGCGTACGCTCGCACACACCTTCCGGGAAGAAGAACTTGATCTCTTCCGCGGCGGTTTCCGGCGCATCCGAACCGTGCACGACGTTTTCGTCGACGGTCTTGGCGAAATCGGCGCGGATGGTGCCCGCATCGGCTTCGGCCGGGTTGGTCGCACCCATCAGCTCGCGGTTCTTCGCGATGGCGCCTTCGCCTTCGAGCACCTGGACCATCACCGGACCCGAGGTCATGAAGCTGACCAGGTCATTGTAGAACGGGCGTTCCTTGTGCACGGCGTAGAATTCGCCGGCCTGCTCGTTCGTGAGGTGCATCATGCGCGCGGCAACGATCTTCAGGCCGGCCTTTTCGAAGCGGCTGTAGATGTCACCGATGATGTTCTTGGCGACGCCGTCCGGCTTGATGATCGAGAGAGTGCGTTCAACGCTCATTGTGTCGTTTCTCCTGCTTTGCTGTTTCCACCGCGAATGTCTCGCGGCGACGGTTTGGTGATTCGGTTCCCGGTCCTCGCGATGGTTGCGAGCACTGGAATGAGCAAACCCGCGGTGACCGCGGGTTTGCCCGGAAATCCTGCTTGATTCAAGGGGTTAAGTTTACCGGCAGGTGGGGGTCGCAAGCAATCGAGGAACCCGCAATTCCGGGCCCCGGAGGGTCAGGAACCGACGGCAAAGCTCTCGCCGCAGCCACATTCGTCGGAGACGTTGGGATTACGGAACTGGAACATCTGGTTCAGGCCTTCGCTGATGTAATCCACCTCGGTGCCATCAACCAGCGGCAGCGCGTCGGCAGGTACCGCCACGACCAGGTCGCCCTGTTCGAAAACCTGCTCCCCTTCGTTGATTTCATCAACATAATCAAGCTCATACGACCAGCCCGAGCAGCCATTGCGGCGCACGCCAAGGCGCAGGCCACGGCCCTTGCCGCGCTTTTCCAGCTGGCGGCGGATATGGGCGATCGCGTTATCGGTCAGGCTGACAGCCATCCTGTACTCCCGGTGTTAACCGTCTTGTTGCGAGGCCGCACGCACGGCGTCCTCGATGAGAATTCGAATATCCAGCTTGTTGGCCGGTATCGGCAGCCCCGTCACGATGCTTTCTGCATCGAAGGAGGCCAGCGCCTCGAGCGCCAGGCCGCGCAACGCCTCGCTCGCCGCCGATGCGGCAGCAATGGTGTGCGGGCAACCGCGGGCGCGAAACCGCGCTTCCGCCACTGCGTCGCCATCGAGGCGTACCGCGAAACACACCTGACTGTTGCGGATCTTCGAGGACGCACAACCGACCCGGTCGGGCGCATCGAACCAGCCGGCTCCTGGCGGATCCTCGAAGCGGTCCAGCACGGCATCGCTATAGACATCCGGATCCGCAAGAAGTTTCATAAGTTATTATTTTACCAGACATTTATCGCCTTTGGCAGGCTTCAGGCGGTCAACGGCGCCGGCGCCAGCTCACGCAGGCGGCGAACTTCCTCGGCGAAGCGTTCGACCACCAGGTCGATTTCCCCTTCACTGGTCCAGCGCCCGATGCTGAATCGGAAACTCGAGCCGGCCAGCGCGTCGTCACGGCCCAGGGCGCGCAAGACGAAAGACGATTCGCCACTGGCGGAATTGCAGGCCGATCCCGTGGACAAGGCAATGTCCCGGAGCGCCAGCTGCAGCGATTCACCTTCCACGCCCGCGACACTGACATTCACGATTGTAGGCAGCCGCGACTCCGGATGGCCGTTCAGCAGGACGTCACCCACCGCGAGCAGGCCGTTGGTCAGGCGCTCGCGCAAGGCGACCAGCCGCGGAACCTCCTCTTCCATTTCCTCGGCCGCTATCGCCAGCGCACGACCGATGCCGACGATCTGGTGCGTGGCCAGCGTGCCGGAGCGCAAACCCAGTTCGTGACCACCGCCGTGCTGCAGCGGCTCGATGCGGATGCGCCGTCCGGGCTCGGGCTTGCGCCGATAGAGGAGACCGATACCTTTCGGGCCATAGAACTTGTGACCGGAGGCGGACAACAGGTCCACCGGCAATGCCTCGAGCTCAAGCGGCAACTTTCCTGTCGACTGTGCGGCATCGACATGGAAAGCGGCGCCGTGGTCACGCACTACCTCGCCAATCGCGGCGATATCCTGCACGACACCGGTTTCGTTATTCGCATGCAGCAGGCTGACCAGCGTCGTATCCTCGCGCAGCGCATCACGAACCTGCTGCGGCGAAATGACGCCCTGCTCGTCCGGGGTCAGCCACGTGACCTCGAATCCCTCCTTTTCCAGCGCCTTGCAGGCATCGACCACGGCCTTGTGGCCAGTCTTTTCGGAAATGATGTGCTGGCCGCGCTTGCGCATGCCGCGCGCCACCCCCTTGATAGCGAGGTTGTCACTCTCGGTGGCACCAGAGGTAAAAACGATGCATTCCGCGGCACAGCCAAGCACGGCGGCAATTTCAGCTCGCGCGGTCTCGACCGATTCTCGCGCTGCCCTGCCCATCGCGTGACTGGAAGCAGGATTGGCAAAGATGCCGGACGGCGTCAGGTAGGTGAACATCGCCTCGGCAACGCGTGGGTCGACCGGTGTGGTCGCCGCATAATCCATGTACACCATATGGTCGTGCATGCCTGTTCCCCTTTCGCTGTCCGTTACCAGCCGACCGGACCACCGCCCTGCATTGCCCCGGTCGGCAATGCACTTGCCAGTGAATCCAGTGCGTTCAGCAGTGCGTCGATATCCTGCATGTTATTGCCACGCCCGAAACTGACCCGGATCGCACCGCGCGCCAAAGCCTCGGGAATCCCCATTGCCGTCAGCACGTGGCTGGGCTCGGTGGATTCCGAGTGGCAGGCCGAACCCGTGGATACGGCGATTCCCTGACGGTCGAGACCCATCTGCACGGTTTCACCATCCATGCCCTCTAGACCGAAGAACAGGGTATTCGGCAACCTTTCCGCATCAGCGGCGAACAGCGAGGTCGCTGGCCGCGAAGCCAGGCGGCGCTCGAGTTCGTCTCGCAATTCACGCATGGCGACCGCGTGTTCCGCCTGTTCCTGCATCGCGATCTCGGCGGCTACGCCGAACCCGACGATGCCGGGAAGGTTTTCGGTGCCGGCACGTCGCCCGCCCTCCTGGCCACCGCCGGTGACCAGCGGCAGCAGGTCGACGGCGTTGTCCGTGACCAGCGCGCCGACACCCTTCGGGCCACCCAGCTTGTGGGCCGAGAGATTCATCAGGTTTGCACCGATCGCTGTGAAATCCAGCGGCAGCTTGCCGGGAACCTGCACCGCATCGGTATGAAACGTAACCCCGTGTTCCCGGGCAATCGCTGCCAACGCGGATGTGTCATTTAGCACGCCGGTCTCGTTGTTCGCGGCCATCACCGAGACAAGGATCGTGTCGGCCGAAATCTCGTTTTCGAGTGTTTCCGGTGTCACGCGGCCGGCCGCATCGACCGGAAGTTTCACCACCTCGATGCCGAAGGCCGCAAGATCCTCCGCTGGTTCAAGTACCGCGGAATGCTCGGTCGCGCCCACCAGTACCCGGCCGAGTCGACCTTCTGCCACCGCACGCAGCACGACGCCACGCAAGGCCAGGTTTCCGGCTTCGGTGCCACCGCCCGTGAAGATCACCTGGCTCGGGTGCACTCCAGCGAGTTGCGCAACCCGCCCGCGCGCTTCGTCCAGCGCGTTGCGTGCCAGTCGGCCCCGTTCGTAGATGCTCGACGGATTTCCGAATTCCTCGCCCAGGTACGGGAGCATCGCCTCGCGCACTTCCGGGCGCGTTGGCGTCGTTGCATTGTGGTCGAGGTAGATCATGTTCGACTTCAGTCGGCCAGCATGGCGCGCAGCGGGAATTCACCGCCCTGCTGTCGTGCGGCGACGGTCTGGACATCGCGCCGGGCAGCGAGATCGGCTAGCGATACGCCTTCAAGGAATTCGCGAATGTGTGCGTTCAGGTCTTCCCACAACTGGTGCGTGAGGCAGCGCTCGCCCTTCTGGCAGTCGCGACCGCCCGAGCAACGCGTGCTGTCCAGGCATTCATCCACGGCATTCACGACGGCCGCAATGGAGATATCGCTCGCCAATGCACCCAGGCGATAACCGCCGCCCGGCCCACGCGTGCTAGTAACCAGGCCCTGACGTCGCAAGCGCGTAAACAACTGCTCGAGGTAGGCCAGCGAAATATCCTGGCGCGCCGCTATATCGCCGAGGCTGACAGTGCCCTCCTCGCCATGGATGGCCAGGTCGAGCATCGCGGTGACGGCGTAGCGCCCCTTGGTGGTCAGTTTCATGCCTGTCTTCCAGTTGCCCCGTACTGATGCCACGCAGTATAACCCAGTAAAACACTCAGGAAATTGACGGACGTCAAGTCAATCGCCGGCTTTCCGATTCGGGAACAGTTCCGGGTCGACATCGGGCAACGGCCCCTTCGGATCGACCTCCGGCGCAAACGCTTTCAGCATCCCGCGGAAGATCTGCACCTCGTTGGTGTCAAGCTGGGCCCTCCCGAATACCGCTCGCAAGCGCCGCATCAGGTGCTCGGGATTGCTGCGTTTCAGGAAGTCACGGCGCGCCAGCACATTCCGCAGGTGGTGATACAGCCGCTCCATGTCTTTCTGCGAGGCCGGCGGGTAATCCTCGCCCTGCCTGGCAGCATTTTCGGCCGCCCCCATCGCCAGCAGCGCCATGCGGGTCTCGTAAGCCAGCACCTGTACCGCCGCGCCGAGGTTCAGCGATGAATATTC
>JAWWBT010000123.1:0-6835 GCA_033720815.1 Gammaproteobacteria bacterium | reverse complement strand
GGCGCGGCGTCGGCGACGGCAATTTCCTGGTCAACAACATGACCGATACATTCGGTATGCGTGCCGTTGCAGTGCGGGGTCAGCGTCAGCACCTCGGCGTTGCAACTGCCACCCTGCGTCGTATCACCCACCCAGTCACCGGATCGAAGCGATTCACGGCGTGCCCCCGGCGCGCCAAAGAAACGCGGCTGCCTTTCATCGAAGCTCAACGGGATCGCGAGGCTGGTGCCACTTGCCAGGTCGACCGTTGCCGTGGAGTTCTCGAGCTTTACGGTGGCGCGGCTCACAGGAAGCGCTCCTTGTCGATGCCAAGCCATTCCAGTGCTGCGCCGTGCAGCAGCAGGTCCCGTGTTTCGCCATCGAAGTCCATCGACTCGATCAGTTCGCCAGGATGGTGTTCACCGAGCGGGAACGGGTAATCGCTGCCGAGCGCGACGCGCTCCGGGCCGATGAGTTCGACGAGGAATTTCAGCGCATCGGTGTCATGGACCAGCGAATCCAGCCAGAACTTTCCGAGGTAGTCGCGCGGGTTGACGTTGTTGTCGACGGCACAGAGATCGGGACGCACATCGAAGCCATGCTGGATACGCCCGATCGTGAACGGGAACGAACCGCCACCATGCGCAAAGGCGACACGCAGTTTCGGCAGGCGCGAGAACACGCCGCCAAAGATCATCGAGCAGATGGCCAGGCAGGTTTCTGCCGGCATGCCGACCAGCCACGGCAGCCAGTATTTCGGCATGCGTTCCTTCGCCATCATGTCCCACGGATGCACGAACACGGCTGCGCCAAGGTCCTGGGCGGCTTCGAAGATCGGGAACAGGTTGGGTGAGTCCAGGTTGTCGCCATTCACATGTGAACCGATCTGTACGCCAGGCATGCCGAGTTCGTTCACGCAGCGTTCCAGTTCGCTTACCGCAAGGTCCGGCGCCTGCATCGGCAGCGTGCCGAGTGAAACGAAACGTTTCGGATTCGTTGCGGCAGTTTCCGCGATGTGATCATTGAGGAATTTCGAGAGATCCAGCGTGTCGGCAGGCTTTGCCCAGTAGCTGAACATGACGGGCACGGTAGAAAGCACCTGGACATCGACATGATCGTGATCGCAATCTTCAAGGCGCGTGCCCGGGTCCCAGCAGTTCGGCGCCACTTCGCGGAAGAACTTGCCGTCCTTCATCATGTGCGCGCATCCGGTGCCCTGGTGTTCCAGCGATACGAAACCGCCGTAGCCATACTTTTCGCGCAGGTCGGGCCATTCCTTCGGCAGGATGTGTGTATGAATATCGATCTTAAGTTCTGACGGCATCTTTTCATCCCGTGCGGCGTTGCGTTGCTTGCTCGCCGCTTATTTACAATCGGTAAACTTCGCGGCTCGCTACGCGCCGCGCCTTGCCCGGAAAGAAAATCTGCGCGTCAGATGTCTTCTTCCAGGCGTGTGCTCTTTTCTAAAGTTCCAGCCGCATGAAACAACTGGCCAAATCGTCCCGGTATTCGCCAAACACACCGCAGGGCTCGAAGCCGAAGTCGGCGTACAGGCGGCGCGCTGCGGCGTAGAAGGGCATGCTGCCGGTTTCCAGCAGCAGTGCGTCGAGGTTCCGGTCGCGCGCCTCGTCAATCACCGCTGAAACAAGCTGCTTGCCGATACCTTCCCCCCGTACTGCGGAATCGACGCAGAGCGACTTGATCTCGGCGCGGCTGTCATCCAGCAATTTCAGCGCGATGCAGCCAACAATCCGTCCATCTAGACGGGCAGTCCAGAAGGTTACTGCATCGTCCATTAGTTCCTCGCGATCCAGCACATAGTCTTCATGAGCGGGCCACGCGGCGCGGCTGGCTTTGATGTAATCCTCGAGCAGCCGGGTCACTGCATCGTGTTGCGGGCTGTCCTTGCGGATGCTTGCCGCTGTCATTTCTTGCGCAGGTCCGGCATCACGTCGCCGCACTTGTCGCAGGTGCGCTTGTCTTCATCGCCGAAGAAGTTTTCGAACACGGCGTCGAAATCCTTCTCGATATCCTTCAGCGGGAAAAATTCTTCGTACAGCTTGTGATGGCAGCTGTCGCAGAACCACATCAGGCCGTCGCGCTCGCCTTCCTTGCGCTTGCGCTCGATGACGAGGCCGATCGAGTTCTCCATGCGCTGCGGCGAATGCGGGATTTCCGGCGGCAGCAGGAAGATCTCGCCTTCACGGATCGGGTAGTCCACCGGCTTGCCGTCCTGCATGGTCTTCAGCACCATCTCGCCTTCGACCTGGTAGAAGAATTCCGGGCCTTCTTCCCAGTGGTAATCGGAGCGGGTGTTCGGGCCACCGACGACCATCACGATGAAATCACCATCCGGGTACACCACCTTGTTGCCGACGGGCGGCTTCAGCAGGTGGCGGTTCTCATCGATCCATTTCTGGAAATTGAGTACTTTCATTTCGTTCATGTCCCATCTCCCTCAGTCGATGGTTGCAATGCACTTCAGCTCGATCGCGATCGGCGTCGGCAGGCTGGAAATCTCCACCGTGGTGCGGCAGGGCTGGTTGTCCTTGAAGTACTCGGCGTAGATCTTGTTGTAGATCGCGAAATCGGCCTTCATGTTGGTCAGGAACACGGTGACATCCACCAGCCTGTCCCAGCTCGAACCGGACGCTTCAAGGATGTGGCCGACATTCTGGAACACGGAATGGCACTGCGCCTCAATGTCGTAATCGCTGATGTTGCCATTGTCGTCCAGCGTCACGCCGGGAATTTCCTTCGAACCGCGCTTGCGCGGACCGACGCCAGACAGGAAGAGCAGGTTGCCGACCTTGCGTGCGTGCGGGTACAGGCCTACCGGTTCCGGCGCCTTGTCGGAATCGAATTTCTCGCTGATCGAATCGCTCATCTCATTACTCATACTTGATGGTGACGTTTTTCGGTTCGGTGAAGAAGCGCATCGCCTCGAATCCGCCTTCGCGGCCAACACCGGAATTCTTCATGCCGCCCATTGGTACGCGCAGGTCGCGCAGCATCCAGGTATTCACCCAGACCAGGCCGGCGTCGATGTGTGCCGCCATGCGGTGCGCGCGGCTGGTGTTTTCCGTCCAGATCGAGCAGGCGAGACCGTAGTCGGTGGCATTCGCCAGGTGCAGCGCGTCGTGCTCGTCCTTGAATGACTGGATCGTCACGACGGGACCGAAGATTTCTTCCTGGTTCGTGCGGCAGTGCGGGCCGAGGCCGGTGATGACGGTCGGAGCAACGAAATAACCGTCCTCGCAGCGCCCACCGATATTCACGCGTGTGCCACCGCATTCCACGTGGCCGCCTTCGGACTTCGCCAGTTCGATGTATTCCAGCACCTTGTTCATGTGCGGTTCGGAAACCAGGGCGCCGAATGTCGTGGCTGCATCCAGCGGGTCTCCCGGCGTGATATCGCGCACGCGCTTGACGAATTCCGTAACGAATTTCTTGTAAACGGATTCCTCGACCAGGATGCGCGATCCGCACAGGCAGATCTGGCCCTGGTTGGCGAAGGAAGCACGGACGACCTCCTCCATCATCAGGTCCCAGTTGCAGTCGTCGAAGATGACCGTCGGGTTCTTGCCACCCAGTTCCAGCGACAGCTTCTTGAATTTCGGGGCGGCGCGCGAGGCAATGTCCGCGCCGGTCTTCGTGCCGCCGGTAAAGGAAATGGCCTTTATGTCCGGGTGTTCGACCAGCAGCGGACCGATATCCGCGCCACGGCCCTGGACGATATTCAGCACGCCATCGGGCAGGCCGGCTTCCTTCACGATCTCGCCGAGTAGCGTTGCCGTGAGTGGCGTGATTTCCGACGGCTTGCCGACAACGCAATTACCGGCGGCAAGTGCTGGCGCGATCTTCCAGGTAAAGAGGTACAGCGGCAGGTTCCAGGGCGAGATGCAGGCGACCACGCCATGCGGCTGGCGCAGCGTGTAGTTGATCGCACCCTGTTCCATCGGGTGTGCTTCGCTCGCAAACTGCGTCGCGGCAGCGGCGAAGAAACGAAAGTTCAATGCGGCGCGAGGAATGTCCACCGTGGATGACACGCTGAACGGCTTGCCGTTGTCTTTCGATTCCGCTTCGGCGAGGTGATCCAGGTTCTGCTCGATGCCCTCGGCAATGCGATTCAGGATGCGGCCACGTTCATCGGCGCTGGTGCGTGCCCACTCTTGCGCCGCAGACAGCGCTGCACCGATGGCACGGTCCAGGTCCTGCTCGCAGGCATTGGCCAGTTTCGCGTAGACCTTGCCGGTCGCAGGTTCGAAGACATCAATCCAGTCGTCACTGCTTGGATCGACGTATTCACCGTTGATGAAGTGCCGCAGCTTCTCCATGCGAATTCCTTTATATGGAGTTCAGTCGACCGCCATCGACAGGCAGGCTGACACCGGTGATGTAGGCTGCCGCGGGCGAGGCGAGGAAGGCGATTGCGGCTGCCGTTTCTTCCGGCTTCGCGAAGCGGCCCGCCGGTACCTGGTTCAGCGCGGCCTGCGCGACGGCATCGGGCAACTGGCCGGTCTTCTCGGCCTTCGCTGCAAAGAGCTTGTCCAGCCGACCGGTTTCGGTAAAGCCGGGCAATACGTTATTCACGGTGATGCCATCGGCTGCAACTTCCTTCGCCAGCGTCTTTGCCCAGCCGGCAACGGCGGCGCGGATGGTATTCGATACACCCAGCCCGGGGATCGGTTCGTATACCGAGGTCGAGATGATGTTGATGATGCGGCCGTTCTTCTCGTTGCGCATGTGCGGCAACAGGCCCTGTACCAGCCGCTGGTTGGCGACCAGATGGCGCTGGAACGCTGCAAGGAAGGCCTCGGGTTCGGCATCGGTGATCGGGCCGCCCGGCGGGCCACCGGCATTGTTCACGAGAATGGTGTAGCCACGGCCGGACAACTCGTTGTCGATGAGGTTCTCCAGCGTCCGGGTGTCATCGAAATCCGCCACCATCGCGTCATGCTGCTGGCCGCCGGAGACATCCAGCGCGGCGACGACGGCATCCAGCTTGTCCTTGCTGCGCGCCATTACCGTGACGCTCGCGCCCAGCGATGCCAGCTCGATCGCGGTGGCGCGACCAATGCCTTCGCTGGCGCCGCAGACCAGTGCCTTCTGTCCGGAAAGATCGATGTTCATGCTCGCTCCTTAATTCGCTTGCGTGTCGCAGTCGATGCAGCGGCGCGCGCCTTCCGCGCCGGCGTCCTGGTCCAGCCTGAGGGCCGTCAATTTACCACCCCACAGGCAACCGGTGTCCAGCGCGTGGATTTCCGGTGGAGGGTGATTCGGTGCTTCCTGGCCAAGGGCCGACCAGTGCCCGATGACCATCTTCTGCCCTGCGCTGGCACGTTGCGGGACTGCATACCACGGATAGAGGTGGTCGGGCTGGCTGCCTGGCGGACCCTTGGCCGAGAAATCCAGGCGGCCATCGGCATCAACATAGCGCATGCGGGTCAGTGCGTTGATCGTGAACCGCCAGCGATCAAGATCGGCCAGGCCGGCGTGCCAGAGGTCGGGCTCGTTACCGAACATGCGTCCCAGCAATTCGCCGCGGCGCGGACCCTGCAGGGCCGCTTCAACTTCATGCGCGCAATCCATTGTCGTGGCGATGTCCCATTGCGGCGGCAGGCCGGCGTGAACCATCAGGCAATCAAGCTCGGCATCGAAATGGGCCATCGGCCGGTGTGCCAGCCAGTCCAGCAGCTCGTCGCGATCGGGTGCCGCGAGAATATCGTCGATGGTGTCTTTCGATTTCGGGTCACGGTGGCCGGCAGCGGTGACGAGCAGGGCAAGGTCGTGATTGCCGAGCACGGTAATGGCGGCATCGCCGAGTTCGCGCACGAAACGTAGCGTGGCCAGGTTGTCGGGGCCTCGATTGACGAGGTCGCCGGTCAGCCAGAGGGTGTCATGAGCGGGATCGAATTCGATGAGGTCGAGCAGCTCGAGAAAGTTGCCGTAACAGCCCTGGATGTCCCCAATCGCCCAGACCGCCATCAGAAGTGGCCCTTTTCTTCCCTGGCAGCGTTGAAACGCTCGCCACAATGCTCACGTAGCCACGCGTACGCTCCGCTTGCGGCTCGCGTTTCGCCTTGCCAGGAAAGAAAATTTCTCACTTCTGAATTCTCCCTATCAGGCCGTATCGATGGATTCAGTGCAGCATGCCCGGCTGGGCGAGGGTGAAGGCTTCGATTTCTGCCTCGAATTCCACACCGTCTTCGGCACGCATCAGGTAGGCGCCCTGCATGGCACCGACAGGCGTTTCGAGTACGGCACCGCTGGTGTAGCGAAACCCTTGGCCGGGGGGCAGTTCGGGTTGCTCGCCGACCACGCCATCTCCCTCGACGTCCTGCACCTTGCCGTTGGCATCGGTGATGTGCCAGCGACGCGACAGCAGCTGCGTGGTCACAGAGCCGGTATTCGTGATGGTGATGGTGTAGGAGAAGACGAAGCGGCTGTTTGCCGGGTCCGACTGCTCCGGCACGAAGTCGGTTTCGACGTGGACTTCGATGTCGTAGCGGTGATCCATGCATGCCCCGTTGCCAGAAGAGAGGCCGGGCTGGAAGCCCGGACAGCTTTCCATTCTACCGCAGGCGGGCGGCGGGTTCAGTCGTCTGGGGACGCCCGCAGGCGGACGGCGAGTACATCGCAGGGAGAGGCGGACATGACGGATTTCTCGGTGGAGCCCCAGAGCAGCGAAAGGCCGTGGCGCTCGTGGCTGCCTAGCACGATCAGGTCGACCTCGTTTTCTTCGGCAAAGCGCGCCACTTCGGTCTTTATATTGCCCAGCACAACGTGGCGGCGGCAGTTCGGCAGGTCGAGTTTCTCGGCCAGTGCGTCAAGCCGCTGGCGCGCGGCATCCATC
>JAWWBT010000122.1:0-6848 GCA_033720815.1 Gammaproteobacteria bacterium | reverse complement strand
TCCCCTCTCGCGGCGGGCTTCGGCCCGCCGTTTTTTCATTTCCTTCCTGCCACCTTGATTTAAATCATTCGCTGCCTGCTCCGGATTACTTAACCTTGGTGAAAACATTGGGCAACTGACTGGAGTCGCGTCATGGAGTGGAAATCTGGTGTGGCCCTTGCCGTGTCCGCCGCGCTGTCCGCAGGCAGTGTCCTCGCGGCGGAGCCTGGCGATGAAGCTACCGAACTGGACAGGGTCGTCGTCGTGGCCAGCAAGGTGGAAAGACCCTTGCGCGAGGTGGCCGGAATTGTCGATACCATCGGCATGCCGGAAATCGAGGATCGCATGGCGCGGGATATCGACGACCTGCTGCGCTTTGAACCCGGTATCAGCATGCAGCGGGATCCTGGCCGGTTTGGTAACAGTACGTTTTCCATTCGTGGTGTCGGTGGCAACCGGGTGGTTACCGAGGTTGACGGCATCCCCGTCCAGGACGGGTTCCTGATCGGCGATTTCTCCAACGCCGGTCGCGACCTTGTTGATCCCGGTATCGTCCGCAAGGTGGAAATACTGCGTGGTCCGGCATCGGCACTGTACGGCAGCGATGCACTCGGTGGCGTCATTTCGTTTACGACGATGGACCCGCATGATCTGTACAGCGGGGATGAGGCGCATGTCGCGGCGCGGATCGGCTACGGCGGCGCGGACGACAGCCAGCACGCCGCTGCGCATTACGCGACCGGTGGCGATATCTTCGATGTGCTTGCGACCGTCAACCGGCACGAAGGCAGCGAGCTGGAAGCGAAGGGTGCGGATGAAAACCCGGCCGACTATCGCAATACCGGCGCGCTGGTGAAACTGGTGCGCTACGGCGATACGGGCGATGCAATGCGCCTTGCGCTGGACCTTGATGACGGCGATCGGCAGACGAACGTGCAGTCGCTGGTACAAGGGCCCGGCCGCTATGCCACAACCACGCGCCTGGAAGGCGATGACAAGTCGCAGCGTGCACGGGCGAGCCTTTCCGGCGACGTATCGTCAGCCAGTTGGCTGGCCGACGAAGTCACCTGGCATGTGTTCTACCAGGAAAGCGACACCGTGCAGGATACGGTGCAGGAACTCGAAGCCAGCTCCCGCACTCCCTATCCGACGCGTCGCGAACGTCGCTTCGAATATTCACAGCGGGCGCATGGTGGTGAAGTCACGGCGGAGACATTGCTGGCGACGTCGGTCGAGCAACGTCTTGTCTATGGGCTGGAACTTACCCAGACCCATACGCTGGAACTGCGTGATGCCACGCTGACGAATCTCGATACGGGTGATGCCACCAATACCTTGCTCGGCGAGACGTTCCCGGTACGCGATTTTCCAAAGACGGACACGCTGGAAGCCGGCCTGTACGTGCAGGATGAAATCCTGTTCGACGCATGGACGCTGATCCCGGCGCTGCGTTACGAATATTACAAGCTCGATCCGCAGCCGGATGCTATCTACCAGCAGGACAATCCCGGTACCACGCCGGTTGCCCTGAGCGAATCCGAAGTCACGCCGCGGCTCGGTGTGATTCGCCAGCTCGGGACGGATGATTCCCTGTATGTGCAGTACACGCGTGGTTTTCGTGCGCCGCCGTTCGAGGATGTGAATATCGGCCTGGATATTCCCCTTTTCGGTATCCGTGCAATCCCGAATCCGGATCTCGAACCGGAACGCAGCGACGGTATCGAGCTTGGCTGGCGGCATGATGATGGCCTGCTCGCCATCGAGGCCGGTCTTTTCTATACGGAATTCGACAACCTCATCGAGTCACGAGCACCCCTGGGGTTCGACCCCGCCACAGCTTTGCTGCTGTTCCAGTCGATTAACCGCGAGGAAGCGCGCATTCATGGCGTGGAGATTCGCAGCCTGTGGCGGGCGGGACGCCAATTCGGTGCCCTCGATGGTCTCGAGTTCGAGGCTGCAGCCAGCGTGACTCGCGGTGTTGATACCGCGCGCGATGAATGGCTGAACAGCATCGACCCGGATTCGCTGATCCTTGCAGGACGTTATGAGCGGCCACACTGGGGCCTGGAGCTCGTGTGGACACTGGTTGCTCCAAAAGAGCGCGTTGATGAAACATCGGGCCAGCTGTTCAGGCCGGCGGGTTACGGCTTGCTTGATGCCTTCGCCAGCTGGCGGCCCGGTGGCGGCTGGACGTTGCGTGCCGGTGTCGATAACGTGACTGACAGGCGTTACTGGCGCTGGTCGGATGTGCAGGGCCTTGCGGCGAATGATCCGCTAGTGCCGTTATATGCGAGGCCCGGTCGCAACTTGCGCCTGGAGATCAAGAAGGTCTTCTGAATCCGTCACGGACGGCCTTCGGGCTGCTGCGGGAGTGTCGCTTGTGAGAATCACTTTTCATGGTGCAGCGGGCCGGGTAACCGGTTCCTGCCACCTGCTGGATATCGGTGAGCGCAAGGTACTGTTCGATTGCGGCATGCTGCAGGGTTCGCGCGGTGATGAACATCGCAACGCCGACCCGTTTCCCTTCGAGCCTGCCGATATCGATGCGGTCATCCTGAGTCACGCGCACATCGATCATTCCGGGCGATTGCCGTTGCTCGTAAAGCGCGGCTTTGACGGGCCGATCCATGCGACACCGGCCACCATCGATCTCTGCGAAATCCTGCTGCGCGATGCCGCCTTCATCAACGAGATGCGCGCGAAGGCGGAGAACCGACGCCGTGGCAACGGCCATCACGACGAGAACCTCGTCAAGCCGGTGTATTCGCAGCTGGATGTCGAACGGTGCATGAAGCAGTTTCGTGCCTTGCCCTACGACCGGTGGGGTGAAGTAATACCCGGCGTGGAATGCCGCTTCCATGACGCCGGACATATCCTTGGTGCTGCCATCGTCGAAGCCTGGCTGTCTCACGGTGGCATCAAGCGTCGCCTGGTATTCAGCGGCGACCTGGGCCACGCGGGTGGGCCCCTGCTGCGTGACCCGACCGTGCTGGAGCACGCGGACGTCGTCCTGTGTGAAGCAACCTACGGTGATCGCAATCACCGCCCCTGGAAGGAAACCTGGCAGGAAGTGGGAGAGATCCTCTGCAGTTCGGCGGCGAGTGCCGGCAATATCCTGATTCCCTCCTTCGCTGTCGGTCGCACGCAGGACCTGCTGTATCTCTTCGAGCAGCATTACGATGACTGGGGGCTCGAACGCTGGCAGGTATTCCTCGATAGCCCGCTTGCCATCCGCGCCACGGAAATCTACGAGCGTCACTGGAAGCTCTATGAAGAGCAGGCTTCGCAGGATATCCGTAACAGCGGCTTCAGCTTGCCCAACCTGAAGTTCTCCGAGACCGCCGAGCAGTCGATGGCGCTGAACGACCGTGGCAGCGGGGCGATCATCATTGCCGGTAGTGGCATGTGCAACGGCGGGCGTATCCGACATCACCTGAAGCACCATGCCTGGCGCAGCGGGACACAGGTCATGATCGTGGGCTACCAGGCCGAGGGCACGCCCGGTCGGGCATTGGTGGACGGGACCGATGAACTGCGTATCGGTGGAGAGCCGGTGAAGATTGCAGCGCAGGTGCACACGGTGGGCGGCCTTTCGGCGCACGCCGACCAGAAGGAGTTACGGGCCTGGCTGGGAAATTTCCGGGGCAAGCCGCCCGTTGTCCTGGTGCATGGCGAGAGCCGTGGACTGGAGGGCCTGCGTGGCGCATTGCACGAAGACGGCTGGCCGCAGGTGGATGTCGCGGCGCAAGGTGCGTGCCTGAACCTTGCGGCGTTGCCGAACCTGATGATCGAGAACGAGAAGGGCGCCTGAGCGGCACGCCCGAGCGCAATGGGGGCACAAAAAAGGCCCGTCTTGCGACGAGCCTTTTTCGTTTGTCCTGGTCGGGGTGGCAGGATTTGAACCTACGGCCCCTACGTCCCGAACGTAGTGCTCTACCAGGCTGAGCTACACCCCGAAGGCCGCGTAATATACACAATCGCCCGCAGGCGTGCAATGCCGGGATTCATCAGTCTGGCCAGCACTGGCTGGTGGTCGTGCCGTTGGCGTCATTGAAGGCACCTTTCCTGCCATCGACAAACAGGACGAAGGTCTTGCAGCGATCCTTGTCCCGAATCTGTTCTCCTCGCACAGTAGCGCGTACTCGCCAATTATTCGGCGGGCTCGGGTCATTGTCGGCGATGATGGCAAGTCCGTAGTTCCCGTCCGCCGAAATCCATATTCCTCCGGATTTCACAAGGCCGTGGCTCGTTATGACGCCATCAAGAGTATCGATGTCCGCTGGGTAAACGTTTTTCGACAGCTTGTATTTTTCCATCGCATTGACTGTCTGGGTGAGCGCCTGGAAAGCTTCGGACCGGCGAGATTTCAGGACGTAGTCCGAGTACGAAGGAATGGCGACGGCAGCCAGGATGGCCACGATGGTCACTACGATCATCAGTTCGATCAGGGTGAATCCCCGGTTTATTGTCTTCATTGCATGACTTCCTTGTCTGCGCGAGAGGTTCTCAGTCTTCCACCGTGTACCAGTATGTCTTGCGTGTGCGTTGCCTTATCGGGAGGTTCATGAGTTCATTGCCGACAACCGGCACCGCTTCGCCACCCGTAGCCTCCGGGAACAGGAGGATCGGGGCGGGCGGTATGCCGGAACGCCCGAGAAGTGTTGATCGATCTGCCTTGGTCGGGACCGCGTCCTCGTCGGATTCCAGGATTTCGAAATGGTTCACGGGTTCTCCAGTACCCGCCTTGACGGCGTAGAACCGGCCGGAGCCAATTCCCGCTTCACAACTGTCCGGGTCCGTGGACCCGGGTGGTACATAGGTCGTGAAGAGAACCTGGCTGTCCACGGTAATCGCAGAGGAGAGGTTCTTCTCCCCGAGCGTCCCCGTCTCGAGGTCGATGAACCATCCCTTCCTGTTGTCCAGTTCCAGCCGCGCTGCAGTTTTTTCTGCAGAAGTGCCCTGGCCAACCAGGTTGTCGGTCGCATCGTGTAGCTGCGACGAAACGATGGCCGAGTAGCTGCTCGGCTTGCTGTAGACGTTGAAGTCCCAGATCGAGAAGAAACGATCCTGGATGTCCTTGTCGGTCGGCTCATTGCGACGTCCGGAACCGATATTGATGGCGAGGAAGCTTCCATAATTCGGATCATTGATCAGGGCAACATCGGGCTTGTTGAAGAAACGGCGATCATCCGCCGCCGTTGCACTGGGGTCGGTGCGTCCCAGCGAGGCGATCACGCCGCCGTCGACCAGGTCCTTGCCGACCTGGCCATTGGTAATGTCGAAGCGCCAGAGCTGGCCACCGAGGTCGCCGATGAATACCTGGTCCTTGAGCCCATCGTTGTTCGAATCGATCACTGCCAGTTCTGCGGGAATGGCGTATTTCATCTTGTCGCCACCCGTCAGTTTTTCGTAATTCGACGCTGTCAGGTTGATGTTGCTGGTCCAGTAGATGACGTCGCCCGTTTCGGCATCCACGATGTAGATTGCATTGCCGATATCGTGAGTTGACGGTGGTGTTGCATCGTCTTCGGACAGGCCATCCGGACCGCCCTGGTCGAAACCGCCGCCGAAGAAGAGGACGGTCTTCTTCGTGCCGCCGACATTGATATCGCCAAGGACCGGCTGGGACCAGGTTGTGCCCAGCCGGGAGAAGTCGCCGCTGCCACCGGTGATCTGCCATTTCAGTTTCGGGTTGCCGCGATCCGTCACATCGATGGCGTAGTAGTTCCTCCCGCCGCGGCGCATGCCGACGATGAGGATGGCATGGTCCCCCGATTCAATGACGCCATTTCCGTTGGCGTCATGCACCCACGGGGTAATGCCGCCATCCAGGCCGTATAGCTTGCCGGTGGACTTGGTGTCGTCAAACGCCAGCTTCTGTATGTCGAGCAGGTCAGCAGGAATGAAGGCAACCTGTTCTGCTCCCGTTTCCGTATCGAAGCCGTGCAGGAATCCGTCGTTGGTGGACATGTAGACGGTGCTGTCAGGATCATCATCGGTCCCGCCGTAGGTAATGACGACGGGCTGTGAATGCAACGGGTCGCCGAGTTGCCTGCGTGGTTCCGTCTTGTCGAGGTCGTCGTCGCGATCCAGTACATCCTCTCCTTTTATCCACTTGAGAAGGGTGGAATGGTAGGTCGGGTCTGCGTTGGCCTCCGTCACGATGTCCAGCAAGGACGTGGTGATCGAAACGCTATTGCCTTCGGTAACGGTATCGTCGATGGCGAGATCGGCGCCGCTTCCAAGTGCGGTCAATGGGCGTGGAGTTACACCGTCTGATAGCGTCAGTGCGAGTTGCGATGCTGCTCCTCCCCTGGCTACGTCGTCACCGTCAGTAGTGCCTGGCTCTGTCCAGAAGCTGCGCGAATCGGCCTTGAAACTGGAGTCGATCGGGTTTATCGCCGCCAGGTCATTGGCATCAACGATTGCAAGCCTGCCTGTGAGCATCTTCAGCTTGTATTTCTTCAGGTTGCCATCCCAGTGGGATTTCGTTGATGGCTTGAAGAGAGCGAAATAGAGATCATTGCGATGCATCAGTCGGCTGAAGGCATTCACGGAAACCGCCGGTGAGGTGAAGCTGCCGGAATCAGCCGTCACCTCTCGCAGGATATCCTTGAATGCATCCTGCAAGGCGGACGCGTTGTTTGCCGAATAGTATTTCCCGCCGCCGCGCTGTGCCGTTTCCCGCAGCAGCGTGCTGTCGAGTCCGAAGCCGATAGTGTGGGTCTGGACCGTTTGTGATCCCGTCGCTGCTCCGGTATCCCCGGGCAATACATCGTTGTTGTTCATCCATGCGGCAAGGTCATCGAGACAGTTGTCGCCGTTGTTTGCATCACAGGTCCCGCCAATCAGTGCATTGATTTCATCAT
>JAWWBT010000121.1:0-7003 GCA_033720815.1 Gammaproteobacteria bacterium | reverse complement strand
CCGTCACTCACGTAACGCTGGTTGCCGAGTGCGCCGCGCTTGCCGATGAAGAATTCCTCGCCGTCGGCGATCACGCGATATCCAGGCTGGTCGAGGCCGGTCTGTTCCGCAGGAATTTCATCAACGTTCCAGCTGCGCCGGCTGGGGGCGAGCAGCATATGCCGTGCACTTTCGGCGCGCACGGCTGCGGCGGGTAATGGTCCGCGACCGGGTGCGGACACGTACCAGGTGTCGCCTTCACGGTACAGGCGATACCGTTCAAGCCAGCCATCCGGCGTGCGCTGATCCACGCGGACGGACTCGGGCAGTGTGTCGAGCAGGCGTGGATAATCCGGTACCTGCATGTCTTCGGGTAGCAGGAAGGCCGCCGCCGCAAGCAGGGCAAGGATGCCAAGCAATACCAGGTTGCGTCGCGTTGCCTTCAGCATGGTTCAGCGTGGCCCCGTCATCGCATGCGGCGTCGGCGCCAGGTCATCACACCACCCAGCAGCAGGCCCAGCGGCAGCACGAGCAGGAACATGACGCCAATCGCGCTGCGCGCCAGCGGTGAAAGATCGAGCCGTGTGTCCGGTGCCGGCTTCACCTGGATGTTCAGCAGTGCTTCTCGCGCCGTCAGCCAGTTGAAGAGGTTCATGCCGAGTGCGAGGTTGCCGGCGTTGCCGATGAAGGCATTGGACAGGAAGTCGCCGTCGCCGATGACGATGGCGCGCTGGTTGCTGTCGTCGAGATCGCGCTCCAGTTGCACGCCGATGGTGACCGGGCCACGGATATCGCCATCGTCTCCATCGAACGTGACGTTGCCGTTCTCGGGTGCGAATTCAAGCCAGCTTGCCGGGTGCGTTTTCAGGATGGCCGTCGGTACCCAGGCCGTGTCTTCGCTGGCGTGTACGGCGCGGCTTCGGAAGAACAGGGTCGGCTGGTTGAAGCCGCGCACCGGGCCGGCTGCGGGATACTGCCCGACCACGGCGAATGCCGCGTCCTTCAAGCCATATTGCTGGCCGCTGGGGTCGACAACGACACCAGCCGGAAAGCTGATGCCGAGATCCGCGGCAATCTCGTCAAGGTTGACGGTGTCGCCCGGGTCGGAAAGCCACAGCAGGTTGCCACCACCGTCGAGGTACTGCTTTACGCGTTGTCGCTCGATGGGCAACCAGTTGGTCTGCGGTCCGGCGACGACCAGCAGTGAAGTATTCGCCGGCAGGGGTTCGACGGCCAGCGTCAGGCCATGCAACTGGAATCCCTGGCGCTCGAGTTCCGCGCCGAATGTGCCGAGGTCGAAGTTTGCTTCGCCATCATGCTTGCGCTCGCCGTGGCCGCGCATGAAAACCACGAAGGCCTCGCGTCCGCGAATCAGTCGTGCGATGGCATTCGATACTTCGCGTTCACCGAGCTGGCGCAACTGTTCGCGCCGCCCCTGGTAGCGCAGCAGGATTTCGCCATCAACCGTAATGCCTTCACTGCGGGCAAGCTGCGGTGCGCGTTCCGGGTCGATGAAATCCAGTGTCACGAGCGAATGATTGCGCGTGTAGCGTTCGAGCAGGTTGCGGATCTGCTCGCGCACCTGCGGGTTCTCGGTGGCAAATACCTGTATCTGCAGCGGCGCCTCAAGCTGGTCGAGGAGCTTTTCACTGGCCTGGCTCAGCGACTGCCGCTGGTTTGCCGTCAGGTCGTGCGTGGTGGCGTAACGCTCGAGCAGCCAGCCTGCGACAATGGCGATGCCCAGCAGGAGCAGTACGGCGATGACGTTCTGGGCGCGCAACCAGAGGCGGGTTCGGGCATCGAGTTTCATCGTTGCAGTCTCTCCGCGTCGAGTCGTTGCACGGTCAGCGCAAGGAACAGCAGGGTGGCGATAATGAAGTAACCGACATCCGCGGTGGTGAACAGGCCGCGCAGCATGCCTTGCAGGTGACCTGCAAGCGAAATGAATCCGGTGACTGCATCACCGTGGCCACCCGAGTTCAGCAACCAGAGCAGCAGGAAAAGGCCGCAGCTCATTGCCGCGGCCACGGCGGGCTGCCGGGTCAGGCTGGAAAGGTACAGCCCGGCGCTGGTGAGCATGGCGAGCAGGAGCGCGAGCCCCATCACTCCCGAGGCCAGCTTGCCAAGGTCGAGATCGGTACCGGCCAGCAACGCCAGCGGCATCAGCACGAGCATTGCGAGCAGGGCAAGCAGGAATATGTACACACCGAAAAACTTGCCGAGCACAACCTGTAGGGTCGAAATCGGCGCGGCACGCAGCAGCTGCATGGTATTGCCGCGGCGCTCGCCGGCCAGCAGGCGCATCGTGAGCAATGGCGTGACCAGCAGGAAGACCAGTGCAGCATTCGAGAGCGTCGGTGTCACGACAAGGTCGGTCACACCTGGTGGTGCTTCGAGTCGTGCCAGTCGCGATTCAAGCCCGATGAAGACATCGATCTGCACGAGGAAGGTCCAGGCAACAATGAACTGCACCACGGCAAGTATCGTCCATGCCAGTGGCGATACGAAAAGCGACAGCAGTTCGCGACGGGTGATGGCCAGGCCTGCATTCATGCGGCGCCCTCCGTGTCACGCGCGGTAAGTTCGACGAAAAGCTGCTCGAGGTTGCGGTGCTGCGGTGTGAACTCCGAAATTCCCCACTCCTTTGCCGCGAGCTGTGCCAGTACACGGGGCGGTTCGCTGTCGAGCGTGAGGATGACGCGCTCCGGTGATACGCGTTCGACTGCTGCGACACCGGCGAGGCTGCGGAACGTCCCGTCGTCAGGCAGGGTGCTACCTGAAATACGGTATTGAACGCCGGCGTCCAACGCATCCAGGCGACTTTCATGCACTACCCGGCCGTGATGGATCATCAGCACGCGCGAGCAGGTTTCCTGCACCTCGGCAAGGATGTGCGTTGAGAGCAGCAGGGCATGATCGCGGCCCAGCTCGCGGATCAGTGCTCGAATATCGCGAATCTGGATCGGGTCGAGACCGACCGTGGGTTCGTCGAGGATGATCACCGCCGGGTCGTGCAGGATGGCCTGCGCGATGCCGGTGCGCTGCTGGTAGCCCTTCGAGAGCTGGCCAATCAGGCGGTTGCGCATATCGCCGAGGTCGCAGCGTTCAATGGCTGCCTCGATGGCGCGGCCCCGTTCACTGCGCGCGACACCATGAAGGCGTGCGCAGAAATCCAGGTATTCGCTGACGGTGAGTTCCGGGTAAAGCGGCGGCTGCTCCGGGAGGTAACCAAGCTGGCGCTTCGCCGCGGCCGGTTCATCCAGCAGGTCGATGCCGTTGATGCGGATGCTGCCGGTGCTCGGCGCAAGGTTGCCGCTCAGCATCTGCATGGTGGTGGACTTGCCGGCACCGTTCGGGCCGAGGAAGCCCAGCACGTCGCCGCGGCGCAGTTCCAGGTCGAGATCCCGTACCGCAACATGGCCATCGTAGTCGCGCCACAGCTGGCGCGCTTCGAGAAGGCAGTCGGGGATATTGTTGCCCTGCGTTTCTCCAGGGGGCTGCTGTTCGATCACGATGTGCGTCCTGTTGCAGTGCCCGCGCAGAATTTAATGGGAACGATGCCGATTATAAAGGGTCGTACGATGTATGGACCCACTTGCAGGCATTGGCCTATAGTGCGGGCCACGATAGCACGGCAAGGAAGGCGTGCCGCATGCATCGCCTCGTGGTGGAGGCGATTTTTTTAGCCCCGCAGTTCGGGGTGGCAATACAGGTAACAATCCGAATGTTGAATGGTTTTCTTGATCTTCCCCTCTGGGGACTCGCCATCGTCACCCTGGTGATGGCTCATTTCACCGTCATGGCGGTGACCCTTTATCTCCATCGCGACGCAACCCATCGTGGCCTGGACCTGCATCCGGCAGTGCGCCACGTGATGCGCTTCTGGCTGTGGATGACGACCGCGATGAACACGAAGGAGTGGGTTGCGATTCATCGCAAGCACCATGCCAGGTGCGAAACCGATGACGATCCGCACAGCCCGGTCCGCAAGGGCCTGAAGAAGGTGTTGCTGGAAGGCGCGGAACTCTACCGCGAAGAAGCCGCGAACCAGGAAACCCTCGAGAAGTATGGTCGTGGCACCCCGGAAGACTGGATCGAGCGCAAGGTCTACTCGCGCTTCCCGATCCTTGGCGTGTCGCTGATGCTGTTCATTGATGTCGCGCTGTTCGGCGCGCTGGGCCTGACCGTCTGGGCGATCCAGATGATCACCATCCCGGTGCTGGCCGCTGGCGTGATCAATGGCCTGGGCCATCACACCGGCTACCGCAATTTCGAGTGCAAGGACGCGGCAACGAACGTATTGCCGTGGGGCGTGATCATGGGCGGCGAGGAGCTGCACAACAACCACCATGCCTTCCCGAGCTCTGCGAAATTCGCGCTGCGCAAGTACGAGTTCGATATCGGCTGGGTGTACATCAAGGCGCTGTCCGCGCTGGGCCTGGCGAACGTGCGCCGTGTTGCGCCGACCCCGGCGAAGAACGCGCTGCCGGGTAATCTCGACCTGGATAACGTCAAGGCAATCATCCTGGCGCGCCTGCACGTGCTGCGAGACTACACGCGTCACGTCACGCTGCCTGAACTGAAGGCCGAGATGCACGCGGCGGGTGACAAGCTGCGCGGCAATATCCGCAAGCTGTTCGTGCGCGAGCCGTCGCTGCTGGATGAAGAGTCGCACCAGCACCTGAACCTGGTGCTGGAGAAGAACGAGCGCCTGAAGACGGTGCACGAGTTCCGCCTGCGCCTGCAGCGCGTGTGGGAGTCGTCCACCGCCTCCAACGAAAAGCTGGTGCAGCAGTTCAAGGACTGGGTGCGTGAAGCCGAGGCCAGCGGCATCGAGTCGCTGCAGGCCTTTGCCGAGCGGCTGAAAGGCTATCGTCTCGCCACGCAGTAAACCCTGCCAGGGCGAAACGAAAAAGCGGGCTTCGGCCCGCTTTTTTAATACCTGCGCATCAACAACACGTATGCAGCAGGCAATAAAAAACCCGCTCGTCGAGCGGGTTTTTCAATGTCGAGAGCAGGAAAGCCTTACTTGATCTTGGCTTCCTTGTAATCGACGTGCTTGCGAACCACCGGGTCGTATTTCTTCATCGAAATCTTTTCCGGCGTGTTCTGCTTGTTCTTGGTGGTCGTGTAGAAGTGACCCGTACCAGCGGTGGAGGTCAACTTGATCTTTTCGCGCTTGCCAGCTGCCATTGTTGAGCTCCTTTAGATCTTTTCGCCACGGGCGCGCAGGTCGGTCAGGACCTGGTCGATGCCCAGCTTATCGATGATGCGCAGTCCCTTGGTGGAGACGCGCAGCTTGACGAAACGGCCTTCCGACTCCACCCAGAAACGCTTCGAATGAAGGTTCGGGAGGAAGCGGCGACGCGTCTTGTTGTTGGCGTGCGACACGTTGTTGCCCGAAACGGGGCGCTTACCGGTCACCTGACAAACTCTCGACATGATGCTTTCCTCGGTCTGAATCCGGAATCGGCCGTGGTCGCCCCCGAATCGTCGATGAGAGGGGCCGCGGCAGAAAGGCCGCACTTTATACCGAAATTCGGGCTGAAACACAAGCTTCGCGGTGAAGTTTTGCCCTGTCCGGCTGGCTATTGCGGTGCGTCACAGCAGGCCGCGTTCGGCAAACGACACGACTTCGCCGTCGCCCACCACGAAATGGTCCAGCACCCGGATGTCTACCAGTGCCAGTGCCTGCTGCAGGCGAGTCGTGATGTGGCGATCGGCGGCGCTGGGTTCTGCCACGCCACTGGGATGGTTGTGCGCGAAAATCACCGCCGCAGCACCGAGGGCCAGCGCCTCGCGCAGGACTTCGCGTGGGTGGACGCTGGCACCATCGATACTGCCACGGAACAGCGGCCGGTATTCGATCAGCCGGTGGCGATTATCCAGGAACAGGCAGGCAAAGACCTCGTGCGGCAGGTCGCGGAGCTGCGCCGCAAGAAAGCGCCGCACGGCTTCGGGTTCCGTGAACGCGGCGTCACGGCGCAGCGTTTCCCCAAGGTGCCGGCCAGCCATTTCCAGCACCGCCTGGAGCTGGGCGAATTTCGCGTTGCCAAGCCCCGGCATGGTGCAGAATTCCTCGCGGTCGGCTGTCAGCAGCGCACGCAGGCCGCCGAATCGCGCCAGCAGGTCGCGGGCGAGGTCGACAGCGGATCGACCGGCCACGCCGGTGCGCAGGAATATTGCCAGAAGCTCGGCATCGGAAAGGCTAGCCGCACCACGTGCCAGCAATTTCTCCCGCGGGCGCTCGCCCTCCGGCCAGTCACGTATCGACATGGCTACCTCCATGTGGCCAGTTTCCAGCCGCTACGGTATCGTAGCCGCCTCGAACCTGGTCCCCGGAGAAACCCGTGGCTACGCAGAAAATCCTTCTCGGAATTACCGGCGGCATCGCCGCGTACAAGAGCGCAGACCTCGTCCGTCGCCTGCGCGAGCGCGGCGCGGAAGTGCAGGTCGTGATGACGGCCGGCGCGGAGGAATTCATTACGCCGACGACCTTGCAGGCTGTGTCGCACCGACCGGTTCGCGATTCGCTGTGGGATCCGGAAGCGGAAATGGCGATGGGCCATATCGAGCTGGCGCGCTGGGCCGACCAGGTTGTGATCGCGCCGGCCACCGCGAACATCCTCGCCAAGCTCGCGCACGGCATGGCCGACGACCTGCTCACCACCATCTGCCTGGCAACCGAAGCACCGATTACCGTTGCCCCGGCAATGAACTGGGCGATGTGGAAGAACCCTGCGACGGAAGCCAACTGCCGCACGCTCGAGGAGCGTGGCGTACGTTTTCTCGGCCCGGCAGAGGGTGCGCTGGCGGAAACCGAAGCCGGCGTCGGGCGCATGCTGGAGCCGGTGGATATTGCCGAAGCCGTGCTGGCGCCGCCGCCGGCGGAAGGACTGGCCGGCAAGCGTGCCGTGGTCACCGCTGGCCCGACACGCGAGCCGATCGACCCGGTGCGGTTCATTTCCAACCGCAGCTCCGGAAAGATGGGTTATGCCGTCGCGCGCGCGCTCGCGGCAGCGGG
>JAWWBT010000120.1:0-7019 GCA_033720815.1 Gammaproteobacteria bacterium | reverse complement strand
TGATCCCGGCGTAGGTGCCACGATTCCGGTGGCAGGGTACCTTGCTGCCGGCCCGACCGTTGGAGCTGCACTACTGCTGGCCTCCCAGATATTGAAAACACCGCTGTCAGACATCACACAGGTCAAGTACAAGATTACCGGCAGCTGGGAAGATCCGGTGATCGAGGAAGTCGAAGCGCCGCCTACGGAGAAGCAAGAATGAATATGACACGTTCCACGCCATGCCTCGTATTGCTGCTGCTGTTCGCGACATCGGCAATGGCCGAGGAATGGACATTGACCGCATCGGAATGGTCGCGCCCAAGAAGTGGCGAACGCGTACGGGCAATGCAGCCGGTAAATGAGGCGATCAACGCGTGGCATGCGGCGGGGCCGGATGCGATAGTGCTGCTGCGTCATTCCTCCGGCGAAGAAGGCAGCCTCTGGGCAGCCGAACTGAAGGACTGGCTGGTGGCGCTTGGTGTTCCCGCCGAGCAGGTTGAAATCGTACCGGCGGGAATTCCGGACGATCGACTGGAAATCGAGGTTGAAGCACCATGACCAATGCAGTTAACGGACGCCGCAAGCTTGCCGCGCTGCAAATGGCGTCGGGGCCTGACCGTGAGGCCAACCTTGCCGAAGCGCGCCGCCTGCTGGAAATCGCCGCGGATGCCGGGGCGGGCATGGCCGTATTGCCGGAGTATTTTGCGCAGTTCGGGCTTTCCGAAAAGGAACGCACCGCCGCTGCAGAAAAGGACGGCGATGGCCCGGTGCAGCAATTCATGGCAAAGGCTGCAGGTGAGCTGGGCCTCTGGATCGTCGGTGGCAGCATCCCTGTGCAGACCGATGGCAAGCGCACCCGTGGCGCCTGCATGGTCTACGACGACTCGGGCGATCGGGTCGCACGCTATGACAAGCTGCATCTCTTCGATGTACACGTGCCGGAGCGCGACGAGCATTACGAGGAATCCGGCTGGACCGAGCCCGGCGAACCGATGGGCCCCATAGATACGCCGTTCGGGCGGCTCGGTGTCGCAATCTGTTACGATCTCAGGTTCCCGGAGCTGTTCCGCTGGCAGTCGGCGCAGGATGTGGATATTTTCGCGCTCCCCGCTGCCTTTACAGCTGCCACCGGCCGCGCGCACTGGGAAGTACTGCTTCGGGCACGGGCGATCGAGAACCTTGCCTATGTTGTTGCGGCAGGCCAGGGTGGTTACCACGCGAATGGCCGAGAGACCTGGGGTCACAGCATGGTGGTCGATCCCTGGGGCACCGTCATGGACGAGATCGCCCGTGGCAATGGCGTCGCCAGTGGCACGCCCGACCTTGAACGACTGCAGAAGACCCGGCGGAGCTTTCCGGTACTCGGACACCGCCGCGACATTTTCTGACGCAAATCGCGTCACCCAACCGACGAAGAAGCGCATGAGCAATGCAAGCATTCCGTCTCACGAGCTCGTGAGGCAACAGATTCTCGACCCGGCCTCGCTGGACGAGTCCGCGATCGAGCGCACACTCGGCAAGTTGATGACGGCCAATGTCGATGCGGCCGACCTGTATTTCCAGGTCAGCCGGCATGAAGGCTGGGCGCTCGACGACGGTATTGTTCGCGACGCCTCGCACAGCATCGAGCAGGGTGTCGGCGTGCGTGCCATCAGCGGCGAGAAGACCGGCTTTGCCTATTCCGATGATGTGAACGTCACTGCGCTTGAAGAAGCCGCAGGGGCCGCGCGTGCGATTGCCGGCTCGGGTGGCGAGAAATCCGTGCAGGCCTTCAAGGCCACGGAAGGGCGCTCGCTGTACGTTCCGGATAACCCGATGGAAGCGATGGAATCCGCCGACAAGGTTGCACTGCTGCAGCGACTGGACAGGGAAGCACGTGCACTGGACTCACGCATCAGGCAGGTGCAGGTGAGCCTTTCCGGCAATCACGATGTGGTGATGGTGGCCGCCAGTGACGGCACCTGGGCATCGGATGTACGACCGCTGGTGCGCCTGAATGTTTCAGTCATCGCCGAACAGAACGGTCGCCGCGAACAGGGCTATGCCGGTTGCGGTGGCCGCTACAGCTATCGCGAACTCCTGGAAGGCACCCGTGCATCGGAGCTGGTAAAGAAAGCAGTTGATTCTGCGCTGCTGAACCTTGAAGCCGAGGATGCACCGGCCGGCAACATGACGGTGGTTCTAGGTCCGGGCTGGCCCGGCGTGCTGCTGCACGAAGCCATCGGTCACGGCCTCGAGGGTGATTTCAATCGCAAGGGCACTTCGGCGTTCTCCGGCAAGGTCGGACAGAAGGTCGCGAACGAGCTGTGCACGATTGTCGATGACGGCACGCTCGAAAAGCGTCGCGGCTCGTTGAACATCGATGACGAAGGCACCCCGACCAACTGCACCACGCTGATCGAGAACGGCATCCTCAAGGGTTACATGCAGGACAAGCTGAACGCACAACTGATGGGTGTTGCGCCGACCGGCAACGGTCGCCGTGAATCCTTTGCGCACCTGCCGATGCCGCGCATGACGAATACCTACATGCTGCCTGGTCCGCACGATCCGCAGGAAATCATCGGATCGGTGAAGAAGGGCCTGTACGCCGTCAACTTCGGTGGCGGCCAGGTCGATATTACTTCCGGCAAGTTCGTGTTCTCCGCTTCGGAAGCCTGGTTGATCGAAGACGGCAAGCTCACCCGCCCGGTGAAGGGTGCAACGCTGATCGGGAATGGCCCGGATGTTCTCACGCGCGTATCGATGGTCGGTAACGACCTGGAGCTCGATGAAGGCGTAGGTACCTGCGGCAAGGATGGCCAGGCCGTGCCGGTGGGTGTCGGCCAGCCGACATTGCGGGTAGATGGGCTTACGGTCGGCGGTACGGGTTAACCCCGCAGCCATGTTCGTTTTCACGTGAGAAGAAAAAGCCCCGCGATGCGGGGCTTTTTCAATGCCAGCGTGGGTGAGTCATCAGCTCACGTTGTTCAGCTCCAGCAAGTGCGCCAGTCGCGTCTCGACTTCCTGGCGGCTGGGACTGGTCAACGTGGCGTGGCCCAGCTTGCGACCCGGGCGCGGGTCCTTGCCGTAATCATGGTAATGCGCACCCGGAATATCGAGCACGTCTTCCAGTGATGGCATCTCGCCGATGAAATTCACCATGGCGGCATATCCGTTGGCGTTGGTGTCGCCGAGCGGCAGGTCGAGAATCGCGCGAATGTGGTTCTCGAACTGCGAGGTCACGGCACCCTCGATGGTCCAGTGACCGGAGTTGTGCACGCGTGGTGCGATCTCGTTGGCAATCAGTCGACCGCCGGACTCGAAGAACTCCACCGTCATCACGCCGGCGTAATCGAATTCTTCGAGCAGCTTTTCGAGATGGCGTTCGGCAAGACCCTGCAGCGCGTGATTCTCGAAGGGAGCCACTGACCAGCGCAGGATGCCGTCGCGGTGCGTGTTCTCGGAAAGAGGGTAGAAACGCATTTCGCCCGAAACGTTGCGTACGGCAATCAGTGACACTTCACGTTCGAAATCCACGAAGCCTTCGAGAATCAACGGCACGCCGCCGATGGCATCGATTGCCTTCTCGATATCCGCTTCTTCCTTCAGCAGGTACTGTCCCTTGCCGTCATAACCGAGGCGGCGGGTTTTCAGCACGGCTGGAAGGCCGATGCGCTGGACCGCTTCACGCAATTCCTCGACGGTTTCAACCGGTGCGAAATGCGGCGTGGGGATGTCCAGGGAGCGGAACAGCTCCTTTTCCAGCAGGCGGTCCTGCGCTTTCTCGAGCAGGCTGACCGGCGGACGAAATGGCTTGTTAACGCCTTCACGCACGGCATCCACCGGCACGTTCTCGACATCGAAAGTGACCACGTCGACCCGCTCGGACAGTTCGGCGAGTTTCCTGGCGTCGCCGAACTCGCCGAGGATGATGTCACCGATCTGGCCGCCCGGCGCATCGTCAACCTTGTCGAGGAAGGTGAATTGCAGGCCCATCGGGTAGCCGGACAGCGCCAGCATGCGGCCCAGTTGGCCGGCGCCGACAATGCCAACACGTTTCGGAATGCTATTGCTCACGATGAAAATCCTGGTTTGCTGTGGCCGATTTCGAAGGCTGCCGCGAAGACGAGCGTATCAGTCGCGCGGATCGGGCTGGGCGAGCACCTTGTCGGTCTGTTCCTGGCGGAACTTCTCGAGTGCCTCGAGTATGTCCGGGTACTTGTTGGACAGGATGCTCGCGGCGAGCAGTGCGGAATTGATCGCGCCGGACTTGCCGATGGACAGCGTGCCCACGGGTACACCACCCGGCATCTGCGCGATCGACAGCAGTGAATCCCAGCCACTCAGTGCCTTCGACTGCACCGGAATGCCGAGCACCGGCAGCGAGGTCTTCGCCGCAGCCATGCCGGGCAGGTGCGCGGCACCGCCGGCACCGGCGATGATGACCTCGAGGCCGCGATCACGCGCGGACGCACAGTACTCGAACAGCAGGTCCGGTGTACGGTGAGCCGACACGACGCGAACCTCGTGCGGGATATTCATTGATTCGAGCGTCGAAACGGTGTGCTGGAGCGTATCCCAGTCCGATTTCGAGCCCATGATGACGCCGACTAATGGATTCATTCGGGTATTTTACCTGTCCGGGGGGCAGTCTCAAACCGCCGATTCAAGGAGACTGCGCAATTCCCTGAAAAGCGCGCGCTGCTGTTTTGGCGCTTTTCCGGCCTTCCGTTCCGCCTGGGCGGCCCTGACCAGCTGGCGCAGCTGCTGCCTGTCGGCTGTCGGGCATTTGTCCAGCAGCTCTGCAAGAGCCGTGTCGCCCTCATCCAGCAACCGTTCCCGCCACTGCTCGGCCGCATGCTGCAGGCGGTTCGCGGCGGCACTGTCCTGGTCGAGCTGTTCCATCACCGCGGAAATATCGGAGCTGTCGATACCGCGCATCAGCTTGCCGATGTACTGGCGCTGGCGGCGCAAGGCGCCGTGCGACTTCATCGTGCGCGCGAGCCTGACCGCATCGATGAGCTTCTCCGGCAGGTCCAGGTCTTCCAGCGTCGCGTCATCGAGGCTGATCAGCCGCTCGCCGAGCGCCTGCGCCGCTTCCGCCTCCCGCTTGAGTCGCGTCTTGCTGGGGCCGAGGGCATCTTCGCCGCCGGTGTCGGTTTCATGGTCGTCGTGCTGCGTCATGGCTCATTGGGTCTGTTCGCAGGGGACGGGTAGAATACAAGATCACTTCCCAATATGCTGCGTAACCGTCCTCCGTGGCGGCTTGCCACAACATTATTCACCGCCAGAACCAGAGTCGAAGGAGTCCCATGACCCGCATCGCCGAATTCCAGCTCAGCGAGGATGAACTGAAGGGTATCGTGAGTTTCGCGCTTGCCGAGGCACAGCGCCTGGGTGCCAGCGCTGCCGAGGCCACCGCCACGCTGGACAGCGGCCTGGATCTCACGGTGCGCATGGGCGATGTGGAGACCCTGCAGCGCAGCCGGGATCGGGGCCTTGGAATCACCGTGTATTTCGGCCAGAGCAAGGGCAGTGCCAGCACGGCCGACCTGGATCGCACAGCGGTGGCAGAATCCGTTGCCGCTGCCTGCACCATTGCGAAATTCACGGCCGCCGACCAGTACGCGGGTCTTGCGGACCCGGCACTGCTGGCAACCGACTTCCCGGATCTCGACATGTGGCATCCCTGGGAGCTGCAGGTGGAAGAGGCCATCGAGCTGGCGCGCAACTGTGAAGACGCGGCGCGTGCGGTCGACCCACGCATCGAGAATTCCGACGGCGCGACGGTATCGAGCTTTGCCGGCATGCGTGTCTACGGCAACACCAACGATTTCCTCGCCGCGCAGCGCGGTACGCAACACTCGATTTCCTGTGCCGTGCTCGGCAAGCAGGGCGACGAAATGCAGCGCGATTACTGGTACAGCGCCGCGCGCCGGGCTGACCTGCTCGAAGCCGCCGGTGATGTGGGTCGGCGAGCCGGTGAGCGCACGGTGCAACGGCTTGGGTCGCGCCGGCTTGGCACGCGCAAGTGCCCGGTGCTTTTCGCACCGGAAATCGCGAAGAGCCTTTACGGTCATTTCCTCGGCGCGATTCGCGGCACCTCGCAGTACCGCGAGGCAAGCTTCCTGCTCGGGGCTGCCGGCGAGCAGGTATTCCCGGAATGGCTTTCCATCGAGGAACGTCCGCGCTTGCCGGGCGGCCCTGGTTCCTCTGCATTCGATGATGAAGGTGTTGCCACGCAGGACCGACACCTGGTCGAAGCCGGTGAATTGAAGTCCTACATTCTCGGGTCCTACTCGGCGCGCCGCCTCGGGCTGCAGACCACCGGCAATGCCGGTGGTGTCAGGAACGTGCGCGTGACTGCGGGCGGCGAATCGCCGGATGCGCCGTTGAAGGCCCTTTGTACCGGCCTGCTGGTGACCGAGCTGATGGGGCAGGGCGTGAATGGCGTCACGGGTGATTACTCACGCGGTGCTGCAGGCTTCTGGATCGAAAACGGCGAAGTGCAGTTCCCGGTCGAGGAAATCACCATCGCGGGAAACCTTCGCCGCATGTACGAGAATATCGTGACCGTTGGCGACGACGTGGACCAGCGCGGCAACCTGCAGGTAGGCTCGACGCTTATCGCGGAAATGACCATTGCGGGCGAGTGATGCCCGTTGGTATTTCCATGCAGCAGAATTCACCAAGGAGATATCCATGAACAAGCTGCTTTCCCTGTTCACGCTTGTTGCACTTGTTGCAACACCGCTGGCCCATGCCGATAACCATGGCGGCAATGACGAGGCGCCGATTGCCCTGGCGATTCACGGCGGTGCCGGCACGATTCGTCGCGAGGACCTGACCGAGGAAAAGGAAAAGGGCGTGCATGCGGCGTTGAACGCGGCGCTGGATGCCGGTTACGCAGTGCTTGAGAAAGGTGGCAGCAGCCTGGATGCCGTGGCCACTGCAGTGCAGGTGCTCGAGGATTCTCCGCATTTCAATGCTGGCAAGGGTGCCGTGTTTACCTGTGATGGCCACAATGAAATGGACGCCGCGATCATGGACGGCAG
>JAWWBT010000119.1:0-7079 GCA_033720815.1 Gammaproteobacteria bacterium | reverse complement strand
TGCACCAGTATCCCTTCGTGCATCACTGGCTGTCGGTGAAAGTGATCTTGCTGGCGTTGTATATCGTGCTGGGAAGTTTCGCGTTGAAGCGCGGCCGCACGAAACGCGAGCGCGGCGTGTTCTTCGTACTTGCCGTATTGGTATTCCTGTTCATCGTGTCGGTGGCGCGCGCCCATCACCCGCTTGGCGTCTTCTTTACCCTGTTCGGCTGAACGGCCTCAGAGGTCGATGGCGAGGTCGTGCAGCAGGTCGACATCGAGAATCTCGATCGTCTTTCCTTCAACGTGAATCGCGCCTTTCTTCTGCAACTGGTTCAGCGCGCGGGAGAAGGTTTCGGGCTGGATGGAAAGCCGCGCAGCGATCAGCTTCTTGGTGGTTTCCAGTTCGATGATCGCCTCGTCGGCCTCCTCATCGGGCAGGTTCTGCAGCAGGAAGTTGATCACCCGCAGGGTCGAATTCTGCAGGCTCAGCGAGTCGATCTCGTTGACGCGACGATGCAGGCGCATGCTCAGCGTACCCATCAGCCGCAGCGCGGTTTCCGGCGACTCACGCAGGATATCCATGAAGCGGTGGCCGTCGAGGCCGATCACCACGGTATCTTCCAGTGCGGTGGCATCCACGGGATAGAGCGGCTTGTCGAAGAACATCACCGCTTCGGCAAAGGTGTGCCCCTGCCGCAGGATTTCGATCACCTTTTCCTGCCCGTTCGGCGCCAATCGCGACAGTTTCACGCTGCCTTCTTCCACAAGGTAGAAATATCGCGCATCACTGCCATGCTGAAAGAGTTGCTGCTCCGCAGCGAGTTCCTTGCGGATCGACGTATCGATCATTACCTGGAGCTGCTGCGGCTCCAGTTCGCTCAGCAACGGAATGGCCTTGATGAGATCGGCACGGTTCGACATGTCGGGTCCTGGTGTGAAGTGCAGGGCTCACTCTAAGCAAGCCGCCTGAGGGCGGCAAATATATTTTTTGGGCAGGTCTTCCCGGTTGACCCAAATCAAGGCGTGAAAATTTCGTGAAGGCAAAATGGCCACCAAGGTCAAACACCAACTGGGGAGGAACCCGCCATGAAAAGACCTCTTATTCTCGTCGCAAGTTTTGCAGTGGCCATGCTGGCAGGCTGCAACAGCGGCTCGGACAACAACTCTGAAAGCCAGCAGGCAAAGGCCGAGATCACGGCTGAAACCCTGGATTTCACGGGTGGTTCGGCCAAGGGTGACTTCGGTCCCCCGCAGGGCGACGTGATCGACGCCATCCTGACCGATGCGCCGCAGGTCCCGCCGCCGATCGATCGCGATTACCCGGCCAAGGTCCGCATCGACCTGGAAGTCGTTGAAAAGGAAATGGAAATTTCCGAAGGCGTGAATTACACGTTCTGGACCTTCGGCGGCAAGGTGCCGGGCAAGTTCATGCGCGTGCGCCAGGGTGACACCGTCGAGTTCCACCTGAAGAACCATCCCGATTCCAAGATGCCGCACAACATCGACCTGCACGCCGTGACGGGTCCGGGTGGTGGTGCGACCTCCAGCTTCACCGCGCCGGGTCGCGAATCGGTATTCAGCTTCAAGGCACTGAACCAGGGCCTGTACGTCTACCACTGCGCAACCGCGCCCGTCGGCATGCACGTCGCCAACGGCATGTACGGCCTGATCCTGGTCGAGCCGCCGGAAGGCCTGCCGCCTGTCGATCGCGAGTTCTACGTGATGCAGGGCGACTTCTACACCGTCGGCAAGTACCGCGAGAAGGGCAGCCAGCCGTTCGACATGCAGAAGGCCATCGAGGAAAACGCCACCTACGTCCTGTTCAACGGTTCGGAAGGTGCGCTGGTCGGCGAGAACGCGCTGAAGGCCAAGGTCGGTGAAACGGTTCGCCTGTACGTCGGTAATGGCGGCCCGAACCTGGTTTCCAGCTTCCACGTGATCGGCGAGATCTTCGACCGCGTGTATTACGAAGGTGGCACGCACTTCCAGGAAAACGTGCAGACCACGCTGGTACCCGCAGGTGGTTCGGCAGTGACGGAGTTCAAGGTCGAGGCCCCGGGAACCTTCATCCTCGTTGACCACAGCATCTTCCGCGCCTTCAACAAGGGTGCGCTGGGCATGCTGAAGGTCGAGGGCGATGACCAGCTGGATATCTACAGCGGCAAGGAAGTGGACAACGTCTACCTCGGTGACAAGGCTGTCGATTCGGGCGAAAAGGTCATCGGTGAAGCGGCTACCGCGATGCGTGAAGGTCGCGTGTCGAAGGAAGCGCAGATCGAAGCCGGCAAGGTTCTCTACAACGGTACCTGCTCGGTCTGCCACGGCAACAACGGTGAAGGCATGCCGGGAGTGTTCCCGCCGCTGGCCGGTTCGGACTGGCTGATGGAAGACAGGAACCGCGCAGTTGCCGCCGTGCTGAACGGCCTCAGTGGCCCGATCACCGTGAACGGCGAAGACTACAACTCGGTCATGCCGCCGATGAGCCAGCTGAACGACGACGAGATCGCCAACATCATGACCTACGTGCTGAACGCCTGGGGTAATGAAGATGGCCAGGTCAGCGCCGAAGAGGTCGCAAAGATCCGTGCCGAGACCGATCGTCCCGCCGGTGCCGCTCACTAAGCCGAGGTCGGAATGACTCTCACCATCAACAACACACTGAAGAAGGCAGCCCTCGTCACCGTCCTGGTGGCGGGGGCCTCGCCCTTTGCGATACATGCAGCACTCGAAGCACCGATGCTGCCGGGTGGCGAATTCAAGACCGTCGTACCCTTCGAGGAAGGCAAGGATTACGCCATCGTCGAGCGATTCCGGCTCGATGCCACGCCGGTCACCAATGGCGAATTCCTGGAATTCGTGAAGAAGAATCCCGAGTGGCAGCGCAGCCATGCGCCGCGCCTGTTTGCCGGCGAGGGCTACCTCGGTCACTGGGAAGACGACACGACGCTGGGTAACAGCGTGAAAGCCAACCAGCCCGTCACGCGTGTCAGCTGGTTTGCTGCAACGGAATACTGCGATGCCCAGGGGGGACGGTTGCCACGCTGGCACGAGTGGGAATACGCGGCGGCGGCAGATGAGGCCCGTACCGATGCGCGCAAGGACCCGCAATGGCGCCAGCGCATCCTGGCCTGGTATTCCATCCCGTCAAACCGTGCATTGCCGACAGTTCCCTACGGCGAAGCAAACGCCTATGGCATCCACGACCTGCATGGTGTGATGTGGGAATGGGTCGAGGATTACAACGCATTGCTGGTGTCCAGCGACAACCGCGAACAGGGCTCCGCCGATAACCTGAAATTCTGTGGCGCCGGTGCGGTGTCGATGGAACAGAAGGAAAATTATGCCGTGCTGATGCGCGTTGCGATGCTGAGCAGCCTGGAAGCGAATTCCCCGACGCGCGACCTCGGCTTCCGCTGCGCCTATGACATTAAAGAGGATTGATTCATGAAAAGCCTGCTGAACATTACCGCTGCACTCCTGTTGCTGCTGCCGTTCGGCGCACAGGCGGATTACCCGCCGGATTCCGTTTACCAGCTCGATGTCGAACTGCAGGGCCACGACGGCAGTGAAGGCAATATCGACATGAACGCGGGCGAACCCACAATCGTGACGATGTTCTATGGCTCCTGTCCGCACATCTGCCCGATGCTGATTGCAAGCATCCAGCAGGTCGTGGCCCAGCTTGATGAAGATGAGCGCGAAAAACTGAGTGTACTGATGGTCAGCCTCGACGCCGAGCGCGATACGCCCGAGTCGCTGGCGAAGCTTGCGGACGAACGCAATGTCGATAGCGAGCGCTGGACGCTGGCGACGGCTGATGCAAATGATGTGCGCAAGATTGCCGCGGCATTGCGCATCCGTTTCCGCAAGCTGGCCGATGGCAATTTCAATCACACGTCGGAAATGATCCTGCTTGATGCCCAGGGTCGGGAAATTACTCGTAGCGACAAGCTGGGACGTCCCGCACCGGAATTCGTAACCGCAGTGAAGGACGCGCTGGATTAAGCCGGTCTTGCGCTTTACCCGCACCATGAGCGGTGCAATGATGACGGCATGAGCATTCGAAACCTCGACGCCGTCTTCCGACCGAAATCCATTGCCGTGCTGGGCGCTTCCGAGCGCGAGGGCAGTGTCGGACGAATCCTTGCAGAAAACATGCTTGCCGAAGGCTTCAAGGAGCGTGGCAAGCTGTGGTTCCTCAACAAGGGTCACGACGAGATCCTTGGCGAAAAGAGTTACCGCAAGGTCAGCGCGCTTCCGGATGCGCCCGACCTTGCCATCGTTGCCATCCCGCCGAAGGCGGTGTTGAAGGAAATCGAGCACCTTGGGGAGCGCGGTACGCGCGCAGCCGTCATCATTACCGCAGGCTTCGCCGAGCTTGGTGATGAAGGTCGTGAGCTGCAGCACAGGATTCTGGATACCGCATCGAAGTACGACATGCGCATCGTCGGCCCGAATTGCCTTGGCCTGCTGATACCGGGACAGAGCATCAACGGCAGCTTCGCGCATATTCCGGCGAAGCAGGGCAAGCTCGCATTCATCAGCCAGTCTGGCGCCATTCTCACCTCGATGCTTGACTGGGCCGATGCACGTGGTGTCGGTTTCTCGTCGATGCTGTCGCTCGGCAACATGTCCGATGTCGATATCGGCGACCTGCTGGATTACTACGCCATCGATTCCGACACGTCTGCTGTGCTGCTCTACATGGAAGGGCTCAAGGACGCGCGCAAGTTCCTCTCAGCGGCGCGTGGTTGCGCACGCACAAAGCCCGTCATCATCGTCAAGTCCGGTCGCCATGCCGCCGGCAAGAAGGCTGCCAGTTCCCATACCGCAGCGCTGGCAGGTGCCGACGATGTCTATGACGCCGCATTTCGTCGTGCCGGCGTGTTGCGCGTGAACACCCTGGAAGAACTGTTCGACGCCGCCGAGACGCTGGCAACGACGAGGCCACCGCGTGGTCGTCACGCGGCGGTGGTTACCAACGGTGGCGGTGTCGGCGTGCTGGCCGCGGATTCGTTGCTGAGCGAAGGTGCAAAACTTGCCGAGCTTGAAGATGCGACGATCGAGAAGCTCGACGCGATCCTGCCGGACAGCTGGTCCGGTGCGAACCCGATTGACATCATCGGTGATGCGCCGCCGGAGCGATTCGCGAAGGCCCTGGAAGTGGTGATGAGCGATCGCAACATTCATGTCGTGCTCCTGCTGAACTGCCCCACCGCAATCAATTCCAGCAAGGAGTCGGCCCGCGCCGTGCTCGATGCGTTCCGCAAGCTGAAAAAGCCGGGTCGACAGCTGCCTCTCCTGTTTACCGCGTGGATCGGTGGGCGAGAAGCGGTGGAAGGACGCAACCTGCTGACGAGCGAGGGCATACCGTCCTTCCCGACGCCGGAGCAGGCGATCCGCTCGTTCATGTACCTGTTCCGCTACAAGCGCAACCAGGAAACGCTGCTGGAAACACCGGCTTCGTTGCCCGCAGAATTCGAACCCGATACGGCACGCGCGCGGAAGCTTGTGCATGACGCGCTGGAAAAGGGCGAAGAATGGCTGGACGAGGTCGATTCGAAGACAGTCCTCTCGGCCTACGAATTGCCTGTCCTGCGCGCATGGCGCGTGAAGACCCCGGAAGACGCTGCGAAGAAGGCTCGTGATATCGGGCGACCGGTGGCATTGAAACTCCTTTCGCCCGACATCGTTCACAAGTCCGAGGCGGGTGCGGTACTGCTGGATATTGATCCGGAAAACGTGGAAGCGGTAACTGAACGACTGCTGTCGCGCATCGAAAGGGAAAATCCGGATGCGCGCATCGACGGCATCAGCGTGCAGGCGATGGCCGACCGCAAGGACGCCTACGAGCTGTTTGTCGGCATGAACGAAGACGAGCTGTTCGGTCCGGTCATCCTCTTCGGTGAGGGTGGCGAGGCAGTCGAAGTGGTAAAGGATCGATCCATTGGCCTGCCGCCGCTGAACATGCATCTCGCCATGCAGGTCATCAAGCGGACGCGAATCAATCGTCGCCTTAAAGGCTTCCGTTCGCGCGAACCCGTGGATCGCGAGGCGCTCGCATTTTCGCTGGTAAAGATTTCGCAGCTGATTACCGATATCCCGGAAATCATCGAGCTGGATGCAAACCCGATCATCGCCGGACCGAAGGGGGTTGAAGTGCTGGATGCACGCATTCGCCTCAGGAAGTCGAAGATATCCGGAAGCGAACGCCTGGCAATCCGACCCTATCCACAGGAGCTTGAAGAAACAGTCACGTTGAAGGATGGTCGCGAAATGCTGTTGCGACCGATTCGCCCGGAGGATGAGCCGGTCCTGCAACGTGTCTTTGACCGCATGACGGCCGAAGAGAGACGCCTGCGTTTCATGGGCCCGATGAAGGTGCTCTCGCACGCACAGGCGGCGCGTTACACGCAGCTCGATTACGACCGTGACATGGCGCTGGTCATCGTCGATGAACGCAGTCATGACGATTACGACATCCATGCCGTGGTGCGACTCAGTGCGGATTCCGATAATCGCAAGGCGGAATACGCCATCCTGGTGCTGCAGGATATTGCCGGACAGGGGCTCGGGTCCTTTCTCATGAAGAAGATCATCGCCTACGCTCGCGAGCAGGGTATCGGCGAGATCTATGGTGAGGTACTCGAAGACAATTCCGCGATGCTGGCGATCTGCCGCAAGCTCGGTTTCACCATCAAGCGACATTTCGATGAACCTGGCGTCATGCACGTCAGCCTTGATCTCGATAAGGACAGCACCAGATGAGTCTCGTCTACATCAGCCACGCCGATTGCAGCGAGCACCACCCGGGAGAGTTGCATCCGGAGTCGCCGGATCGCCTCGATGCGATTCGCGACCATCTCATTTCCATGCGTGTCATCGACATGCTGGTGGAACGCGATGCACCCGAGGTAACACGCGAACAGCTCGAACGCGTGCATGACGGTCATTACCTGGATGAGCTGGAAACCCTGGAGCCATCGGAAGGACTGAAGTCCATCGATCCGGATACGTGGCTATCTCCGGCTACGCTGGCGGCGGCGCGACGCGCTGCGGGTGCTGCGGTAGAGGGCGTCGACCTGGTCATGAGCGGTG
>JAWWBT010000118.1:0-7170 GCA_033720815.1 Gammaproteobacteria bacterium | reverse complement strand
GCGAAGCTGTTCCCCGGCATGCTCGTGAAGACCGTATTCGTGACCGGTGAACGCGAAGCCCTGTTGTTACCGCGTGATTCCATTGCGAGACGCGGTGAAGTAACGGCAGCTTATGTCGAGGGCCCAGGTGGAGCATTACAGTTTCGCCAGCTGCGCATCGGCCGTGACCTTGATGGTCGCGTGGAAATTCTTGCCGGCCTTGCAGCAAATGAAAAAGTGGCCCTGGACCCGGTTGCAGCTGCCGCAGCGATGAAGCAGCAGGCAACCAGGGAGGGTGGTGATGAGTGAGCAGAAGGAATCTCGCCTGGGAATCTCCGGAAGGCTGGCGAAACAGTTCCTGACGACCGAGATCACACCGTTGCTGGCCCTGGTCGGCCTGCTGCTGGGTCTCTTCGCTGTTGTCATCACGCCGAAGGAAGAAGAGCCACAGATCGATGTGACCTTCGCGAATGTATTCATTGCCTACCCTGGAGCTTCTGCCCGGGAGGTCGAGCAGGTCGTGTCGACAGGTGCCGAACGCATCCTGTCCGAAATCGAGGGCGTCGAGCATATCTACTCGGTGTCGCGACCCGGCATGAGCATCCTTACCGTGCAGTTCGAAGTCGGCGAGCCACGCCAGGCCGCGATCGTCCGGTTATACAACGCCATGTATTCGAACCAGGACTGGTTGCCTGCCAACCTGGGTGTGCAGCCACCGCTGATCAAGCCGATGGGTATCGACGATGTACCGATCGTCGCGGGCACGCTATGGAGTGAAGATCCGGAAGTCTCCGCCGCCGACCTGCAGCGTGTTGCGCATACCATCGAAACCGAACTGCAGCGCGTCCCGGGGACCCGTGATATCTACACCATTGGCGGGCCGGACCGTGTCGTGAAGGTGGCGCTCGATCCCGTGAAGCTGTCTGGCTATGGCATTTCCCTGCAGGCACTCCGTAATGCCCTGCAGTCCGCCAACTTTTCCGTCGATGCTGGCAGCGTGATATCCGGTAACGAGGAAATACTCGTCCAGGCAGGCGACTTTCTTTCAACAGCCGAGGACATCGGCCAGCTCGTGATCGGCTTGAGCAATGGCGCGCCGGTATTCCTGCAGGATGTTGCTTCGATTACTCCGGGCGTCGACCAGCCGGAGCAATACGTGACCTTTGCCACGGGCCCGGCGTGGCAGGGAGAAACAAGCGGACAGTATCCCGCCGTGACAATGGCGGTCGCGAAGAAGCCCGGGACCAACGCTGTCGATGTTGCCGATGCCGTCATCGAACGCTTCGAGCAGCTTAACGGTGTGTTCGTGCCGGACAACATCAACGCGACGGTGACGCGCAATTACGGCAAGACGGCAGCCGACAAGGCCGCCACCCTGATCAAGAAGCTGGTATTTGCAACGGCGTCGGTCGTGCTGCTGGTCATCCTAACGCTGGGCTGGCGAGAGGCCATCGTGGTGGGTGGTGCCGTGGTCATCACACTGGCAATTACGCTATTTGCTTCCTGGGCCTGGGGGTTCACGCTGAACCGCGTTTCGCTGTTCGCGTTGATCTTTTCCATCGGCATCCTCGTCGATGACGCGATCGTCGTCGTCGAAAACATCCATCGCCACATGAAGCTCGACCACGCCAGCCTGCGCGAGGCGATCCCGGTTGCCGTGGAAGAAGTCGGCAGTCCGACCATCCTTGCGACCTTTACCGTCATTGCCGCGTTGCTGCCGATGGCATTCGTGTCGGGACTGATGGGTCCCTACATGAGTCCCATTCCGATCAATGCATCGACCGGCATGCTGATTTCATTGCTCGTCGCTTTCATGTTCACGCCGTGGCTGTTCCTGAAGCTTTTCCGCAAGGAAGGCATGCACCACGGATCGGAAGATGATGACCCGACTTACCGCAGGCTGCTGGCGTTCTTCCGCAAGACAATGACACCGTTCCTGAACGAGCGGGCAGGGCGCCGCTATCGCGTCATCATGCTAGTGACAGTGCTGGTGCTGATCGCCGGATCGATGGCACTGGTCGCAATCAATGCCGTCGTATTGAAGATGCTGCCCTTCGACAACAAGTCCGAGATCCAGGTGATTGTCGACATGCCGGAGGGAACGCCGGTCGAGCAGACGCAACGGGTTCTCGCCGCCCTTTCGGCAGAGATCGATACCATTCCGGAAGTGTCGGACCAGCAGCTCTATGCAGGCACGGCCGCGCCAATCAACTTCAATGGCCTCGTGCGGCAGTACTATCTCCGCGCCGAAGCCTGGCAGGGCGACATCCAGGTCAACCTGGTCGACAAGGATGCGCGTGATCGGCAGAGCCATGAGATCGCACTTGCCATGCGGCCCTCGCTGGTCGAGATCGGCAGGCAGTTCGACGCCAACGTGAAGGTGGTGGAGGTCCCGCCGGGACCGCCGGTAATGGCGCCGATCGTCGCCGAAGTGTATGGCCTTGACTATGACGGCCAGCGTGAGGTGGCAGCTGAACTGCAATCACTGTTTGCGGATACGCCGGATATTGTCGATGTGGATTCGTCGCTGGAAGCGCCGCAGGAAAAGTGGATTGTGGATGTTGATCGCCAGCGCGCCGCGAAGCTCGGCGTCAGCCAGCAGGCCGTTGCCGCGGCGGTGGCCACGGTTGTCGGTGGCGAGGACGCGAGCTATGTGCACAGCGAGCATGCGCGTTACCCGATCCCGATCCGGCTGGAATTCGATGAAGGTGACAAGGCTGATCCGGCCACGCTCCGGTCGCTGCGCGTCCAGTCGATGAGCGGCCGCCTGGTGCCACTGGGCGAGGTGGCGGATATACCGCGCGTCACCGCGGATGCCGCGATCTATCACAAGGACCTCTTGCCGGTACTGTTCGTGACCGCGGACATGGCGGGCGAACTCGACAGCCCCTTGTACGGCATGCTCGATATTTCTGCGCAGCTTGAAGAAACCGCGCTCTCGACTGGCGGCATTCTCGAGCAGCACTGGATCGGCCAGCCGGAAAACCCGTACGAATACAGCATCAAGTGGGATGGCGAGTGGCAGGTAACCTACGAGACGTTCCGCGACATGGGCATTGCCTATTCGGTGGGGCTGATCCTGATCTACCTGCTCGTCGTCGCACAGTTCCGCTCGTATTCGGTGCCGCTGATCATCATGGCACCCATTCCGCTGACACTGATCGGTATCATGCCGGGGCATGCAATGCTCGGTGCACAGTTCACCGCGACTTCGATGATCGGGATGATCGCGCTCGCCGGCATCATCGTTCGTAACTCCATATTGCTGGTGGATTTCATCCGCCAGGAAATGGAGGCGGGCGCATCGCTGCAGGAAGCGACAATCCGTTCGGCCGCCGTGCGTTCACGGCCGATCGCGCTGACCGCTGTCGCGGCGATGATGGGCGGCTTCTTCATCCTCGATGACCCCATATTCTCGGGGTTGGCGGTATCGCTGATCTTCGGCCTGTTTGTTTCCACGGTGTTGACCCTGCTGGTCATCCCGGTGGTGTACTACGCGTACCACTACAAGGAGGAAGCACGTGACTGACCCGGTTCGCATTGTCTGCGGTGATTGCCTGGCGACGAATCGGGTTCCCGAGGCTCGCCTGGTGGATCACCCGAAGGGTGGTCGCTGCAGGCAGCCACTGTTCCGTGGCGAGCCGGTGGCGGTCGATGATGAAGGCCTGGTGAAGATGATTGCCGGGAACGATATCCCGGTTGTCGTGGATTTCTGGGCACCGTGGTGTGGGCCCTGCCAGAGCTTCGCGCCGGTGTTCCGGAACGCGGCGAGCAGCCTGGAGCCGGAATATCGTTTCGTGAAAGTCGATACTGAAGCGAACCCGCAGTCTGCAATGATCCATGGTATTCGTTCGATTCCTACCCTGGGCCTGTTTCGCGGAGGGCGTGAAGCCGTGCGCGAGTCAGGTGCGATGTCGTCGCAGATGCTGCGTGACTGGATAGAGCGGAATTCCTGATCAGTCCAGCCCGCGGATGTCACCGAGATCGCGCGCTTCTTCCGGAGGCAACAAGAGTTCCTTCAGGCCACTGAGGAGAGCCTTGTTTGACGAATAGAGCTCACGGTTCATGTTCAGTGCGGTGGAAAGCTCGATCTCGGTGAGCCTGCCGCGCTTCACCGCGTGGATGGCACGCGTGGTGGCAGCGTGCAGTCGCTCGTTGCTTTCTGCCAGTACCGAAAGTTCGGCGAGTCGACCAGCCGCGCGCTCCATCGACAGCAGCTCGCCGATGCCAATGTAGATTTCATCCATGTATTCGCGGAAACCCGCGAGCAGTCCTGCAAGACCATCATCGCTGTCTTCTGCCGCATCAAGGTTCTGCCGAATATCCTTGACGGCTTTTGCCGCATGCACCGCATGACGGGTTGCAATCTGCAACTGCGCGAGCCGCGCGGCTTCGTTTTCATCGAGCGACTGCTCCTGCAAGGCCTGCTCGAATCCAAGCATTTCGCCTTCCAGTTCCTTGATCCGTTCGTAGTGCGCACGGAAATTCGTCAGTTCTTCGTTATCGTCCGCTTCACTGAATTGCCTGGGGAGTCGAGGTTCCTGCAACCGCAGGGTTGCCGCGTTCAGGCGCATTACCTTCGCGAATAGGTGCCGTGCTTCCCTTTCGAGCGATTCCAGCGCCGCCTCAGGCACATTGACCGCCAGTTCGGTGATGAAACGCGCGACGCGAGGCTGTGCATCGACGAAGCGTGTCTCGAGGAAAGCCGCGAACCGGTTGATGAAGGGATAGAACATCGCGATGCCGAGGAGGTTGAACGTCGAATGAAATGCGACCAGTGCAAACAGCGGATCGCTGATCCCGAAGACCTCGGTGACCAGCCATAGCAACGGTGTCAGCAATACGAATGCGACGAGATCGGTGACGAGGTTGAACAGGAAATGGGCCAGCGCCACACGACGCCGGGGTGGAGAAGCATCGAGGCCGCCGAGTATTACCTTTATGGTTGTACCGAGATCCGCGCCGATTGCCAGCGCCGCTGCGTCTGGCAACGTCAGCACACCGGCTGATAGCGCCGCGAGGTTGGCCATCATGGCGGCGGAACTGGATTGCACGATCAGGGTGAAGCCGAAACCGACGGCGAGGAAGACGATGAGCGGCTGGCGTTGCAGCACTGCGGGGTCGAACCCGCTGGCAAAGGCATCGGCGCTGGTCTTCATTAGCTCCAGGCCAAATAGCAGCATGCCGAGCCCGAGTATCAGGGCAGAAAAGCGAGCGATGCGCCGTTCTTCGGCGATGAATACGACGCCGAGCGCCCCCAGGCCGATGGCGGGCAGGGCTAGTACCTCGAGTTCCAGCTTGAACCCGATCGCAGTTACCAGCCAGCCGGTCATCGTCGTGCCGAGGTTGGCGCCGAGAATGACACCGAGAGCATTGCCCAGGGTGAGGATTCCTGCGCCGACGAAGGCCAGCAGCATCAAGGTTACAAGCGAACTGGATTGAAGGATCGCCGTGGCAACGGTGCCGACCGCGATGCCCTGGAAGGGGTGTTCCGTGTAGCGGCGCAGGGTAAGGCGAAGCGAGCGGCCGAAGATTCCGTTCAGCGCACGCTCGAGTTGTTGCATGCCGAGCAGGAAGAAGCCCAGCCCTGCGAGAAATTCACCGATGTTGATTCCCGTTCCCATGCCGGCAGTTTGCCGCAACATGTCTCATCGGGGAAACGTTCCCGTTCAGTCGCGCTCGTCCTCGATGAACAGTTCGCGATCGCTGTCGTGGTGCGCGGTGTCCGGATGACGCATCGGTCGGCGCCAGCGGCTGTTCCGGTTCGGTACCAGGCCGTGGCGTTCGAGATCGCTGCGGAAAATGATGCCGACGACCCGACGGGCTGTATCAAGCACCAGCAGGGAATCCAGGTCGCGGGTCAGTATCAGGCGTTGGGCACGTCGCAGGCTCGAGTTGGAAGAAAGGCAGGCACGGACGCGGTGGCAGAATTCACTGGCCGGAATGTGCCGGGCCCGGGTGCCCAGCTGCATGCTGGCGCGCAGGATATCCGTGGGATTGATGACGCCGCGCAGCCGCCCACCCGCCGTGACAACCGGCACTCCGTAATCGATGGGTCGATCGAGGCGGGCTTCCAGCGCAGCGAGGCTGGCATCGGCCTCGATGGTCACGAGGTCGGTGCAGAGAAAATTGTCGATGGATTGCGGCATGTCGAACCTGCCTGGCACCAGCTTCTCATCGTGACGCCGGAAGGTTCGGAAAATTGTGATGAACTTCACATATTGCGGCTGACTTGGCTATTTTTGCGCCAACAGCGTGACGCCAGGACGCTCCGGGTCGAGGTCGCGACGCGCGCGCTTGGGCTCAAGATAGCTCTGCAGCAACGTTTCCGGGGTGATCAGCCCCACGAAGCGGTTCTGCATGTCGATGACCGCAATGATGCGGCACTGCTGTTGGGTGTAGAGCGCCATTGCGTCGTCGATGTCGGCATCCATGCGGAGCAGGCAGTGCCGGGTATGGCAGATCTCCCAGGCATGCACGGCCAGGGAATTCCCGCTCGCTGAGTGGAAACGCATGATCTCCGCAGTGGTGAGAATCCCGAAGACGCTGTGATCCGGGTTCAGCACCGGCAATCCCGGCAACTCGGAGGAAGCCAGCAGTTCTTCGACTTCCGCCACGCTGTCGTCACAATCGGCGATCGGTACGTCGGTCGCCATGATGTCCTTGATCCAGTTATTCATGCCAGTTCCTCCTGGGATGCCCTGTCCGTGTCATCCCGACTCTCACCCAAATGGACCAACTTAAATGTGGGTTAATTCACACTTTTTCACAAGTCAGCGAAGGCTGATGCGAGTTGAGAGCATTCGCTGACAAGGTCTTCGTCGGAGAAGGGGCGCGGAGGATGCTTGCCCCAGACGGGGCCGGGCCAGGCGGGGTCGCCCGTGAAGCGAGCGATGATGTGGACATGAAGCTGCGGAACCATGTTGCCCAGGGCGGCAACATTCATCTTGTCCGCGCGCGTGCGTGTTTCCAGGGCGGCACTGACAGCCGAAATTTCCTGCCAGAGGAGCTGCTGGTATTCCGGTTCAAGGCGGTGGATCTCGCGAACGCCAGCGCGGCGCGGTACCAGTATCACCCACGGGTATTGCCGGTCGTTCATGCGCAGCAGTTCGCAAAGCTGGAGGCGGCACACAGTTGCGGTGTCCGCCTCCAGTTGCGGGTGCAGCTGGAAACCTGCCGATTTGCCTGATG
>JAWWBT010000117.1:0-7217 GCA_033720815.1 Gammaproteobacteria bacterium | reverse complement strand
TCTTCCACGACGAAGGCATGGCGTTCCTTGAAGGCATCGCGCATTTTCAGCACGCAGGCCTGGTCGCCTTCCAGTGCCGCTGCTGCGGCCGCCTGCGAAATCGACGCCGGGTTCGAGGTGCTCTGCGACTGGATCTTCTTCATCGACTTGATGATGCCAGCCGGTCCTGCGGCATAGCCGATGCGCCAACCGGTCATGGAGTAGGCCTTGGAAACGCCGTTCATCACCAGCGTGCGGTCGTAGAGTTCCGGCGCGCGCATCAGGATGTTGGCGAACGGCTCGTCGGTCCACAGGAAGGGCTCGTACATGTCGTCGGTCGCGACGAGCACGTGCTCGTGCTTTTTCAACACATCGGCGAGGGCGTCGAGTTCCGCGTGACTGTAGGCCTGGCCGGTCGGGTTGGACGGACTGTTGATGAAGACCGCCTTGGTCTTTGGCGTGATGGCGGCGTCCAGCTGCTGCGGCGAGACCTTGTATTTCGCGTCGATGTCACCATTTATGACTACCGGGTTGCCACCGGCCAGCTCGACCATGGCCGGGTAGGAGACCCAGTAAGGGCCCATGATGATCACCTCGTCGCCCGGATTCACGATCGCCTGGCAGAGGTTGAAGAAGCTGTGCTTGCCGCCGCAGGAGGCCAGGATCTGGTCTGCCTTGTACTCGAGGCCGTTGTCGCGCTTGAGCTTCGCTATAATGGCGTCCTTCAGTCGCGCAGTGCCGTCGACGGCGGTGTATTTTGTTTCACCGCGGTTGATGGCATCGATGGCCGCCTGCTTGATATGGTCGGGAGTGTCGAAGTCCGGCTCACCTGCACCAAGGCCCACGATGTCCTTGCCCTCGGCACGAAGTTCCGCCGCCTTCTGCGTCACGGCCAGCGTCGGCGAGGGTTTCAGTTGGCGAACACGTTCGGAAAGCCCATCGGTAGGCATGAAATGCTCCTGATTTTTCGAGTGTAAGCCGCATATTCTAAAACAACCGCCAGCCAATTTCCTGATGAGGCCACACCGCCTGTAATGACAGATTCCAGCCAGAGCACGAACGAGCACTACAGCCTCGACACCTTCAAGGTCGTCTCGGACTACAAGCCGACCGGTGACCAGCCGAAGGCGATCGCCGGCCTGATCGACGGCATCGATTCCGGCCTGGCGAAGCAGACGCTGCTGGGCGTGACCGGCTCGGGCAAGACCTTCTCGATCGCCAATGTCATCGAGCATGCGCAACGGCCGACCATGATCCTGGCGCCCAACAAGACGCTGGCGGCACAGCTCTATGGCGAGTTCAGGGAATTCTTTCCGAACAATGCCGTCGAGTATTTCGTGTCGTACTACGACTACTACCAGCCGGAAGCGTACGTGCCGTCGTCGGACACGTTCATCGAGAAGGATGCATCGATCAACGACCACATCGAGCAGATGCGCCTATCCGCAACCAAGGCGCTGCTGGAGCGTCGCGACGCCATCATCGTTGCAACCGTGTCGGCCATCTACGGTCTCGGCGATCCCGAATCGTATTTGTCGATGGTGCTGCACCTGAAGCGGGGCGAGCGGATCGACCAGCGCGACATGCTGAAACGGCTGACCCAGCTGCAGTACACGCGCAATGACATGGACCTGGCACCGGGTACGTACCGCGTACGCGGCGAAGTGATCGACATCATGCCGGCGGAAAACGAACAGCAGGCGATTCGCGTCGAGCTGTTCGATGACGAGATCGAAAGCCTCAAGTATTTCGACCCGCTGACCGGTCACGTCGATCGCGAGACGCCGCGCCTCACGATTTACCCGACCAGCCATTACGTCACGCCGCGCGAGAAGCTGCTGAAGGCTGTCGACCTGATCAAGGACGAGCTGAAGGATCGTCTCAAGCAGTTGCGCGACAACAACAAGCTGGTGGAAGCGCAACGCCTGGAACAGCGCACGCTGTTCGATATCGAGATGATCCTCGAGCTGGGTTACTGCCAGGGCATCGAGAACTACTCGCGGCACCTGTCGGGCAGGGAGCCAGGCGAAGCGCCGCCGACCCTGTTCGATTACCTGCCGCCCGACGCATTGCTGGTTGTCGACGAATCGCACGTGACCATTCCGCAGCTTGGCGGCATGTACAAGGGTGACCGTTCGCGCAAGGAAACGCTGGTCGAATACGGGTTTCGCCTTCCGTCTGCGCTGGATAACCGACCGCTGCGTTTTGATGAATGGGAGCGACTTGCACCGCAGTCGATATTCGTTTCCGCGACACCGGGTCCTTACGAGAAGGAGAAATCCGACAGTATCGTCGAGCAGGTCGTGCGACCGACTGGCCTGGTCGACCCGGAAGTGGAGATTCGCCCGGCGCGAACGCAGGTGGACGACCTTCTTTCCGAGGTGCACAAGGTCGTTGAAACGGGCAACCGTGTCCTGGTCACGACGCTGACCAAGCGCATGGCAGAAGACCTCACCGAATACCTGGCCGAGCATGACATCAAGGTGCGCTACCTGCACTCGGACATCGATACCGTCGAGCGCGTGGAAATCATTCGCGACCTGCGCCTGGGCGTCTTTGATGTGCTGGTCGGCATCAACCTGTTGCGCGAGGGCCTGGACATGCCCGAGGTCGCACTGGTTGCGATTCTCGATGCGGACAAGGAAGGTTTCCTTCGTTCAGAAGGGTCGTTGATCCAGACAATCGGCCGCGCGGCCCGCAACGTGGAGGGCAGGGCGATCCTTTATGCGGAGAAGCGCACCGGTTCGATAGAGCGAGCCCTTGCCGAAACGGCTCGCCGTCGCGAAAAGCAGCTTGCCTACAACGAAGAACACGGCATCACGCCGCAGGGTATCCGCAAGGCCATCGGCAACGTGATGGAAGGCGCGCGATCGAACGCGCCGATCAACAAGAAGTCGCTGAAACAGGTGGCCGAAGAGAGTGGCAAGTACGGGCACCTGACCAAGGACCAGTTGAAGAAGAAGCTGAAGTCGCTGGAACAGGAGATGTACGAGGCGGCACGGAACCTGGAATTCGAGCACGCGGCGCGACTGCGCGACGAAATCCACGAACTGAAGGAAACCGGCCTGATGGACCCGGATTGCGCGACGGGCTGATGCAGCGCGAAAAAGTGGCGTGAAAGTCTGTCGAATGTCTTGCCAAGGACCGGGTCTTCCGGTATCTTTCGCAACCTCTTCAGGCGCGTAGCTCAGCTGGTTAGAGCACCACCTTGACATGGTGGGGGTCGTTGGTTCGAGTCCAATCGCGCCTACCAAATTCAGACAGGCACCGCATTGCGGTGCCCTGTCGTATCGGGGGTCGGAAAACATCCGGCCCGGTATAACCTGGCCGATTCGTAGCGGCCACCAAGGAGGCAACATGCCGAGCATTTCCCTTCCGGACGGTTCCGTCCGCAGTTTCGACAAGCCTGTTTCCGTTCATGACGTCGCCGCCGATATCGGCCCGGGTCTCGCCAAGGCCGCACTGGCTGGCAAGGTGAATGGCGAACTCGTCGATACCTCGTACGTCATCGAGAACGATGCCGAGCTGGCCATCGTCACGGACCGTGACGAGGACGGGCTGGAAATCATCCGCCATTCCACCGCGCACCTGCTGGCACACGCCGTGCAGGAGTTGTGGCCGGACACTCAGGTCACCATCGGCCCGGTGATCGAGGATGGCTTCTATTACGATTTCGCCCGTGAAAATTCCTTCACCCCCGAAGATCTTGCGAAGATCGAGAAGAAGATGAAGGAAATCGCCAAGCGCAACCTCGAGGTGCATCGCGAGGTGTGGAAGCGCGACGAGGCGATCCGCGAATTCGAGAAGATGGGCGAGAAGTACAAGGCCGACATCATTCGCGACCTGCCGGAAGACGAGACCATTTCCGTCTACCGCCAGGGCGAGTGGTTCGACCTCTGCCGCGGTCCGCACGTACCGAATACCGGCAAGCTGAAGGCCTTCAAGCTGATGAAGCTGGCCGGCGCATACTGGCGCGGCGACTCGAACAACGAGATGCTCCAGCGCATCTACGGCACTGCCTGGGCGAAGAAGGATGACCTCAAGGAATACCTGCATCGCCTCGAGGAAGCCGAAAAGCGTGACCATCGTCGCTTTGCGAAGACCCTGGATCTCTTCCACACCCAGGAAGAATCACCGGGCATGGTGTTCTGGCACCCGAATGGCTGGACCATCAATACCGTCATTCGCGACTACATTCGCGAGCGCCTGCGCCTGGCCGACTACCAGGAAGTGAACACGCCGCAGATCATGGATCGCTCCCTGTGGGAGAAGTCCGGTCACTGGGACAAGTTCGGCGACGACATGTTCTACACGCAATCGGAAAACCGCGAGTACGCGGTGAAGCCGATGAACTGCCCGGGGCATATCCAGGTCTACAACACGAAGCTGCACAGCTATCGCGACTTGCCGTTGCGTCTCGCCGAGTTCGGTTCCTGCACGCGCAACGAACCGTCCGGCACGTTGCACGGCCTCATGCGCGTGCGCGCCTTCGTGCAGGACGATGCGCACATCTTCTGCACCGAAGACCAGATCGAACAGGAAGCGTCGGATTTCATCGACCTGCTGTTTTCCGTTTACGAGGATTTCGGTTTCACCGACGTCATCGTCAAGCTGTCGACCCGACCGGAACAGCGTGTCGGTTCGGACGAGATCTGGGACAAGGCCGAAACCGTACTGGAAGATGTGCTGAAGAATCGCAACATCGAGTACGGCATCAATCCGGGTGAGGGCGCTTTCTACGGCCCGAAATACGAATTCACGCTGCGTGATTCCATCGGTCGCCACTGGCAGCTCGGTACCCTGCAGCTGGATTTCTCGATGCCGCAGCGACTCGGCGCGACTTACGTCGCCGAGGACAGTTCCAAGCAGGTACCGGTGATGCTGCATCGCGCAATCCTCGGTTCGCTGGAGCGTTTCATCGGCATCCTGATTGAACATTACGCCGGAAACCTGCCGGCGTGGCTGGCGCCAAAACAGGCCGTGGTGATGAATATTACCGACCGGCAGGACGAATACTGCGCGAAAATCGCAGAAACCCTGAAAAATCAGGGGTTTCGGGTCGAAACCGACTTGAGAAACGAGAAGATCGGCTTTAAAATCCGCGAGCACACCTTGCAGAAAGTCCCCTACCTCCTGGTAGTGGGTGATCGCGAGATGGAAAATGATTCGGTGGCCGTGCGCACGCGCGGTGGCAAGGACCTGGGCTCGATGCCTGTTTCGGAGTTTTCCGAAAGACTTGCCGCCGAGATCGCGAGCCGCGGTCGCTCTGTTTTGGAGGAATAACGCATCGCTACTGAAAAACGTGCTCGTCGCAACCGGGAAATCTCGGTTTCGAAAGTAAGAGTCATCGATCAGGACGGAGAGCAGGTCGGCATTCGTACCCTGGATGACGCGCTCGACATGGCAGCGGAAGCCGGCCTCGATCTCGTCGAGGTTTCGCCGAACGCAGACCCACCGGTCTGCCGCATCATGGACTTCGGCAAGTACCTGTTCGAGCAGAAGAAGAAGGCACAGGAAGCGAAGAAGAAACAGACGCAGACGCAGCTGAAGGAAGTCAAGTTCCGTCCGACAACCGAGGACGCTGACTACCAGGTCAAGCTGCGCAACGCGACACGTTTCATCGAAGCCAACGACAAGGTCAAGGTAACCCTGCGTTTCCGTGGCCGCGAGATGCTCCACCAGGACATCGGTCGCAAGCTTCTTGAACGGGTGCGCGACGACCTTGCCGAGATTTCGCAGGTCGAACAGTTTCCGAAGCTCGAGGGTCGCCAGATGGTGATGATCCTCTCGCCGAAGAAGAAGCAGTCCTGATCAGACCCTAAACCGATCAATACGCACCTCGTATCCGCCCACCGTATGCGGACCGGGGTTGATCCATGAAAACGAAATGCGGAGAAAGCAATGCCTAAGATCAAGACAAATCGCGGCGCCGCGAAGCGCTTCAAGGCTACGGCCAAGGGCTTCAAGCGCGGTCAGTCGCATCGTCGCCATATTCTCACCAAGAAGTCTGCAAAGCGGAAACGTCAGCTGCGTTCCGGCGAAATGATCGCCGAGAAGGATGTGAAGTCCGTCAAGCAGATGATGCCGTACGCGTAAGGGAGAATAGGAAATGGCACGAGTAAAGAGAGGTACCATTGCCCGCGCACGTCACAACAAGGTGCTGCGCAAGGCGAAGGGTTACTACAACGCACGCCGCAAGGTGTTCCGCGTTGCCAAGCAGGCGGTCATCAAGGCAGGCCAGTACGCCTACCGCGACCGTCGCAACAAGAAGCGGACTTTCCGTCGCCTGTGGATCGCGCGTATCAACGCTGCGGCCCGCATCAACGGCATGTCCTACAGCCGCTTCATGAACGGCCTGAAGAAGGCGGACATCAACCTGGACCGCAAGGTGCTGGCTGATATCGCCGTGTTCGACAAGGCCGGCTTTGCCCAGCTGGTTGAGAAGGCCAAGGCCAGCCTGTCCTGAACAGCCAGCCTGCCTAAGCACGGTAAGAGCAGGGCAAGCTTCACATGAACGTGAAGTGAGCAAGATCAGAGAGGGGAAAGGCCTTTGAAGTCCTTTCCCCTTTCTTTTTGTTGCCGGCCATCGCCGGCAGGTATCGAATTCTGAACAGGGGAATCGAGGTGCAGGAACTCGAATCGCTCGCCGCCGAGGCGAAAGACCGCATTGCCGCCGCTGAGGATCTTGCGGCACTTGACCAGGTGCGTGTCGATTACCTTGGCAAGAAGGGTGCGATCACCGCGCAGCTGAAATCCCTGGGCAAGTTGCCCGCGGAAGAGCGCCGTGACGCCGGCCAGAAGATCAATGCCGTCAAGCAGGACGTGCAGGCCGAACTCGACGCACGCAAGCAGGCGCTGGAATCGAAAGCCCTCGAACAGCAGCTCGCCAGCGAAACCGTGGATGTCACCTTGCCCGGTCGCGGTCATTCACCGGGCGGCCTGCATCCTGCAACGCGCATCATCGAGCGCATCTCCGAACTGTTTCGTGGCATGGGTTTCGGCGTGGAGACCGGCCCGGAAATCGAAGATGACTTCCATAACTTCGACGCGCTGAACTTCAAGCCGGACCATCCGGCGCGCGCCGACATGGATACCTTCTACCTGGAAGATGGCCGCCTGCTGCGCACGCATACTTCACCGGTACAGATTCGCGCGATGCTGAAGCGCGGCGCACCGATTCGCGTGATTGCTCCGGGTCGTACCTACCGCCACGATTACGATGTCACGCACACGCCAAT
>JAWWBT010000116.1:0-7226 GCA_033720815.1 Gammaproteobacteria bacterium | reverse complement strand
CGAATCGACTTTAACAACAAGAACGTTTCGCTATAAAAGAATCAACTACGAGTTAAGAAAATCATAAGGAGTCGGCCGATAAGCCGGGTTCTGTCGTGGACAGCCATTCATCTGGGACGCCCGTCACCGGACGCCTCAAGCAGCCTACCCGGGAACTCAGCGGGCCGCGTCATCGTTCCCCTATTTGGCCTTGCTCCGGGTGGGGTTTACCGTGCCGCGAACCGTTGCCGGTCGCGCGGTGCGCTCTTACCGCACCTTTTCACCCTCACCTGTGACCCTTGCAGGCCCATCGGCGGTCTGTTTTCTGTGGCACTTTCCGTCGGCTCGCGCCGCCCAGGCGTTACCTGGCACCCTGCCCTGTGGAGCCCGGACTTTCCTCCACACCACAAGGGTGCAGCGACTGCCTGGCCGACTCCGGCGCCAACCATACACCGGCCCCGAAAGGTGTCAACTGAATTTCAGGATTTCGCCAGCTCGGTGGCACGGTCATAGAGGGCATTGCGTGGCTGGCCGGTAATCTTCGCCGCCAGCTTGGCGGCCTTGCTGGCAGGCAGTTCCTGCAGCAGTGCTCTCAATAATGTGTCGGCATCGATATCCGGCGCATTATCCACCTCGGCACCCGCGACCATCACCACGCATTCGCCCCGTATGCCTTCCGCAAGGCGTGAAGCAAGGCTTGCCGCCTCGCCTTCGATGAATTCCTCGAATCGCTTGGTCAGTTCACGCGCAATGACCACGCGGCGTTCCTGGCCCAGCACTGCGGCGATATCCTCGACCAGCGCGGCAACCCGGTGCGGGCTTTCATAGAAAACCAGCGTTGCCGGTTCGCGCGAGAGTGATTTCAATTGCTCGCGACGCGCATTGGCCTTGGCAGACAGGAAACCTTCGAACCGGAAACGGTCGGTCGGGAGGCCGGCGGCAGACAGCGCCGTCACCACGGCACTCGCGCCCGGAATGGGCACAACGGCATGCCCGGCGGCCCGGGCTTCGCGAACCACGATGTAACCGGGGTCGCTGATCAGCGGCGTGCCTGCATCGGAAATCAGGGCAATCCTCTCGCCCGCCGCCAGCCAGTCCAGCAACTGCGCGACGCGATCCCGCTCGTTGTGATCATGCAGCGATACCAGCCGCGCCTTGATACCGAGGTGTTCCAGCAGCTTGCCGCTGTGGCGGGTATCCTCGCAGCAGATACGGTCGACCTGGCGCAGTACCCCCTCCGCGCGATGCGTCATGTCATCGAGGTTGCCAATTGGCGTGGCAACTACGTACAACGTGCCCGGTTTCGTTGACACTGTCAGGCCCCCACTCGATACTTTGCGATTCGGAAATTCTGCCTGGTCGGACTGATCCTGTTGGCAACTGGCCAACCTGGCGATCAACGCGGTTCGACCGACCACAGTGCCAGCCACGCGCGGCGCGCTTCATCCTGCTACGGGGTCATTATTCATGCAAGCCGGTATCGGAACGCAGCTTCGTCGTCACTCTTCCCTGGCAAGCCTGCTGCTGCTTGCGCTGTTTCTCTCTGCCTGTGCCACGGGACCTTCGCGCGACGGCCCGGACCCGGCGCACGTACAGCGCATGACCGAGGCGCAGCAACTGCTGGAAACCGACCCGGTCGAAGCGGCGCGTGCCTTCGAGCAGGCGGCGCGACGCGCCGAGGGCGACGACCGCATCGACGCACTGGTCGCCGCCGCGGATGCGTGGATCACGGCTCGCGAGTACGTGCAGGCCCGACGCGTGCTCGATGATATCGAAACCACTCCTGAAGCCGGCGCGCTGCGCCAGCGACTCGTGCTGGCACGGGCAGAACTGGACCTGAACGAACAGAATCCCCGGCAGGCGATACTGCGCCTCGACCGCCAGGCCGAATTCGGTGACATGCGTTACGACCGTGCAGTACGCCTGCGAGCCCGCGCGCTGTTCCAGCTGGGCCAGACACTTGAGGCCGTGCAGTTGCTCGACGAGCATCTCGCTGCCGGTCGAGGCTCGGAACTCCTGATCGGCGAACTGATCTGGCGGGGCCTGTCTGCCGCACGCGAACCCCTTTCTGTGGACAAGCTGCCACGCGATACCTCTTCGCGCGTGCGCGGCTGGATTTCGCTGGGCCGCGTTGGCCAAACCGCGTGGCAGGATCCTTACGGCTTCGATGCGCGGCTGAACAACTGGGAACGCGAACATGCGACGCATCCTGCCGCGCGTGGCCTGCTTGACCTGCTGCGTGCCGAGCACCGGCAGCGTTTCACCTATCCCGCAAAGATCGCCCTGCTCCTGCCGCTGGAAGGTCGCTACCGCAGTTCGGCTGAAGCCGTGCGCGACGGCTTCATGACTGCCTACTACCAGCATGCGCAACACCGCCGGGCGCCGGAAATCCTGGTGATGAATACCGAAGGCAAGCCGGACGTTGCGAAGCGTGTCGCGCAGCAGGCAGTCAGCGAAGGTGCCGAATTCATCGTCGGGCCGCTGACCAAGGAAACGCTTGCCGCAGTCAATGAACTGGCATTGCCGGTTCCAGTGCTGGGGCTGAATTACCTCGATACCGAGAATGCGGCAGACGCAGGGGAAAAGCTGGTGCAGTTCGGCCTGCTGCCGGAAGACGAAGCCATCCAGGTTGCCGAACGCACTATTGCGGAAGGTCACACGCTGGCGGTTGCGATGGTACCGGACTCGGATTTCGGCCTGCGCATGCTCGCTGCGTTCCGCAAGCGCTTCGAGGAACTCGGCGGCACGCTGCTGGCTACCCAGCGTTACGGCGGCAACACCACGGATTTTTCCACGCCGATCATGCGCGTGCTGAATATTGATGACAGCCGCCTGCGTGAACAGCAGCTGCGCGCACTGCTCGGGACCCAGCTGCAGTTCGAACCGCGGCGTCGCCAGGATGTGGAATTCGTATTCCTGGCCGCGCGCCCGGACGACGCGCGCCTGATCAAGCCGCAACTGCGTTTTCACCAGGCTATCAACCTGCCGGTGTACGCGACCTCGCATGTCTACCAGCCGGGTCCGCGCGCCGATCGTGACCTCGACGAGATCCGCTTTGCCGACATGCCGTGGATGCTTGCCCCGGACACCACCGGCGAGGCATTGCGCAACAGTATTACCGATCACTGGCCGCGCAGCTTCCAGCAGGTCAGCCGCCTGTACGCACTCGGCATCGATGCGTTCAAGCTGGTACCGATGGTTGCAAGCAATGACCCGGCGCTGAATCGCCCGTTACCGGCAATGACCGGCCTGGTCAGCATGGATTCGCAGGGGCGCATTCGTCGCGACCTTTACTGGGCTCGTTTCGTCAACGGCGAACCGCAGCTCCTGCCGGCGGTGGAAGACACGCAAAGCGCACAGGGAACCGTGCATGAAAATACCGAACAGGAGCGGCCCGGCGGCTGAAGCTGAAGCACGACGCTTCCTCGAAACCCAGGGACTCGTGCATCGCGACAGCAATTATCGCAGCCGCTTTGGCGAGATCGACCTGGTGATGGATGACCAGGCAACAGTCGTGTTCGTCGAGGTACGCCTGCGTCGCAATGGCCGTTTCGGCGGTGCTGCAGCAAGCGTATCGGCAGCCAAGCAGCGCAAGCTGCTGGCGACGGCAGCCATCTACCTGGAACAGCAACGCTGCGGGCAGCGACCGGCACGCTTTGATATCGTTGCATTTGACGGTCTGGGCGCCAGCCCGCAGTGGATCCGCGGCGCGTTCCAGGCTTCCTGAACAACAACCGGAAACGATCCGGTGCTTCCCTGCACATGACGAGGTATCGGCATGGATTACGAAAAGCGTATCCGCGCACATTTTGAAGACAGCATCGCGACCAAGCAGCAATCCATGGAGGCGCTGGCCGAACCGATCCTGCTCGCCGGGAAGGCGATGGTCGATACGCTGCGCGCCGGCAACAAGATCCTGACCTGCGGCAATGGTGGCTCCGCTGCCGATGCGCAGCATTTCTCCTCGGAACTCCTGAATCGCTTCGAAGGCGAACGTCCGGAGCTCGCCAGCCTCGCGCTGACGACGGACAGCTCGACGCTGACGGCCATTGCCAATGATTATTCGTATGAAGAAGTGTTCTCCAAGCAGGTTCGCGGTCTTGGCCAGGAGGGCGACATGCTGCTGGCCATTTCCACCAGCGGTAATTCCGCGAACGTGATTCATGCCATCCATGCTGCGCACGATCGTGGCATGCGGGTTGTGGCATTCACCGGGCGCGAAGGTGGCGAGATGGCACCGTTGCTGAAATCGACAGACGTCGAGCTACGCGTACCTGCGCAACGCACCGCGCGCATCCAGGAAGTCCACCTGCTACTGATTCATTGCCTTTGCGATTTCATCGACACGGTTATGTTTGGCAAGGATGCCTGACGCACGGCAATGAGCGAACGCTTCCCGCAACTCACTCGCGCGCTGCGCCGGCAACTCGGTGATCGACTTCTTGATGATCCCGGTGATCGCTGGACCTATGGTTATGACAATTCCAAGCGACAGGCCATGCCGGACCTGGTCGCTTTCCCGGAAAACCATGACGAAGTCGTTGCCATCGTGCGCCTGTGCAACGAGCATCGCTGCCCCATCGTTGGGCGAGGTCTCGGCTCGGGCACGGCAGGTGCCGCCGTTCCTGTCGAGGGCGGACTCGTGCTGGCAATGGAACGCATGAACCGGATCGTCGAGATCGATGCGGACAACCGCTATGCAGTGGTGGAACCAGGCGCCACGAACGCTTCGCTGCAGGAAGCAGCCGGCAAGCTGGGATTCTTCTGGCCACCCGATCCAACCTCGGCCGCTTACTGCAGTATCGGCGGTAACCTCGCCTGCAACTCGGCCGGGCCACGCGCAGTGAAATACGGTACACCCCGCGACAATATTCTCGGGCTGCGGGCCGTGACCGGGGACGGCCAGGAGTTGCGCTGTGGTGTGTACACAACCAAGGGTGTTGTCGGCTACGACCTGACGCGCCTGCTGGTGGGTTCGGAAGGTACGCTGGCAATCATCACCGAAGCGACGCTGAAACTCACACCGCTGCAGCCGGGCAAGCACACCCTGCGCGCCGTCTATTCCGACATGGCGGCTGCCGCACGCGCGGTGTCGCGCATCATGGCGCAACCGGTGACACCCTGTGCGCTGGAATTCATCGACGCCACGGCAATCGAGATGATCAGGAGCTATGCCGATACCGACCTTCCCGAGGAGGCTGGCGCGATGTTGCTGATCGAAGTCGACGGCGACGATGCGACACTGGAGGCACAGACCGAGGCGGTGGCGAAGGCCGCGCGTGGCGAATCCGGCTCGGGACTGGTTGAACTGCACAAGGCGGCGACCGCGGAAGAAACGAAAGCCTTGTGGGCCGCACGCAAGGCGCTGTCGCCCGCGCTGCGCAAGGTGGCACCGAAGAAGATCAACGAGGATGTGGTGGTACCGGTATCGCGCATGGCGGAACTGATTTCCGGCCTGCGCGAACTTTCGGAAAAACACGGCATCACAATCGTCAATTTCGGTCATGCCGGCAACGGCAATATCCACGTCAACCTGCTCGCCGACCCGGACGACCCGCAGCAGATGGCGGTGATACATGACTGCCTTGCGGAAGTGTTCGACCTCGTACTCAAGCTCGATGGCACGCTGTCAGGGGAACACGGAATCGGTTACGACAAGAAGGATTTCGTCGGCCTGGAACTCGAACCTGCGACGCTGGAAATGATGAAGCGGATCAAGCAGCAGTTCGACCCGAACAACATCCTCAATCCCGGCAAGCTGTTTCCTGCGGACTGAATTTCACTCTTCCAGGATCTTCCTGTAGATATCCGCATCATCGTCGCTGAAACAGCAGGCAATGATCTTCTCGAAATCCTTTTCCGCCGCACGCATTTCGTCAACGGCAATCCGGGCAGCACGCTCCTTCGGAAATCCATAGACACCGGTAGAGATCGCCGGAAAGGCAATGCTGCGAATGTCCTGCTCGTGAGCGACTTCGAAGCAGCGCTGGTAACACGAGCGCAAGAGCTCATCCTCGCCCTGCTCGCCATCCTTCCACACGGGGCCAACCGTGGAGATGACGTATTTCGCCGGTAATTCGAATCCGGGTGAGAGCTTTGCATCACCGGTATCGCAACCACCGAGCTTGCTGTTGTACTCCTTCAGCTTCGGGCCTGCTGCGCGATGGATCGCGCCATCGACACCACCGCCCCCTTGAAGCGACTTGTTGGCCGCGTTCACGATGGAATCCACTTCGAGTTCGGTGATATCACCCACAATGATGTCGATCATGGCCACCTCCGGCTATCATCTCGGAAACCGTCTGGAGAACGCCCATGAAGCAGAAGCACTTCATCGACTCCCACAAGGGTATCAATTTTCTTGCGATCCTCGGGATCATGGCGTGGTTCGATGCCTGGTCGAACACGACGCTCTGGATCTACCTTGCCCTGCACGGCACCTACGGCTTCCTGTGGATACTGAAAAGCCGCTACTTCGGTGATGCGAGCTGGGAGCGCGAGACGGGCATCGGATACGGTCTGGTGATCTGGGGCGGGCTGTCACTGTACTGGCTGGCACCATGGTGGATTGCCTATTTCGATGTGCACGCTCCGGCCTGGTACCTGGCCATGTGCGTAACGATCTACGCCTTCGGAGTGTTCTTCCATTTCACAGCCGACATGCAGAAACACATGCATCTCCGCCATGCGCGCGGCACATTGCTGACAGGCGGCCTGTGGGGGCTGTCACGCAACCCGAATTACTTCGGTGAGCTGCTGATCTATGGCGGGTTCACGCTGCTGGCAATGCACTGGGCGCCGCTGCTGGTACTCGCAGCATTCATCAGTGCGGTGTGGGTGCCGAACATGATCCGCAAGGATCGTTCGCTGAGTCGTTACGAGGAATTCCAGGATTACCGGAAACGAACGGCACTGCTGATACCGTTCGTTATCTGAATAACGCGAGAAAGGAAAAAAGCCGCCCTTCGGGGCGGCTTTCTGCTTACTTGATGATCTTCAGGTTCGGCTTGCCGCGCTTGCCCTTGCCACCGGGGTCATCATCAGGACCGTCATCATTTCCATCATCGACGTCCTCGCCCGTATCACGCACGCTCTCGAGTGACGGCTGCCTGTCGTCGGCCTGGATGTCAGGCGCACCATTGGCATCAGGCAACTCGGCTTCATCAAGATGGAACATCATGCCTTCGCCGCTATCACGCCCGTAGATCGCAATGATGCTTTCCTGCGGCAGCACGATATCCATCGGT
>JAWWBT010000115.1:0-7419 GCA_033720815.1 Gammaproteobacteria bacterium | reverse complement strand
GCGCATCACTGCGCTGGATGAGAACGAAGATGAACTCTACTCGATGGAATATTTCTCCATCGGTGGTGGCTTCATCGTGCGCGGTGACGACGAAGGTGATGGCTCGACGAAATCCACGCGGCCGATCCCGCATGAATTTTCCTCGGGCGAGGAATTGCTGCAGCAGTGTCGCAAGGCCGACCTGAAAATCCACCAGCTCGTGATGGAAAACGAACAGGCCTGGCGCGAGAAGGATGAAATCCGCAGCGAGCTGCTGCGCATCTGGAAGGTGATGGACGAATGCATCGAGCGCGGCATTCGCCAGGAAGGCATCCTGCCTGGTGGTCTTGAAGTGAAGCGTCGCGCCCCGAAACTCTTCAAGGACCTGCAGAGTGATGCGAAGAAGGACAGCATGGACCTGCTGGACTGGGTCAACCTGTTCGCGCTCGCAGTGAATGAAGAGAATGCCGCGGGCGGTCGCATCGTTACTGCGCCGACCAATGGCGCGGCGGGTATCATCCCCGCGGTGCTTCGTTATTACGTGCAGTTCATTGAAGGTGCCGACGAAGACGGCATCGTTCGTTTCCTGCTCACCGCAGGAGCAATCGGCACGCTGTACAAGAAGAACGCCGGCATTTCGGGTGCCGAGATGGGCTGCCAGGGCGAGGTGGGTGTTGCCTGCTCGATGGCGGCGGCCGGTCTGATGTCTGCGCTCGAAGGGTCGAACGAACAGGTCGAGAATGCTGCCGAGATCGGCATGGAACACAACCTTGGCCTGACCTGTGACCCGGTGGCGGGCCTGGTGCAGATTCCGTGCATCGAGCGCAATGCCATGGGTGCGCTGAAGGCGATCAACGCCGCGCGCATGGCGAAGCGTGGCGACGGCCAGCACAAGGTGTCGCTGGACCAGGTGATTTCCACCATGCGCCAGACCGGTAAGGACATGCAGTCGATCTACAAGGAAACATCGCTTGGTGGGCTCGCGGTGAACGTGCCCGAGTGTTGATGGAAGAATAATGAAACCGGTAATGGCCCGCGTTGACAGCTTCCGGGGGCCATGGGATGGTTGGTCGCACAATAACGAACGGAACCGCAAGGGGAGATTCCAGATGATGCGAGGTTCAATCCTTTTCCTGCTGGCTGCGATGTTCGCGCTGCCGGCTCAGGCAGCCGAAACCCGTCGGGACAATTTTGGTGACTGGGGTTACGTCTGCCAGGCACCGGAAAACGAAGCAGGTGATGTGGACGAGAGCAAGGAAAGCTGCAACCTGTTCCAGACAGCCCTGCTGAACAACAGCCAGGGTGAAGGCGAGTTGCCGGAAGATGGTGCCCGGCAGCAGCGCCTGCTGCTTACCCGTGTCGGCTACATCGGGGACAACGAGCGTCCGGTACTCCTCGTTACGGCACCGCTCGGTATCCTGCTCACGCAGGGTATTACTGTCAGTGTCGATGGGCTGGAAGAGCCTGCGCGTTTTGCCGTGCAGCGTTGTGACGCCGGTGGTTGCCTGGCTTACACGGCAATGAATGAAGAGATCGTCAGTGCCTTCAAGAAGGGCACCAAGGCGCAGGTCACTTTCTACGACCCGCAGCGCCGTGCGATCAATGTGCCACTGTCGCTGAAGGGCTTCACCAAGGGCATGAGCGAGTTGAACGCCAGCCGCGACTGATCGGCCTCGCCTCTGTATCAGGCCGGCCCTGAGAAGGGCCGGCTTTTTCGTGTCCGTTTTCTCACTTGCATCCCCCGCAATTCCTGTATACATTTACAGTTACTGTATGTATCAACAGTCTTGGGGGCTGACATGACCACTCTCACCGCACGCCAGGCCGAGATCCTCGAGTTGATCCGCGGCCACCTGGAAGAAACCGGGATGCCGCCGACCCGGGCAGAAATTGCCCGTGAACTCGGCTTCAAGTCGGCGAATTCGGCCGAGGAGCACCTGCGCGCGCTGGCCCGCAAGGGCGTGATCGAGCTGGTTCCGGGTGCATCGCGTGGCATCCGCCTGGTCGAGGAAGAAGATCCCGGCCTGCCGGTGGTGGGTCGCGTCGCGGCAGGGCATCCCATCCTGGCCGAGCAGAACATCGAACAGCATTTCCATATGGACCCGGCGCTGTTCCGGCCCAAGGCGCATTACCTGCTGACCGTGCAGGGCATGTCGATGAAGGATGCCGGTATCCTCGATGGCGACCTGCTGGCGATTCACCGTACCCCCGAGGTGCGTAACGGCCAGATCATCGTTGCCCGCCTGGATGACGATGAAGTGACCGTGAAGCGTTACCGGCAGAAGGGCAGCGAGGTCTGGCTGCTGCCGGAAAACGAGGAATTCGAACCGATCCACTTCGATTTGTCGCAGCGCCGCATGGTGATCGAGGGCGTAGTGGTCGGCGTCATCCGGAATGGCCGCCTGCAGTGATGCCACGCCCGGCGCGCCAGTGGAACTGGACGCGCTGCCCGGTGTCTGGCGGGCTTCGAAAGGCCTGGAAAATTCCGGATGTGAAAATATTTCTACTGGATTCAAGGAGTTGGACGAGGTTCTTCCCGGAGGTGGTTGGCCACTGGGCAGCCTGACAGAGATTCTAAGCAGACGAACAGGGGCCGGTGAGCTAACATTGTTGATGCCGGCTTTGGCCCGCCTGAGCGATCAGGAGCGCTGGGCCACCTGGATCGCACCACCCCATATTCCCTATGCCCCGGCACTGGCGGCAGCGGGTCTGCGACTCTCCAGGATGCTGGTGGCAAGACCGCGGCGACTGCAGGACATCCTGTGGTCTGCCGAGCAGGCACTTCGTTCCGGAGGCCGTCCCACGGTTCTCGCCTGGATCGATTCCTGCGACGAAAGGTCCCTGCGGCGACTGCAGCTCGCCGCCGCCGAGAGCGGTGGCTGGGCAGTACTCTTCAGGCCGATGCGCCAGGCAACGCGATTTTCTCCAGCCGCGTTGCGCATCGTCCTCGATAACACGCCCACGGGTGAACCGATCGTCAGCCTGCTGAAATGTCGCGGTGGCCGCCCCGTCGAAGGGCTCCGGCTACAGGCCCCGTAAAGGGTCGGCCAGGTTCGTTTCGGACCCGGTGTCCAACATGGACGTGAACGAGCACACAGCTTTTACAGGATTTACGTAACTTGTAGAAGCGATCCTCCCAAGACCGATGCTCGGGATCGTTCTGGACACCGGGTCCTTTTACTTCTCCTTCCCGTTTTTCTTCCTGCTCGGAGGCCTCATGGCGTCAACGCAGCAGTCACTGTTTCCGCATCCGGCGGAGGATCGCCCGTCGCCGGGTGCGCGGCAGGCGAGGGAAGCCGTTCCGGAACCTGCGCCGCGACGGCCGCGCCCGACCAGGCTATGGCTGGCGGTCGAACTGCCGCAGCTCGCGCTGGACATGCGCCGCCGGGTACAGCCGCACGCAATGGCACCCCAGGCCATCATCGAAACCCGCGGTAACCAGGCGAGTATTCATAGCCGTGATGAACAGGCAGCGGTTGCTGGTGTGCAGGCGGGCCTGTCGCTGGCGGCAGCCTGGGCACTCTGTCCCGCGCTGGAAATCCATGAAGTCGAACCGCGCCGGGAGGCCGTCATGCGCCGGCGACTGGCGGCCTGGTGCGGCCAGTTCACGCCACTGGTCGTGCTCGACGATGCCTGCCTGTTGCTGGAAATCCGTGGCTCCCTGCAGCTGTTTGGTGGCGCGCGCCGGCTGGAGAGGATATTGCGTGATGGCCTGGCCGAGCTGGGCTTCCACGCGCGTACCGCGATTGCACCGACGCCCCGTGCTGCGAGCTGGTTTGCGGCATCCGGTGGCGGGCAGTGCGTGCAGAAGCTCGAGCGCCTGCCTGCAGAACTGGCCTCACTACCGCTGGCATGTACCGGTTTTTCCGATCGCCTGCTGGCACGCTTTGCGGGTATAGGCGCGCGCCATGTCGGTGACCTGGTGCGCCTGCCGCGCGATGGCTTTGCGCGCCGTTTCGGTGCCGGCACGCTGGCGATTCTCGACCAGGCGCTGGGCCGTGCGCCGGATGTCCGGGAGCCCCTGCAGCCACCGCCGCAATTTCGCGCGGATCTCGACCTGAATTACGAAATCGAGGCGGCGCCCGTCTTGCTTCATCCCACACGCATCCTGCTGCGCGAATTTGCAGGCTACCTGCTGGCAACCCAGCAGGGAGTGTTGCGCTGGCGGCTCGAACTGACCGATCGCGACAAGGGCATCACACGGGTCGATCTTGGCCACGGTGAGGCGACCCGCGAATTCTCCCGTATGGAACGCTTGCTGGAACAGAAGCTGGAAAAGGTGCAGTTGTCCGCGCCGGTACAGCATATCCGCCTGCAGGCGTTGCGCATGGAGACGGCGTCCGGTCGTGTCCAGGGACTGTTTCGTGACAGTGCGGAGGCCTCGCGCTGGGACGAACTGGTCGAATGCCTGCGGGCGCGGCTCGGTGATGAGGCAGTGGAGTCGCTGGCAGCCCTGCCGGATCATCGTCCGGAGCTTGCCGTGCGAAGCGGTGAGCCGGGCGAGGTAGTGCCGGCAGAGTCTGTCGCCGCACGCCGGCCACTCTGGCTGTTGCCGCAGCCGGAGGCCCTGGCAGCGGGGCAGGAAGGGCCGCGCGGCATGGCGCTGCTGGAAGGGCCGGAGCGTATCGAGTCCGGCTGGTGGGACGGGGCCGATGTGCGTCGCGATTACTGGCGGGCCCGTGACCGTGACGGGCGCCTGTGCTGGATATTCCGGAACCAGCGTAGCGACAACTGGTTCCTGCATGGATATTTCAATTGATTCAATGAGTTATCGGGATATCCCGTTCCCGCCGCAGTGCTTGTAATTTTGCCGATACTGTATGAATATACAGTTATCGGGCAATGGTCCCCACGACCTGCCCATCACCCTGGAATACCCCGGCAGGTAAACGTGCATGCGCGAGTTTCCCGACTACGCGGAGCTTCACTGTCTCTCGAATTTCACTTTCCTGCGTGGTGCCTCGCACCCGGAGGAACTGGTCGAGCAGGCAGCAAGCCTTGGCTATCGCGCCATCGCCATCACCGACGAATGTTCGGTGGCTGGTGTGGTGCGGGCCTGGGAAGCCGCGTGCGAGCAGGGTATCCATCTTGTCATCGGTACGGAATTCACGCTGGCTGACGGCGTGAAGCTGGTCGCGCTGGCGCGTGATCGCAACGGCTACAACAGCCTGTGCCGGTTGATCTCGCGTGGTCGGCGTGCGGCAGTGAAGGGTGAGTACCGGCTTGGTCGCGAGGATCTTGCTGACGGCCTGCCGGGTTGCTGGCTGTTGTGGTTGCCGGGTCGTCTCATCGCACAGGAAACCGGCCAGTGGCTGCGTGCGCAGTTCGGTGATCGCCTGCGCATCGCGGCGGAATGGCTGGGCGAGGCAGACCGTGCTGCGCGTTTCGCGCAGCTGGAGCAGGTGAGTGCCAGCCTCGGCATTCCCGTTGTCGCCAGCGGTGACGTGCACATGCATGTGCGCGGCCGTCGGGCCCTGCAGGACACGTTGACGGCAATCCGCATCGGCAAGCCGCTGGCGATCGCGGGCTACCACCTCTACCCGAATGGCGAGCGTCACCTGCGACCACGCGAGGTGCTCGCCGACATCTACCCGGCGCAGTGGCTGGCGGAAAGCGTTCGTCTTGCCGATGTGTGCAGCTTTCGTCTCGATGAACTGCGCTACGAATATCCCGAAGAGCTCGTACCCCCTGGCGAGACACCAGGCTCGCACCTGCGCAAGCTCGCCTACGAAGGAATGCAGCGACGCTGGCCGGATGGTGCTTCGGAAAAGGTCGTCAACCAGGTCGAGCATGAACTCGCGCTGGTTGCCGAGATGAAATACGAACCCTTCTTCCTCACCGTGCACGATGTCGTTTCCTTCGCGCGCTCGCGCGGCATCCTTTGCCAGGGGCGCGGATCGGCGGCGAATTCCGCGGTGTGTTTCTGCCTGGGTATTACCGAAGTCGACCCGGCGCGCATGTCGCTGGTGTTCGAACGCTTCATCTCGAAGGAGCGCGACGAACCACCGGATATCGACGTCGATTTCGAGCATGAACGACGCGAGGAAGTCATCCAGTACATCTATGCGAAATACGGTCGTGAGCGCGCCGCGATTGCGGCAACGGTGATCACTTACCGGCCGCGCAGTGCCGTGCGTGATGTCGGCAAGGCACTGGGACTGGCGACCGCGCAGATCGAGAACCTGTCGCACGCGGTGCAGTGGTGGGATGGTCGCAAGCTGGCGGAAGACCGCATCCGCGAGGCGGGCCTGGATCCTGCCAACCCCGTGATCCATCGGCTGGTCGTGCTGGTAAATCAACTACTCGGTTTTCCAAGACATCTCTCGCAGCATGTCGGCGGCTTCGTCATTGCACGCAATACCCTGGATGAGCTGGTGCCGGTGGAAAACGCCGCGATGCCGGAGCGCAGCATCATCCAGTGGGACAAGGATGACCTCGAATCGCTGGGCCTGTTGAAGGTCGACGTGCTGGCACTTGGCATGCTGACTGCGATCCGCCGTGCGCTGGACATGGTGAACAGATGGCGTGGCACGGCATACACGCTTGCAAGCGTGCCGGTGGAGGATGCCGAGACCTATGCCATGATCCAGCGCGGCGACACCATGGGCGTGTTCCAGGTCGAGTCGCGCGCGCAGATGGCAATGCTGCCGCGACTGAAACCGCGTTGCTATTACGACCTTGTTATCGAAGTCGCCATCGTACGGCCCGGCCCGATCCAGGGCGACATGGTGCATCCCTACCTGCGTCGCCGTTGCGGTGAGGAACCGGTGGATTATCCCAGCGAGGCGGTGAGGAGCGTACTGGAACGCACGCTCGGTGTGCCGATCTTCCAGGAGCAGGCGATGCAGCTCGCCGTGGTTGCCGCAGGATTCACTCCGGGCGAGGCCGACCAGTTGCGTCGCGCGATGGCGGCCTGGCGCAAGCGCGGTGGCCTGGAACCTTTCGAACAGAAGATCAAGGAAGGCATGCGCCAGCGTGGCTACAGCGAGGAGTTCGCTGCGCAGATCTACCGGCAACTGCAGGGCTTTGGCGAGTATGGTTTTCCGGAATCGCATGCGGCGAGCTTCGCCTTGCTGGTCTACGTGTCGGCCTGGCTGAAACGCCATGAACCGGCTGCCTTCACCGCGGCACTTCTCAACAGCCTGCCGATGGGTTTCTACGGTCCTGCACAGCTGGTGCAGGACGCGCAGCGCCACGACGTGGAATTCCTGCCGGTCGACGTGCAGTACAGCGAATGGGATTCCGTGCTGGAAGGTCGCCGCCAGTGGCCGTCAGTGAGGCTGGGTTTCCGTCGCGTGAAGGGCCTGGAAGAAGATGCCGCGAAGCGTATCGTGAATGCGCGGCCAGCTGCCGGTTACCGCGATGTGAACGAACTGGTCGAGCGGGCAAGGTTGAAACGCGAAGTACTCGAAGCACTTGCCGCGGCGGGTGCCTTCCGGT
>JAWWBT010000114.1:0-7500 GCA_033720815.1 Gammaproteobacteria bacterium | reverse complement strand
GCGGTCCTGTAGCGTTCCTCGGCTGGTGCACCAGGCGTTACCGATTCGGGCTCAAGGGCAATATCGCGCGCCATCACGTCCAGCCGGGCCTTCACCAGTGGGTACAGGCGTGTTTCCCAGGGGGCCGGCACCTTGATATCTCGCGCCCGTTGCGTCGCTTCGACCACGCGGGAAGTCCCCAGTGGATGCGTGCTGAAATATTCGGGCAGGTTGAATCCCTGCAGCCGCTGCCGACGCTGCATGGTTTCGAAAAATGAAATCATTCCCGCCGGGTCGTAGTCGGCGCTTGCCAGGATGTCGAGCCCCAGGCGATCCGCCTCGTATTCCTGGGCGCGGGTGAAATTGATCTGCTCCTGGATCGCGAGGCCCTGGCCGAGCATCAGCGTTCCACCCACCGCATCAGGAGGGCCGCCAGCTGCCGCAATGGCGATGGCTCCCAGCAAGGTTGCGAGGGTCGTAAGGCCGGCATTCTGGTTCTCTTCAAGGCGGCGCGCGATGTGTCGCTGCGTGACATGGGCTATTTCATGGGCCATGACACTGGCCAGTTCCGATTCGTTCCTGGTGCGGCGGATAAGCCCTGTATTCACGCCAATATGGCCACCGGGCAACGCGAAAGCGTTAACCGCGTCGTCGCGTATGACGTAGAAGTTGAATTCCTGGCCGCGGGTGTTCGTCGAGGCGGTGAGCCGTGAGCCAATGTCATTGATGTACTGCTGAAGCTCGGGATCGTCTTCGATCATGCCCGCGTCGCGCAACTGCATGATGATCTGGCGGCCTATGGCCGCTTCCCGCGAACTGGAGAGCGACGCGAGGCCAGCACCGCCGAGATCGGGCAGTTCATAGTCATCCGCCACTGCCAGGAGGGGAAGGGCAGCGAGCAGCGTCAGCAGCAGTTTGCGAATGGATTGCAGCATACGGGTTATTGGACCGGCCGGGTGGTGATCATGTTCCGTTTCGAGTGTATCGCGGGGCGGGGTCCCCAGAAAGGAAAACCCCGGCGCAGGCCGGGGTTTCCATGGTTTTTACCTTTTCCGCCGTGCGGCGGTTCGGGTATCAGAACTTCATGCGGTACTCGACGCCGAAGATATCAGCCGCCGCTTCGTACGTACCGATGAGGGTGTCACCCTGCGAGCCCGTCTTGTCCATCGGGATCTCGTCATCCAGGAAGAGGTGCGCGTAGCCGAAATCGATCTCGGAACTTTCGCTCAGCTTCCAGGTGGCACCGAAGGACAGCCAGTTGCGGTCCTCGTCCGGCAGGCGCGGCGTACGGAACTCGTCCTGCACCGGGGTCTGGTCCAGCGAATAGCCGGTACGGAAGGTCCACTCGTCGTTGTACTTCCAGTCGAGGCCGATGGCGTAGCGGTAGACGTCTTCCCAGTACTCTTCTTCAACCGTGTCCGGCTGTGCGCTGTCGTACTGGATACGCAGTTCTTCGAAGGTGTCCCAGCCTGTCCGCACGACATCAGCGGTGATCATGAAATCTTCGTTGATGTTGTGTGCGAGCGCGAGGCTGATGGTCTCCGGCGTGGTGAACTCGGCCGAGATGCCGGTGTTCACGAAGACATTGTTCGCGGTGAATACGCTCGGCGCATTGGTGAAGCTGGCATCACCTTCGAGGTCCTGGTCCACCTGGCTACGGTAGTGGAAGCCGATGCGCGTGGTGTCGTTATGCCACATCACACCGAAGTTGTAGCCAAAGCCCCAGCTGTCGCCCTCGACGTTTGCATAACCATCCTGGCTCTGCGGCGTCAGGCCGAGCGCAGTACAGGTCAGCGGATCAACACGACCAAAGCAGACCGTGCCGTAATCCACCATGTTGCTCAGCTTGACGCGGAAATGCATCAGGTTCAGTCCGAAGCCGAGCGACCAGTTCTCGTTGGCCTTCCAGCCCAGCGAAGGGTTGATGTTCAGCGACGAGACATGCGAGTAGACCGCCTGGTAGCGGCCGACCCAGTCGATCGGGTGGTCCGTGGACAGGCCGAACGGCGCGTTGAAGCCGATGCCGAACACCATCTTGTCATTGATCGGGCGAACGTAGTAGCCGACTGGCACGGCGCCCAGCTTGCCGACATCGCCGCCTTCGCCGCCGGTCAGCGGCTGGCCGATCGCGTCGGTAGCCGAAATCTTGTCGAAATCGGCCTTCAAGGTGATGACGCTGGCGCCAGCAACGATTTCCTGCTGGTCGAGCATCGTCAGGCCGGCCGGATTGTAGAAGATCGTCGAAGCATCTTCGGCGACGGCGGCACCGCCGGCAAAGGCGCGACCCAGGCCACTCACACTCTGTTCGGTGAGCTGGAAGCCGGCAGCCAGCGTGGTGGCCGGCATTGCGGTGGCTGCAACCAGCAGCAGTGCGCTGGACAGCTTGGAAACGGTTTTCTGCATCATTTGTGGTCCCTCAACCTCGGTTGGAAAGGCTTACCCGGCCCGATTTAAGCATAGGAAAATGGAAATTGTAAGAACCCATTCCCACGTGCTTGCCTGACCGCGCCAAAGCCTGCAATCTTGCGGGATTGACATATCAGGGACCGGCATTCGATGGAAATCCTGCTGAACTGGCTACGCCGCACACTCAATAACCCCCAGGTCGTGATCCTCGGGGTGCTGATCGGCCTGTTGCTGGTCGTTGTCGTCTTCTTCGGCGATAGCCTGGGCCCTGTGCTGGCGGCGCTGGTACTGGCCTACCTGCTCGAGGGGCCGGTCAGGGCCCTTACCCGCAAGGGCTGGCCACGCAATGCAGTTGTCCCGCTGGTATTCACGGCGTTCGTGCTGGCGGTTCTCGCGGCCCTGTTTGGCCTGGTGCCGCTATTGTCCAAGCAGATTTCGCAGCTGGTGCAGCAGGTACCCGTGATGTTTGCGGAAGGGCAGGAGTTGTTGCTGCAACTGCCGGCTCGATACCCGGAACTGTTCACGACCAGCGAAGTCAACGAGCTGGTTTCCCGTATTCGCGACGAGGTGGGCGCGCTTGGCCAGAATGCGCTCGAATATTCGCTGTCGTCGGTGGTCGGGCTCATTACCCTGATGGTCTACATGGTGCTGGTGCCGTTGCTGATCTTCTTCTTCATGAAGGACAAGCAGCGCATCATTGACTGGATGCGCCAGTACCTGCCGCGCGAAAGGGCGCTTGCCAAGCGTGTGTGGCGCGATATTGACCGCCAGATCGGCAATTACATCCGCGGCAAGACCTGGGAAATCCTGATCGTCTGGTTCACCAGCTACGTCGCGTTTTCGATCCTTGGCCTGCAGTTTGCGATGCTGTTGAGCCTGATAGTCGGGCTTTCCGTGATCATCCCCTACATCGGCGCCACGGTAGTGACCGTGCCCGTGCTGGCGGTGGGCCTGTTCCAGTGGGGGTGGTCGTCGGAACTGGCGTGGCTCGCGGTTACCTACGGCGTCATCCAGGCACTGGACGGCAACGTGCTGGTACCGCTGCTGTTTTCCGAAGTGGTCAACCTGCATCCCATCGCCATCATCGTGGCAATTCTCTTCTTTGGCGGCATCTGGGGATTCTGGGGCGTGTTTTTTGCGATCCCGCTCGCAACTGCCGTGCAGGCCGTGCTGAAGGCCTGGCCGGATGAAGATAGTGCCGAGGAAATAGATGGCGACGACGGGGATGACCCCGCCGTCGCGTGATTGGCCTGGGCAGGCGGCCTACAGGATTTCTGCCGCGTAATCCGCAAGTCTTGAACGCTCACCGCGCATCAGCGTGACGTGGCCCGAATGCTCCCAGTGCTTGAAGCGATCCACGACATAGGTGAGGCCTGATGTCGTCTCGGTGAGGTAGGGCGTGTCGATCTGCGACACGTTGCCGAGGCAGACCAGCTTCGTGCCGGGGCCGGCGCGCGTGATCAGGGCACGCATCTGTTTTGCGGTCAGGTTTTGCGCCTCGTCGAGAATCAGGAAACGGTTCAGGAAGGTGCGGCCGCGCATGAAGTTCATCGAACGCACCTTGATGCGGCTGCGCACGAGATCGTTCGTCGCAGCACGACCCCACTCGCCGCCTTCCTCCGATTGCGTCAGCACTTCGAGGTTATCCATCAGCGCGCCCATCCATGGCGTCATCTTTTCTTCTTCCGTTCCGGGCAGGAAGCCGATGTCTTCGCCGAGCGGTACCGTCACGCGGGTCATGATGATTTCGGAATAGAGGTTGTTTTCCAGCGTCTGCGCAAGTCCTGCTGCCAGCGTGAGCAATGTCTTGCCGGTGCCTGCAGCGCCAAGCAGTGTGACGAAATCCACTTCCGGGTCCATCAGCAGGTTCAGGGCAAAATTCTGCTCGCGGTTGCGCGCATTGATGCCCCAGACGGTGTTGCGCGCGCTGCTGTAATCGCGCAGCACCTCGATCACGCCACCATCTTCGTCATTGACGATGACCCGTGCCTCGAATGGCTGGTCGCCTTCCTGGTACAGGCACTGGTTGGCGTACCAGTCCTTCACGGCCGGGCCTTGCACCCGGTAGTAGGTTCGACCTTCCGACTGCCAGGATTCCATGTCCTTGCTGTGCGTTTCCCAGAAATCACCGGGCAGTTCCTCGCTCCCGGTGAACAGCACGTCGATATCGTCGATGGTGCGGTCGTTCTGGTAATCCTCCGCGTGAATGCCGACCACGGCTGCCTTGATGCGCAGGTTGATGTCCTTGGATACAAGGATCACCTTGCGATCCGGGTTCTCCGTCTGGAGCGCCATGGTCGTATCGAGAATGGTGTTGTCCGGCTTGTTGCCCGGGAGCGTTTCCGGCAACAGTGAAGTCAGAGGACGCGTCTGGAAGAACAGTCGACCGAGACCCGCAGCCGCCGAGCCGACCGAGCCGTGCAGGCCCGGGATCGGCAGGCCAGCATCGATCTCGTCCTTGGTGGCTTCCTGCATCAGTTCATCAAGGAAACGACTGACCTGGCGCACGTTGCGCGAGGATTCCGACATGCCTTTCTTGTTGTTGTCGAGTTCTTCGAGCACGACCATCGGAATGAAGATGTCATGTTCGTCAAAGCGGAAAAGCGCGCTGGGGTCGTGCATCAGTACATTGGTATCCAGCACGAAAAGACGGTTGGTGGATTCGCCCGGCGTTGCCTTCGTCTTGCCCATTGTTACCCCCTGGTTGTGATCAGCCCCTGCATCCGCAGATGCCAGAAACAGGAAAGGCGCTCGTCAGAGCGCCTTCACAGCTTCCAGGACTTCGTCAACGTGTCCCTTCACCTTGACCTTGCGCCACTCCTCACGGAGTACGCCTTCTTCGTCGATCAGGAAAGTGCTGCGCTCGATGCCCATCACTTTCTTCCCGTACATGTTCTTTTCCTTGATCACGTCGAACAGCTTGCAGGCCTTCTCGTCTTCATCGGAAAGCAGGTCGAAGGGGAATTCCTGCTTTTCCTTGAAGCGCTCATGCGATTTCAGGCTGTCTCGTGAAATGCCGAATATGCGCGTCTTGCGCGCCCGGAACTTGCGATGGTTGTCGCGAAAGTCCTGTCCTTCGGTGGTGCAACCCGGGGTTGCATCCTTCGGGTAGAAATACAGGACCACCTTTTCTCCCTTGTAGTCACTCAGCTTGAACGTCTTGTCTCCGGTAGCGGGCAGGGAGAAGTCGGGAACCTTCTTGCCTACAGCGACCTTGGGCATCGTGATTATCTCCTCTCGTTTACAGTCATGACTTGATGGGTTCGAGCACGGCGTCGAGATTGCAGCGGTCACAGAAGTCCGTGAAGTTCTCGCGCAGCATGCCGATGTGCATTTCCGACGGGATGCTCACCACCAGCTGTACCGAAAGCATCGGCGCACCGGTATGCAGCGCGGGATAGGTACGCGTGGTGAGTTCCTCGACATGAATGTCGCCGCCATTGAAAAAGTCGATCATCGCGGCGACAACTCCCGGCTGGTCCAGGCAGACGGCGTCCACGGCATACGGTACACGGTCGATTTCATTCATCTGCCGTTCCGTTCGCGTGGCAAGGCAACGCACGCCGAGCTCACGTTCCATTTTCGGCAGTGCCTGTTCGAGGCGTGCCACCGAATCCCAGCTACCACTCACGAGCATCTGCATCGAGAACGCTGTGGCGAGATGCATCATGCGGCTTTCCAGCAGGTTGCAGCCGGCGTCGGAGATGCTTCGAGTGAGTTGGCGGGCGGTGTCCAGGCGGTCGCTGCCAAGAACGGATAGGGCGAGAAATTGTCGGGACTTGTCTTGCAGGATTTTCACCGGGTGTCAGGTTTGTGGATGGCTCCAGTGTATCCCGTTTCGACGCGCTGGCAACCCCGCGAGAAGTCGCTTGTCAGTGGTCGAGCGCGGACCGTACCATGCTGGTTTGATCGTGAATTCCAATTCGCACGGAGACAGACTCATGGCGATTCCCGCACTGCGCGGCAGCATCGTGGCAATCACCACGCCGATGCATGATGACGGACGCATCGATTACGAGGCGCTGGCCGGCCTGATCGACTGGCACGTGGCATCCGGCACCGCCGGGATTGTTGCCGCGGGCACGACGGGCGAGTCGCCGACCCTCGAGAGCGACGAGCACTACGAATACATCGCCCGCTGTGTCGAGCTTGCCGATGGTCGAATTCCGGTCATTGCCGGCACCGGTTCCAACTCCACGCAACAGACGCTGAAACTGACGAAGCGGACGGCCGAGCTGGATATCGCTGCCTGCCTGATGGTGGTGCCGTATTACAACAAGCCCGGGCAGAAGGACCTCTACGCGCACTTCAGTACGATTGCCGATGCCGTCGATGTGCCGATCCTGCTGTACAACGTGCCGGGCCGCACCGTGGCGGACCTCAAGCCGGAAACGGTGATTCGTCTTGCGCCGCACGAAAACATCATCGGGATCAAGGAAGCGAGTGCCGACCTCGATCGAGTGCGCCAGATCCGCGCTGCCTGTGGGCCGGATTTCCTCCTGCATTCCGGTGATGACGCCACTGCCTGCGAATTCATGTTGCAGGGCGGGGATGGTGTGGTCTCGGTTACTGCAAACGTCGCACCGCAGCAGATGGCGAAAATGTGCGAGGCCGCGCTGGCAGGCGACCGCGAGGCCGCCGAAGCGGCGGACCAGCCGCTGCGGGCACTGCACCGCGACCTGTTCGTCGAAGCCAACCCGATTCCTGTAAAATGGGCGCTTCACGCGATGGGCAGGGCTCCGGGTGGCATTCGCCTCCCGCTCACTCCCCTGGATTCGAACAACGAAGCGGTGCTGCGCGACGCGCTCGCCGCTGCCGATATTTCCGTTGCCTGAGGGCACGAGAACTGGAGAAATCATGAAGCGACTGCTGATGCTGGCCCCGCTTGCAGCCCTGCTGGCAGGCTGCGCCACGACTGATTGCGATTATCTCGCATACGAGACGGCTCCGACGCAGGCCGATCGGCTGAAGATGCCGAATGATGTCCGCGAGCCGACGCCGAGCGGCGAATTCCGACTGCCGGATGTCGAGGGCGCCATCGCCGAGGATTGCATGGCCAACCCGCCGCAGACGCTGACGCCGGAAATGATCGACGGAGAAATCGAGGAAGAGGGC
>JAWWBT010000113.1:0-7635 GCA_033720815.1 Gammaproteobacteria bacterium | reverse complement strand
GCCGCTGGAACAGGCCATCCCGACGATCCCGATTGACGCGATCCGCGCGTTCCTGGCGTCGCCGCGAATCATCACCGAAGACGAATATGAAGAGCTCCCGTACATCGTGCGCAGTGGCGACGGTCGCTTGATGATGGGTGAAGCCGATCTTGCCTACGTGCGCGCAACGGATGACGGCCCGCAGGTCAGGGAAAGCCGTTATAACGTGATTCGCCTCGGTGACGAGTACGAAGACCCGGTCACGGGCGAAGAGCTGGGTTACGAGGCCGAGGAAATTGCCAGTGGCATCATCCGCCAGACCGGCGACCCGTCAATCCTGCTGATCACCGATTCCAACATCGAGGCATTGCGGGGCGATCGCCTGATCCCGGCGGAGGATGACGACATCCGCACGAATTTCATCCCGCATGCGCCAGCCGACGAAATCGAGGGCCAGATCATCGATGTGATCGATGGTGTCTCGAACATCGGCCAGTACCAGATTGTCACCCTGAACCGCGGTGCACGTGATGGTCTCGAGGCCGGTCACGTGCTGGACATCTACCAGCGCGGCAAGGAAATCGATGACGAAGTCGAGGGTGGTTCGATCCGCCTGCCGGACAAGCAGGCCGGTACGCTGATGATTTTCCGCGCCGACGATCGGGTCAGCTATGGCCTTGTCATGGAAGCCTTCAGCGAAATCCACTTGCTGGACATCGTCCGGAACCCCTGAAATACTCAAAGACAAGACCGCTACGCCACGGAACGGCGTAGCGCCTGGAAACGAGCCCTTCCCGGGCTCGCGACCGAGGGGGCCTGGAAAGGCATATGAAGGACCTGCGCCATTGGCTGGCCCTGATCCGAACACCGGGTCTGGGCTGGGGGACGCTAGAAGCCCTGCTGGCCGAATTCGGCTCGCCCGAGGCCCTTTTCTCTCTGAAACCCCGAGAACTCTCTCCGTTCGATCTGCACCCGCGCAGCCGCGAGGCACTGCTCGCACCTGATTGGGGCAAGGCTGACGCCGACGCGGAATGGCTGGAATCCAGCGGTGCCAGGCTGGTGACGGCCGATTCCAGCGATTTTCCGGAACTGCTGCGCGACATCCAGGACCCACCTATCGCCCTGTTTGCGCGTGGCGATATCTCGCTCCTGAAGGAATACCAGCTCGCCATGGTTGGAAGCCGCAACCCGACGGCGGGTGGCCGCGACATCGCACGTGATTTCGCCCGTGAGCTCGGGCAGGCCGGGCTGGTCATCACGAGCGGGCTGGCGCTGGGCATCGATGCGGCCTGCCACGAAGCAGCGCTGGAAACGACAGGCGGCACCATCGCCGTGTGCGGCACGGGCCCCGACCGGCTGTACCCGTCGGCGAACCGCGGCCTGGCAGAACGAATCGTGGAAAAGGGCCTGATCGTTACCGAATTCCCGCCGGGAACCCCGCCGCTCAAGGAGAATTTCCCGCGCCGAAACCGGATCATCAGCGGCCTGTCACTCGGCACGCTGGTCGTCGAGGCGGCATGGCGCAGCGGCTCACTGATTACCGCACGACTGGCCAGCGAGCAGGGCCGCGAAGTCTTCGCGATTCCCGGTTCGATCCACAACCCGCTGGCGCGTGGCTGCCACCGCCTGATTCGCGATGGCGCCAAGCTGGTCGAATCCTCGCGCGACGTGCTCGAGGAACTTGGTTCACTGGTCGGCGTCGCTACCGGCGCCGCGAACGAGAAAACCCCACCACCCACACCGGAGAAAGAGGAGCCCGATCCACAATACCTCGCATTGCTGGAAAAGGTGGGATTCGACCCCACACCAGTTGATGTGATCGTCGAACGCAGCGGCATGACGACCGAGGAAGTTTCCTCGATGTTGCTGATCCTGGAACTCCAGGGCCAGGTCGAGGCCACGCCGGGTGGTCGCTATGCACGCCGCGCAGCCGCGAATGATGCAACGAAAGGGTAGCCACCATGAAAGACACCGTGCTCGATGTACTCATGTATCTCTTTGACAACTACCTGGACGACGAAACCGAGATCCAACCGGACCGTGACATCCTCCGTATCGAACTTGAAGGCGCCGGCTTCGACCGCAGCGAAGTCGTGAAGGCATTCGACTGGCTGGAAGTTATTGCTACCGACCACAGCAGCTCGCTCGGCCGCCATGACCGCAGCGCAATGCGTATCTACCACCCCGAGGAACTGCTTCGCCTGAGCGCCGAGAGCCGCGGGTTCCTGATGTACCTGGAGAACAGCGGCATCCTCAACCCCGAGCAGCGCGAACTGGTAATTGACCGGGTGATGGCGCTGGATTCGGGCGAGATCGACCTCGACCAGCTCAAGTGGATCATCCTGATGGTCCTGTTCAACCAACCCGGCCAGGAGGCCGCGTACGCGCACATGGAAGAGCTCGTTTGCGAGGAGCGCCCCAGCGCGACGCACTGACCGCGAAACCGGGGCGCGGTGCATTCCCTGCCGCGCTCCGGTAAGCTCCCGCCACTGAAGACGCTGGGATCACCCACCGTATAGGCCCACAAGGAGGGGGTTTGCAGGCCGCCGCATCATCCGGCAGGCTTGCCAAGCCACTTTCTCCCTGACAGATTGGACGCCATGAGCAAGAACCTGGTCATCGTAGAGTCCCCGGCCAAGGCCAAGACGATCAAGAAGTATCTCGGCAAGGATTACGAGGTACTGGCGTCGTATGGTCACGTGCGCGACCTTGTCCCGAAGGAGGGCGCGGTCGATCCCGAGCATGATTTCGAGATGAAATACCAGGTCATCGACCGCAACGAAAAGCATGTCGACAAGATCGAGAAGGAACTGAAGAAGGCCGACGCCCTGTTGCTCGCGACTGACCCCGACCGCGAGGGTGAGGCAATTTCCTGGCACCTCTATGAGCTGCTGAAGGAGCGCGGCGCGCTGGAGGGCAAGGACTGCAAGCGCGTCGTTTTCCACGAAATCACCAAGCGCGCTGTCAATGAAGCGGTGGAAAACCCGCGTGGCCTTTCGAACGACCTGGTCGCGGCACAGCAGGCGCGTCGCGCGCTTGATTACCTCGTCGGCTTCAACCTGTCGCCGCTGTTGTGGAAGAAGATCCGTCGCGGCCTGTCAGCGGGACGCGTGCAGTCACCCGCACTGCGCATGATTGTCGAGCGCGAGGAAGAGATCGAGAAATTCGAGCCGCGCGAATACTGGACGATCGAAGGAAAATTCGAAAAGGATGACCAGCCCTTCGGCGGCAAGCTGTGGCGTTTCGAAGGCGAGAAGGTCGAACAGTTCAGCTTCAGGAACGAGGACACCGCGCGCCACGCGGAAACCGAACTGAAGAAGGCCGGCAAGGAACTTGTCGTCGATAAGGTCGAGAAGAAGCAGCGCCGCCGCAACCCGGCAGCGCCGTTCACGACCTCGACGCTGCAGCAGGAAGCCTCCCGCAAGCTTGGCTTCGGTGCCCAACGCACCATGCGTACCGCGCAGCAGCTGTATGAAGGTATCGAGACGGACGAAGGCACCGTCGGCCTGATTACCTACATGCGTACCGACTCGGTCACGCTGTCGCAGGATGCGCTCGCGGAAATCCGTGACGTCATCGCGGACCGTTACGGCAAGGACAACCTGCCCGACTCGCCGCATGTCTACAAGACGAAGGCCAAGAACGCACAGGAAGCGCATGAGGCAATCCGCCCCACGTCTGCGGCCCTGACGCCGGACAGCATCCGCAGCCGCCTCACGCCGGACCAGCTGAAGCTGTACGACCTCATCTGGAAGCGCACCATTGCCTGCCAGATGGTTCATGCCGTCTATGACACCGTTGCTGCCGAGATCAAGGCAGGCGAGGGCAATGTGTTCCGTGCGACCGGTTCAACGCTGGTGAAGCCCGGCTTCATTGCCGTCTACCTGGAAGGTGTCGACGACGAAAAGGCCGACAAGGACGACGACAAGACCCTGCCGGAAATCAATGAAGGCGATGCCGTGCACCTCGCGGACATCGAGACCACGCAGCACTTCACCGAGCCACCGCCGCGTTACTCTGAAGCGAGCCTCGTGAAGGCACTGGAAGAATATGGCATCGGTCGCCCGTCGACCTATGCGTCGATCATCTCCACGCTGCAGAACCGCGAATACGTGGAAATGGATTCGCGTCGTTTCATCCCGACCGACGTGGCGAAGATCGTCAACAAGTTCCTGACGGATCATTTCACCCAGTACGTCGATTACGAATTCACGGCGCGCCTCGAGGATGAACTCGACGCCGTGTCGCGCGGCGAGAAGGACTGGGTGCCGTTGCTGAAGGAATTCTGGGACCCGTTCAAGGAACGTGTCGACGACAAGGAATCGCTGACGCGCGAGGAAGTCGCGCAGGCGCGACAGCTCGGCATCGACCCGAAGACCGGTCGGCCGGTGAGCGTGCGCATGGGCCGATATGGACCGTTCGTGCAGCTCGGCACCAAGGACGACGAGGAAAAGCCGAAATTTGCCGGCCTGCGTCCGGGCCAGAAGATGGACCACATCACGCTCGATGACGCACTGGAACTGTTCAAGCTGCCGCGCAAGCTCGGCGAAACGCCGGAAGGCGAGCCAGTCAGCGTCAGTATCGGTCGCTTCGGGCCCTACGTGAAATACGGCAGCAAGTACGCGTCGCTGAAGGAAGACGATCCGTACACCGTCGGCCTGGAACGCGCGCTGGAAGTGGTCGAGGCCAAGAAGGAAGCTGACCGCAATCGCATCATCAAGGTCTTCGAGGATGAAGGCATCGAAGTACTGAATGGCCGCTTCGGGCCCTATATCACCAATGGCGAGAAGAACGCCAAGGTACCGAAGGAAAAGGAACCGAAGGAGCTGACGCTGGAAGAATGCCAGGAGCTCCTGGAAAAGGCGCCAGTGCGTCGCGGTCGCGGCAAGAAGAAAGCCGCCGCAAAGAAGAAGGCCGAAGCGAAAAAGAAGACGGCGAAGAAAAAGACCAGCAAGAAGAAATCGAGCGCGAAGAAGAAGAAATCCGCCGCAAAGAAAAAGAAGAGCAGCGCCAGGAAGAAAACGACGAAGAAAAAGGCGGCTGCGAAGAAGAAGTCCTCCACGAAGAAGGACTGAACCATGGAACTGCTCGATCCGGCGGCCGCGGCGCGCATCATCCTCGATGGCGGCGTGGTCGCTGCACCCACCGAGGCCGTGTATGGCCTTTCCTGCGACCCCTGGAACGAAGCCGCCGTGGAGCGGCTCGTCGCGCTGAAGCAGCGCGCCATGGGCAAGGGGCTCATCCTTGTGGCCGGTGGCCTGTACCAGTTCACGTCGCTGGTGCAGCACCTGGATCGCGACCAGCAGGACACTCTCGCATCGCGCTGGCCAGGCCCTTATACCTGGCTGGTACCGACACCGCCCGGTCTCCCTGAATGGATCACCGGTGGACAAGCCACGCTGGCGCTGCGCGTGACGGCGCACCCGGTCATGGCCGAACTCTGCCGGCAGGCTGGCAAGCCGCTGACCTCCACCAGCGCGAACCTTTCGGGGCAACCGCCCGCGATAACGCCGGCAGAGGTCGCTGACACCTTTCCGGACATCGATGGCATCGTCGCGGGCGACCTGGGCGGCGCCACCAAACCGACCGAAATCCGCAACCTCGAGACGGGCGAGATCGTCCGTTCCGGCACATGATGCAAGACACCACGGAGCAGCGATGAGCCAGGCACCCGACAGCTCACAAGTAAAGGAATGGCTGACCACATTGCAGGGCCGGATTACCGACGAAGTTGAGGCCCTTGATGGCGGTGCCGAATTCGCGCGCGACACCTGGCAGCGGGCTGAAGGCGGTGGTGGCGAGAGCCGTATCCTCAAGGACGGCAACATCTTCGAGCAGGCTGGAGTCGGTTTTTCTCACGTGATGGGCAGCGAACTGCCGCCGTCCGCCACCGCAAAACGACCCGCACTTGCCGGCAAGGCGTGGGAGGCCATGGGTGTGTCGCTGGTGTTCCATCCATTGAACCCGCATGTGCCGACCACCCACATGAACGTGCGCTTCTTCAAGGCGGGGAGTGGCGATGACGCCATCTGGTGGTTCGGCGGGGGCTACGACCTCACGCCGTATTACCTTTATGAAGAAGATGCCCGCGAATGGCACCAGGTCGCACACGATGCCATTGCGCCTCATGGCGACCGGCTCTATCCGGAATTCAAGAAATGGTGCGATGACTATTTCTGGCTCAAGCACCGCGGTGAGGCACGCGGGATCGGCGGCTTGTTCTTCGATGATTTCAACGAGGGTGGCGCCGATGCCGCGTTCGCGATGCTGCGCGATGTCGGTGACAGTTTCATGCGCGCCTATCGCCCCATCGTCGAGCGTCGCCACACCCATGAATGGACCGACCAGGAACGCGAATTCCAGTTGTACCGGCGCGGTCGTTACGTGGAATTCAACCTGGTCTGGGACCGCGGCACCCTGTTCGGCCTGCAATCGGGAGGTCGCACGGAATCCATCCTGATGTCGATGCCACCGCTGGTACGCTGGGAATACGGGTACCAGCCTCCGGAAGGCTCGCGCGAGGCCGACCTCTATCGCGTACTGCAGGAACCGCGAGACTGGCTGGAGATTTCATGACGCACGCACGCTTTCATCTTGCCTTTCCCGTCACCGACATCGAGGCGACGCGTCGTTTCTACACGCAGCAGCTCGGCTGCAGCGTCGGTCGCGAAGCGGAGCGCTGGATCGACTTCGATTTCCACGGCAACCAGATTTCGGCGCATCTCGTCGACGAACTCGATGAAGCAGCGCGCAACGCCGTAGACGGGAAGTCGGTACCGACGCGGCACTTCGGCCTGATCATCGAATGGGATGAATGGGAAGCACTGGCGGAGAGGCTGCGGGGCGCCGGCGTGGAGTTCCTGATCGAACCCTACGTACGTTTTGAAGGCGAACCGGGCGAGCAGGGAACGTTTTTCGTGTTCGATCCGTCGGGTAATGCCCTGGAATTCAAGACCTTCCGCGACATGGACGACATCTTCGCAACGTGAACCGACCCTCGCTGGTTCAAGCCTTTTACTAGCGATACCCCGCCAGCCAGAACAACGCGAACAGCACGGGCTGGTGCGCCAGGTAGATGATGAGAGGATGGCGGCCCAGGAGCTGCAGGCTGCGCGAGAACACGCCATTCCACTGCAACGGCTGCCAGAATCTCGGCTGCTGGCCATCGAACAACCACTTGCCCGCCGCGACGCCGAGCACACCGAAGCCACCCCAGGGCAACACGGGATACCAGTCGGCCATGTAGCGCCCATGCTGCAGGGTGCCGAGCCACAACAGCCACGGTGATTCGAGCTTCACTTCGTTCAGCCAGAAGCCGAATGTGACCATTACGACACCCAGCGCCAGCAGTGCCGCAACCGGTAACCGGCGCAACCACCACAGCAACAGGCACATGACCGCCAGAAGGTGCAGGATTCCAAAGAGAATCGTGCCGTCAGGCAACGCCATTGCGGTGGCCACCGTGATGCCCAGCCCAAGCGCCATCAGTCCCGCGGCCCGCTTCAGGTAGAACGGGAAGGCCTGCGGCTTGCGTGCCACTGCAAGCATCATCGACAGGCCCATAAGGAATACGAAGCTCGCGCCCACGGCGCGGCCGAACCAGTACCAGGGACCATCCAGCATATCGGCCGCAGCGATACCGAAGTGATCGAGGTC
>JAWWBT010000112.1:0-7656 GCA_033720815.1 Gammaproteobacteria bacterium | reverse complement strand
CCAGGTGCGTGCCAGTTTCGACGCATACACGCCGAGTGCCGCCTACCACGAAGGCTCGCAGCGCTACCAGGTCTCCTGGAGCGGCGACGACAACACCGCGCCACTGGTCGAGGGCGAAATGCAGGTCTTTGGCCAGGGCGTGAATGCCGATGGCAGCCTTGCGGGCTCGCGTTTCCAGCTGAGCGAAACCAATGAAGCTGACGAAACGACACCGGAGCGCCAGGAAAACGTCGCTCGCAATCCTTTCGCCATATTTGCAGCGGGCACCGTCCAGCACTTCTTTGAAGCGGACGCACCAGGACTCACGGACCCGGATACCGGTGTCGAATCGGGCCACTTCGAGATCTTCCTGCGCCGCGCCTCCTCGTTGACGGCAACGGTGCTTGCCGATATCCCGGAACGTGCGGAGAGCTCGGATGGCGCGATCCGCAGCGACATTCCGGAACCGCTCGAATTCTCCTATGTCGTGACCAACGATGGTCCTGACACGTTGGTCAACAATTCCGTCTGGCTGAACCTGACGGAAGAGATGGTTTTCGAGATTTCGGGCTGTGACAGCTTTGATCCCGCGACCAACGTCTGCACGATTCCGGATATTGCGACGGGCGGAAGTCACACGGTCAATATCACCTTGCCAACCGACAACATCGAGATCGGTGACAACCAGGCGACGATCTTCTCGCTCACTTTCCATTCGGACACGGCGGTACTGAAATACGAGGATCCCGAGACAGAGCGGATCGATGACTATGACGAATCCGTCACGGTTGCGACGAAACTCTTTATCGAAGGTGGCCAGGGCGCCATGTTGCCCCTGCTCCCGTTATTGCTCGGCATCTTCGGTTTCGCGGCGTTGCGCCGTCGCGGCTGAGCCCGAACAGCGATTGAATAAAAAAGGCCCGCCAATGGCGGGCCTTTTTTATTGCTTCCGGCGCACGATCCAGTCAATCGCCAACCGCGCGAACCCTTCCCTGCCGCTGCTGCCAGGCCAGCGCCTCTTCGCACATGATCGCGTGCAGTTCCGCCGTTCGTTCGGGCGTCGCTGCGTAACCTCCCGCTAGTGTCAGGACCAGTGGCAACCCGCGACCCGCAATCGATTCGATCACGTAACGATCCCGGCGGCGAATACCGTCTTCACTCAGCTCGAAATGACCAAAGCGCGCATCCGCGTGGACGTCCACGCCACCAAGGTAGAAAACGATATCCGGCTGCGCACGGCGGATAACCTCTGGCAGGTGCATGCGCAATGTATCGAGATAATCGAAATCCGTCGTGCCTTCCGGCAAGGCGACATCAACATCCGAAGGCGGCTTGCGCGCCGGGTAATTGCGGTCACCGTGCATCGAGAACGTGAAGACACGCGGTTCGTCACGAAAGATGGTGGCCGTTCCGTCACCCTGGTGCACATCAAGATCGATGATCAACACCCGACCGACAAGGCCTTCATCCAGTAACTGCTTCGCGGCGATGGCAACATCATTGAAGATGCAGAATCCGCGACCATGATCCGGCATCGCATGGTGCGTGCCGCCACCGCAGTTACCTGCCATGCCGTCTTCGAGTGCTGCACGCGCGGCGAGCAATGTACCGGTGACGGCACGGCGCGAGCGCACCAGCAGTGCTTCCGTCCATGGCAGGCCGATCTTGCGCTCTTCATGTACCGACAGTGAAAAACCGAACAGCTTGTCGAGGTAGTCCCGCTGGTGCGCCAGCGAGAGCAGTTCGCGTGACGCTTCTTCCGGCTGCTGCGTCTCTTCCGGAGTGGTCACACCCCGGTCCAGCAGCATCTCGTACAACGCCGGGAACTTGCCCATGGGAAAGGGATGCCCCTCCGGAAGCTGCACGTAGTAATCGTGTTGGTAGCTGATCTTCATCGATTACGGCGCCAGGGTCTCCAGCCAGCCACGCAGTGACGGCGGTGTTTCACCACGAAGCACAGTAAAGGTTTTCTGCTGCAACTCGGGTGAGTCATTGCGACCGAGCTTGAAGCGACCGACAACCTTGTCGAGCGTCATCTCGAAACAGGTAATTGCCTTCAGCATCGGTTTCAGCCGGGCGGAATAATGTTCAAGATATTTCTCGGCGTTATCGCCTTCGAAGACATGCACGAACTCCTGCATCATGCTCCACTTGTCGACCTCATCATCAAGCAGCGACACCTTTCCGCGCACGTGAACATTGATGTAATTCCACGTCGGAACGTCATCCAGGTTGTTCAGCTGCGGGGAAATATAGGTGTGCGGGCCATGGAATACGGCATCGATCATTTCACCATCGAGAGAATCCGATTGGGGATTCCGACCCGCCACATGACCGCGCAGGAGTCGGCGCTGCCGATCCAGCAGCAAGGGTGTAAACGAGATATCCGGCCCGTCGATCCCGGGAACGACCAGCGTTGCATGCTGGATTGCCTCGATGGCAGCAAACAATACCTGCTCATCGGTTTCCGTGTGATATGTCGGCGGGTAGCTACTCATGTTCAATGTTCCGGTACGGACTGCATCGGCAGCACGCGTGGCTGGATAGTCAGGCGAAGCGCGAACCGTCTCCACCGCTCTCCTTCACCATGTACATGGCACGATCGGCGCGTTCGACGAGTTCTGTGCGGGTGTTCTGGCGTTCCATGTTCGAGGTCGCGACGCCGATGGATGCACGCACGGGAAAGGGTCGATCCTCGAACATCACATCACCATCGCGGATGGCGCCGAGAAGGCGTTCGGCAAGAACAAGCGCCTCGTCGCGTTCGCAATGCGCGACGAGAATGAATTCGTCACCACCCCAGCGGCCGATGAAGTCCTCCTGGCGCGCCGTGATGCGCAAGCGTCGTGCCATCACCTGCAGGGCGAGGTCACCGGCGCGGTGCCCCAGTGAATCATTGAGTTTCTTGAACCCGTCAATGTCCAGCAGCAGGAGGCTGACCGGCTCGCCGGTCGCCTCACCTTCCGCGAGCATTTCATCGATTGCCGCCTCGATGCCGCGACGGTTCAGGATATTGGTGAGCGAATCCAGCATCGCTTCACGCTCGGCATCATCGCGAGCCGACACAAGCCGCTGGTGGTTGCGGCGATATTCGCGCAGCAGGATTTCACTCTCCACCCAGCGCGCCATCACCCGCAGGGTTTCACCCTCGGTTTTCGACAGTTCCCGCGGCCTGGTGTCGATCAGGCAAAGGGTTCCGAGCTTGTGACCACCGGGACCATGGATAGGCTGGCCCGCATAGAAGCGCACGCCAGTCTCCCCCGTTACCAGCGGGTTTTCCTCGAAGCGCTCATCCTGCGTCGCGTCTTCCACGACCATGATCCTGTCGGTAAGGATCGCATGCGTGCAGAACGAGTCCTGGCGCGGCGTCTGTCCCATGTCGAAACCGGTTCGTGCATGGACATACTGCGTATCATCGGTAAGCACCGTGATCAGTGCCGTGGGCACATCGAAATGCCGCGCCACGTGCTGCACGATGTCGTCGAACACCGGCGCGCAAGCGTGGCGTACCAGGGCGAGCTCGTAGACCTCGGCAAGCCGTCGCTGCTCGTCGAAGGGCGTCGGGAATGTCGTGGACGGGTTCTTCATCGCTTCAGGATGTCTCCAGGATCAGTTATCGCCCTGGAGCAGGTTCACCGGCGCGTACTGGTCTGTCAGCACGCGCGCTTCGCGATTCCAGTCCGCGTCGTCGCGCACCTGTCGTGCGGTCCACTCGAGATCGATGCCGAACGGATCAAAACGCGGATCCTGCAACTCTTCCGCGCGGGCAATGAGCTCTTCGCGCGAGATCGGGTCGAAATCACCCGTGATGATCACGCGATTGCCGCTGTCCTGCTTCACGTTCTTCATCCAGCCGAACGCCGCTTCGTAGGTCACCGACTCGTTGTGATAGAGACGGCTGGCAGAAAAGGTGTTCGCAATCAGCACGCCACCCGGCGCGAGGATGCTTTTCACTTCTTCCAGCCATTCCTTCGTCATCAGGTGCTCGGGAATGTAATCGCCGTTGAAGGCATCGAGGATGATGTAGTCGTACTGGCGGTTGAAGCGCGCTGCCTGTTTGACGTACACGCGACCATCTCGCGCAATGACCTTCACGTTTTCCGATTCCTCGAAATCGAAGAAGCGCTTCGCGACATCAACCACCGCCGGGTCGATCTCGACCGAATCGATCTGCGCCTCCGGATACAGCTTGTGGAAGGTCATCGGCAGCGTGCCACCACCAAGACCGATCACGAGGATGCGCTCCGGGTTCGGGTTCACCAGCAGGCCGGCCATCACCAGTCGCGCGTAATCGAAGACCAGCTTGTCCGGGTCATCGTTGTACTGGCAGGTCTGCTGCGAGACGTAATAGCCCTTGCTCGCAAACTGCATGCAGGTGCGATTGCCGTCATCGGTAACCGTGATGTTCCGGTACAGCGACGTCTTCTGGTAGATGATTTCGGCATTCGCCGCCGGCACAAGCGCCAGCAGGAATACGGCGACTGCAAGTTTCTTCAGCATCATGCCTCCGCTCCAACGGCCAGCGCGCGACGGCCGAGCAGCACACCGACGGTCACCGCCGAGATGCCGCACACGGCCAGGATGCCGGCCAGCATGTACAGGATCGTGTTTACCTCGAACCAGAGTACGAAGTAGAAGGAAGTCATCAACACGCCCGCCGCGGAACCCGCGGTCGATACGAAATACAGGCGCCCGGCGACCGAACCGGAATGGTGCGCGTTCTGCACCAGCAGGCGCACGGCGTAGGGCGAGATGATGCCCATCGCGACCGTCGGGATGAAGAACAGCCCCGTCGCGGCGAGCAGCGAACCGTAGCGCGGGTCTTCCCAGAAATACTCGAACACCAGCTCCATCACCGGCTCGGCAAAGATCACCATCGGTGTCACCGCCGCCGAGCAGATCAGGAACAGGCCGCCGAACTTGCGCAGGCTGGGCTTCACCAGCGAGAGCTGGCCGCCGATGAGGTAGCCGATCGACAGCGCCACCATGAAGATGGTGATGATCGAACCCCACACGTAGATGCTCGAACCGAAATACGGCGCCAGGATGCGACCACCGAGCATTTCGATCGACATGATCGAAAATCCGCCGAAAAAGGCGAGTAACAGGACGAACAGCGCGTAAAGCATGGAATCTCCAGTACGATTGGTTGTCGCCGCAAAGGCGTGAGGCAAGACGATATCACGGCCCGCAGGCCGACAAGAATCTCCATCGACCCGCCGGCTGACGCACTGCGACAGGCCGGCTAACCCCCTGATTTTCCGGTGCAGGATGCGTTATCATGTCGCGCTCTCCGGAGCGGCAGGCAAGCCGCTCCCAACCGAATTCATGGACTCACCCTCGACCGGGCTTTGGGGAAAGCCCGGCAAGACCGGAGATACAACGTGCACACGCTGAACCCGATGGATTTCTACGATATCCGTTCGTCCCTTTCCGACGAAGAGCAGATGGTGCAGGACACTGTCGCCCGCTTCACCGATGAAAAGGTCCTGCCGATCATTTCGGAAGCCTTCGAGGAAGGTCGCTTCCCGAAGGAACTCATCCCGGAGATCGCCGAGCTGGGCCTGCTGGGCTCCTCCATCGAGGGTTACGACTGCGCCGGCCTGAACGGCGTGTCCTACGGCCTCATCTGCCAGGAACTGGAACGCGGTGACTCAGGCATCCGCTCGTTCGTTTCCGTGCAGTCCTCGCTGTGCATGTACCCGATCTACGCCTTCGGCTCCGAGGAGCAGAAGCAGAAGTGGCTGCCGAAGATGGCCGCGGGTGACGTCATCGGCTGCTTCGGCCTGACCGAGCCGCACGGTGGTTCCGACCCGTCGAACATGAAGACCACTGCCAAGAAGAAGGGTGACGACTGGGTGCTTAACGGCGCCAAGATGTGGATCACCAACGGCACCATCGCCGATATCGCCATCGTCTGGGCACAGACCGACGACGGCGTGCAGGGCTTCATCGTCGAAAAGGGCATGAAGGGCTTCGAGGCACCGGAAGTGCACCACAAGATGTCGCTACGCGCCTCGATCACCTCGGCGCTGTACTTCGACGACGTGGTCGTGCCGGAAGAAAACCGCCTGCCAAACGTGACGGGCCTGAAGGGTCCGCTGTCCTGCCTCACGCAGGCACGCTACGGCATCACCTGGGGCGGCATCGGTGCCGCACAGGCCTGCCTGCAGGAAGTGCTGGACTACACCGCCGACCGCAAGCTATTCGGTCGCAGTGTCGACAACACGCAGCTCGTGCAGGTGCGCATGGCCGACATGAGCCGCCGCATCACCACTGCGCAGCTGCTGTCGCTGCAGCTCGGTCGCCTGAAGGATGCCGGCAAGCTGCACCCGTCGCAGGTGTCGATGGCCAAGTGGAACAACATCCGCATGGCGATGGACGTAGCCCGCGACGCACGTGACCTGCTCGGCGGTGCCGGCATCACGCTGGAACACAGCCCGATCCGTCACATGCTGAACCTGGAATCGGTGATCACCTACGAAGGCACGGAATCCGTGCACCAGCTGATCATTGGTAAGGAACTGACGGGCAAAGCAGCCTTTTAAGAGAAGCGGATCTTTTGCCCGCCAGCTGCGTTAAAAGGCCGACCGTAGTCCTCACGTACTTCCGTGTACGCTCCGGGCTCCGATCGGCCTTTCGCCTTGCTGGCGAACAAAATCTCTCGCTTCTTGAGCGTGAGGAATAAAGGCATGAAAAAGATTTCCATCAGCGAAAAGTTCGGCAAGTTCAGCGACCACTGGTCGCCGCGCGTCATCGCGGAGTCGAACGGGCAGCTGGTGAAGCTCGCGAAGGGTAAAGGCGACCTGGTCTGGCATTCGCATGCGAACGAGGATGAACTCTTCCTCGTCTTCAAGGGCAAGCTACGGCTGGAGTTTCGAGATGGCGAGCCCGTCGAACTCGGCCCCGGTGAAATGTGCATCGTGCCGAAAGGCGTAGAGCACCGCCCGGTTGCCGAAGAAGAAACCGAGATCATGCTGATCGAACCAGCCAGCACGCAGCACACAGGGGAGACGGTCTCCGAGCAGACCGTCGCAACGGACAAGCAGGAATGGATATAGGCGCGGTGGTGGATAGCAATGACAATCCTCCCCTTCCTCCACTAGCTAGCAAGCTGCTAAAGCTCTGCTGGTTACCCATAGGGCTCGTGCTCCTGGGCATGACCTTGGTGCAGCTCATCAAATGGTATGCCGCGCCGATCTATCTGCTCGCGTTATTTGCCAGCATCTTCCAGTCGTTCGCTCTTTTCTGGTTTTCAATGAAAACGAAGCAGGAACGTCAAAAACTGATCTGGGGCGGAGTGCTAGCAAGCATTCCAATGGTATTTTTCATCGTTTCCGTCATTGATATCGCTATCAATGGCATGCACATGTAAAGACTTCACTCATGACAAAAAAAGCAGGACTCGCACGCCAGGCCACGCGCAACGTCAATCGCGCAGAGGTCGTGGACAGGAACTTCATGACCTTCCTCGATGAGTGGGATATCGAGGCAGAAGACCGCCTTGCCGACGGCGATGCGGTGCATCCCGGCAAGCGACTGAACGCGAGCGATTTCCGCGCGCTGTTCGAAAGCCAGATGGAATCCCGCCACCTCGACCTCGAAGCCCGCGCCATGCGTTCGCGCAATGAAGGCTTCTACACCATCGGTTCGAGTGGTCACGAGTGCAATTCCGTG
>JAWWBT010000111.1:0-7708 GCA_033720815.1 Gammaproteobacteria bacterium | reverse complement strand
TTCAGAGAAACCACGTCGCCACCCGCCTTAAGTGCATCCAGATAATCTGACCAGGCTTGCATCATCTTGTGGCGCTCCGGTAAGTGGGCGGTGCGGTTATAGGCTCTGCCGTTCGGGTCTCTCACGGAATGGGCCAGCTGGTGTTCGATGTAATCGGGGCGAAAGCCCAGCACTTCATCGAGGATGGTTCGCGCCATTGCGCGGAATCCGTGGCCGCTCATTTCGTCTTTTGGAATTCCCATTCGCCTGAGAGCAGCGAGAATGGCGTTATCGCTCATTGGCCGCTTTCGGCTCCGCGCGCTGGGAAACACGTAGGGGCCGTTTCCTGTAATCGGATACAGGTCAGCCAGAATCGCCACCGCCTGTGTGGAGAGTGGCACGATGTGCTGGGTCTTTGTCTTTGTGACTTCGTACCGCCATTCAGCGGCATCGAGATCAATGTCTGCCCAGCGGGCATTCCGTAGTTCGCCAGGGCGGACGAATACCAACGGGGCCAGCCGGAGTGCAGCGGAGACAGTTGCCGTGCCTTCATAGGCGTCAATCATTCTTAGCAGCGGCGCCACTTCGGAAGGTTCAGTAATTGCCGCTAGATGTTTGCTCTTTACCGGGGGCAGGGCGCCGCGTAGATCATGGGATACGTCCCGTTCCGCACGGCCGGTCGCCACCGCATACCGCAGGATTTGCCCACACGTCTGTAATTCGCGGTGAGCAGTTTCAACAGCTCCACGGTTTTCGACTCTTCGAAGGGCTGAAAGCAGTTGTGGTGCAGTGAGTTCGGCGATCGGGGAGCTCCCGATCCGGGGAAAAATGTCGGCTTCCAGTCGCCTCAGGATTCTCGCTGCATGCCCCTCGCTCCAAGCGGATAAGCGGTTCTGGTGCCATTCTCGCGCCACCGCCTCGAAACTGTTTTCCGCGTTGGCAGCTTGGGTAGCACGTTCCGCACGCCTTTGGGCGCTGGGATCTATGCCATCTGCCAGCAGCTGCCGAGCCCGGTCACGCTTATCCCTTGCACCTTCAATCCATTGACCGGTGCGGGGATCCTTCCTTCCTGCCAGGGGTACTTCAGGGTAAACACCGAAGGAAAGCCGCTTCTCTTTGCCGGCAAACCGGTACTTCAGTCGCCACCATTTACCGCCTTTCGGCGAGACTTCGAGATATAGGCCTTTTCCGTCGAACATCTTGTAGGTCCGCTCGCGAGGTTTCGCGTTTCGGATGGCGGCATCAGTGAGGCGATCAGTGGGCATTTGGGGGCAACCCTCGCTGGCAGGCTTGCAGTTGCCCCGGATGTTGCCCCCAGTTGCCCCCGGAAGTCAATGGAATATCGTGGATGGTTATGGAGGTAATAGATACAAAAAACCCCGCTATTAAGCGGGGTTTTGGTATTCCACGGCTCTGCGTGGAATGGTTACTGGTGGAGGTGGCGGGACTCGAACCCGCGTCCGCGAATAATCCGCCCTTGGCTCTACATGCTTATCCTGAGTTTGGATTTAACCAGGCGCTACCCCTCAGGCAGGGAAGACGACTGGCGATCTCTCGATTTGGATTTCGCCGATCCGGCGAGAGCAACCTTCACGACTAGCCTGATAATTATGACAGTCTGTACCACCCGTTCAGGCCCGGAGTGGGAGACCGCTAGCGGGTTTTAGGCCGCCAGAGCGTAGTTGTCGTCGTTCGCAACTAACTTAGGTTGTAGATGGTTTTACGAGCTTATCCACGAGCTCGGCATGCACCTCGGGTTTCATGATCCGCGTCGAAGCCAAATCACCCCCGGATGAACTTCCATTGTACGCAAGAGATGGGGTGCAATGTGAGAATTTCAAGTGTAAAGGCATGAATGCTGGTCAATTTCCGATCAGGGGCGCCTCCAGCCAGCCCTGCAGCAGCTCGATATCCCGGGATTTTCCGCTCCACGCGGCATGCTCCGCCATGAGGGTGGCGCCGAGAATGCGCGCGGCGCGGTAGGCGATGCGGCGCGCGTTGCGCTCCGGGTCCCGCTGTGACATTGCGCCGAGCTCGCCGAGCCATTGTTCAACCTGGCCACACGGCCCTTGCAGTGCTTCCGCGTCAATCGCCTTGATTCGGCCGCGAATGTCCTCGAGGAATAGCGGCAGCGAATCGTCCTTGCCGGCCGCACGCAGCATGTCCAGCGACAGGACGTTCGTGGTGCCTTCCCAGATCGACAGCACCTGTGCATCCCGCAACAGCCAGGGAAGGCCGGTGTCTTCCACGTAGCCCGCGCCGCCAAAACATTCCAGTGCTTCGCTGCACACCGCAATCGACTGCTTCGCCGTGTAAAGCTTGGCCATGGGTGTGACGAGTCGCAGCAGCTTGCGTTCAATATCGCTGGCTTCGGTGCATTCCTCGCGACCGAGCAATTGCGCAGCATGGAGGACCATCAACGTCGCGACACGCGTTTCGGCTTCGAGTGACTCCAGCGTGCCGGCATGCAGCGCGTGGTCGATCAGTCGCTTGCCGAAGGCTTCCCTTTTCCGGGCGAAATCCGTGGCAAGCGTTACCGCGCGTCGCATCTGTGACGCCGCACAGCAGGTGTTGTAAAGGCGGGTTATGTTCAGCAGCGTCGCGATGGTGGCGACGCCACGGCCTGGTTCTCCGACGAGATGCGCGCGCGTGCCGTGCAGGTTCAGTTCTGCCGTGGGCAAGGCCCTCGTGCCGAGCTTGTCCTTGAGGCGATGCACTTCGATATTGTCGAGCGCGCCTGAAGCATCGCGTGTTTCGACGTAGAACAGGCTGAGTTTTTCCGACGGCGTTCCGTTTTCTTCAACGCGCGCCAATGTGAAGGCAATGGGCGAGGTGGTCGCGGAGGTAAACCATTTCGTCCCGTAAAGCCGGTAGCGTTCTCCATCCTTCCTGGCGACGGTAGCGGTGCCGGATACATCCGAGCCGCCGGCACGCTCCGTCATCCACTGGCCGGACGTCCAGAAACGTTCAGGGTCGCGGTTCGTCAACGCGGCGAATGCACGGGATTTCATGTCGGCATCACCATGCTGCTCGATGATGCGCGCGGCACCGTCGGTCATCGCCAGCGGGCAGGAATAGATCGCGGAAGAGGGGTGGTAGAGGTAGAGCCGTGCGAAATGGTGCAGGCGCGATGCGCTGCCATGCTGACGTTCGTAGGCCGTGGCAACGATACCTTCCTCGGCGGCGATGCGGTGCAGTTGCTGCCATCCGTCGGCGACACGGATGTCGTCGATACGCCGGCCCCATGGATCGAAGGGTACGTGCACTGGCGGGTTTTGCTCCGCATCTGCGGCGTAATCCGGCATTTCATGCGCGGCGCGCTCGCCGAGAGAATCGAGTCCAATGGAAATCGATTCGAAGACATTGTCGGGAAGGAGGCGGTGCAGGCAGGCTTGCAGGAATTCGTCAGACTGCCAGGTGTTGGATAGTGCCGGGCCTTGCTGGTGGAAATCTTGATCGGCGAATTGCGTTTCCGTGCTCATGGCAGCCCCGCGGCGATGGAGTCGACCCCACTTTCGCCGCGTGGCGCCGAGGTTTCAAGCAGCGTTACTGCGAATGGCGCATGATGCGCGCCTTCTGGCGCTCCCAGTCCTGCTGTTTCTTGGTCTCGCGCTTGTCATGCTGTTTCTTGCCCTTCGCAAGGCCGATATCCAGCTTGGCGAAACCCTTCTTCCAGTACATCGCCAACGGCACCAGCGTGTAGCCGGCGCGTTCGACCTGGCCGATGAGGCTGTCGATCTCGCGACGGTGCAGCAACAGCTTGCGCGTTCGCGTGGGGTCGGCCTTGATGTGTGTCGACGCCTGCGGCAACGGTGTGATCTGACCGCCCAGCAGGAAGATCTCGCCATCCTTCACCGTGACGTAAGCCTCGGTGATGCTGGCGCGACCGGCCCTGAGAGCCTTTACTTCCCAGCCTTCCAGCGCGATACCGGCCTCGAACTGCTCCTCGATGAAGAAGTCGTGGCGCGCCTTCTTGTTCAGCGCAATGGTGTTGCCACCAGGGGTCTTCTTGGATTTCTTCTGCTTTGCCATGCGCGCATTATACAGGGAGCGTCAATCCCGCGTTGCACCGCAAGAGCGGGATAACTTGAGCCGGGGCGCCGATTCGCGCAGAATCTCGCACTTTCCGGGGAAGCCTGAACAGAAACAAAGGGGAAATCTATGGCACGTCGTCAGTCCTTGCATGGCCAATGGTCATCGCGCCTGGCATTCGTTCTCGCCGCAACGGGTGCTGCCGTCGGTCTCGGCAACATCTGGAAGTTCCCGTACATGACGGGCGAGAACGGTGGCGGTGCCTTCGTCATCATCTACCTGGCCTGCGTGCTGGCGATCGGCCTGCCGATCTTCATGGCGGAAGCGATGCTCGGTCGTCGCGGTCGGCGCAACCCGATCAACACCATGAAGCTTCTTTCCGAGGAAGAAGCGGGTGGTACGTACTGGCAGCTGGTCGGCTGGATGGGTGTTCTTGCGGGCGTCCTGATTCTTTCCTATTACAGCGTGATTGCCGGCTGGACCTTCTTCTACGCCTGGGATACGGCAACCGGCGTGTTCGTCGACGCCGATGCAACGCTGGTCGTGAATGAATTCAATTCGCTGATGGCCAGCCCCATGTGGCTGATCTTCTGGCACACGATCTTCATCGGCCTGACCGTTTATGTTGTCGGTCGCGGTGTCGAGCAGGGTCTCGAGAAGGCAGTGAAGTACCTGATGCCGACACTGTTCGCGCTGATTCTCGTCCTCGTTGCCTACGCAATGACAACGGACTTCTTCGGTGATGCGATGAAGTACATGTTCCAGCCCGATTTCAGCAAGGTCACGGCGCAGACCGTGCTTGACGCGATGGGCCAGGCATTCTTCTCGCTGTCGCTCGGCATGGGCGCGATCATGGCCTACGGTGCCTACCTGCCGGATGACGCCTCGATTGCAGAGACATCGTTGACCGTTGTGGCTGCGGACACGTCCGTGGCGCTGCTGGCCGGCCTGGCGATCTTCCCGATCGTGCTGATGAACGGCCTCGACCCGGGTGCCGGCGCCGGCCTTGTCTTCCAGACCTTGCCGCTGGCATTCGGGCACATGCCGGGTGGCCAGATCTTCGGCACCATCTTCTTCGTGCTGCTGATCTTCGCAGCCTGGTCGTCATCGATCGGCCTGATCGAGCCGGCCGTTGCACGCCTGATCGAGAACCACGGCATGAGTCGCCAGGGCGCTGCGATCAGCATTGGTGTCGTCGTATGGTTCCTCGGGCTGCTCACGGTGCTGTCGTTCAATCACCTGTCGGATTTCACGTTCCTGGCAGGCACGATTTTCGACAACCTGGACTTCCTCACTTCGAATATCATGCTGCCGCTGGGCGGCCTGCTGATCGCGCTGTTCGCGGGCTGGGTGATGTGCAAGAGCTCGTCGGTGGAAGAGCTGGAGCTCGGTACGGGCATGCGCTATGCCATCTGGCGCTTCCTGACACGTTTCCTGGCGCCGACGGCCTTGCTGGTCATTTTCCTCAACGCCACCGGCCTGCTGAATTTCGCCTCGACGACGAGTGCGTGATCAGTGCGTGAGGTAAATCGCAGCGCACTGGTGCCGCATTCGGCCGAGGCGATGTTCGACCTCGTCAATGATGTGGCGCGCTACCCAGAGTTCCTGCCCTGGTGCAGGAGCTCGCGGGTGGTCGAGGAAAGCGACTCACACATGATCGCGACGATCGAGGTCGCCAAGGGCGGTATCCACCAGTCCTTTACCACGCGGAATACGCTGGAGCGTCCCACGCGGCTGCAACTGCAGCTGGAGAACGGGCCGTTTCGTCACCTCAAGGGTGAATGGCGCTTCGAGCCGCTGGACGAGAACGCCTGCAAGGTTGAACTTCATCTCGAGTTCGAGTTTTCCAACCGGCTGATCTCCATGGCATTCGGGCCGGTATTCAACCAGGTCTGCGAATCCATGCTGGATGCCTTCGTGAAGCGGGCAAGGCAGCTGGATGGCTGAGGAAACCATCAAGGTTGAAGTTGCGTACGCGCTGCCGGGCGCGCAGGAACTGCTGCCCCTGTCGGTTCCCCGGGGAACGACAGTTCGCGAGGCGGTGGAACTGTCAGGGCTGCTGGAGAAATATCCGGACATCGACCTGGGTGGTGAAAACAAGGTCGGCATCTTCGGCAAGCTGTGCAAGCCGGAGCAGGAAATGCAGGATGGTGATCGGGCGGAAGTCTACAGGCCGCTGATTGCCGACCCGAAGGAAGTGCGCCGTCGCCTTGCCGCAGAGGGCAAGACGATGGGCAGGAAGCAGTGATTACTGGTCGTCGGCCTTGATGTCGGCGTCGTTGATGCTGGTATCGATTTCTTCATCAAGCCCCACCTTCTCGATGCGAGCCAGCGTGTTACCCTCGAAGAAGACAGTTACGCGCCGATAGACGTTGCGTTCTTCTTCCTGGGAATCGACATACATTACGTAATCCCAGCGATCCGGATGGAACGGATCGGAAATCATCGGTGTTCCCATCACGAAGCGGACCTGCTCGCGGGTCATGCCTGTTTGCAGTTTCGCGACGTCTTCCTGCTTGAAGAAGTTGCCTTGCGGAATATCCTGTCGATAGACACAGGCGCTCAGCAGCATGGCAGAAAGCAGGGCGGCGATGGAAAGAACGCGCATTGGCGGCTCCGTGACTTTGCGTGTGATTCGAGGTGGGCGATAATACCGGACCAGTCATTGAGTGACCAGCCAGCACCGGGGAAAGATTGTGGAAAGCCAGGACCTACGAAAAGCCGGACTGAAAGTGACGCTGCCGCGCATGAAGATCCTCGAGATTCTCGAGAGCAGCGACCAGCGACACCTCAGTGCCGAAGACATGTACAAGGCCCTGCTGGACTCCGGCGAGGAGATCGGGCTGGCAACCGTCTACCGTGTTCTCACGCAGTTCGAGGATGCAGGCCTGGTGACACGTCACCATTTCGAAGGCGGCCAGTCGATGTTCGAGCTGAACGAGGGCGAGCATCACGATCACATCCTCTGCGTGAAGTGCGGCCGTGTGGACGAGTTCATGGATGAGACCATCGAGAAGCGCCAACGGCAGATTGCAGCCGATGCGGGCTACGAAATGACCGACCACTCGCTGTATATCTATGGCGTGTGCCCGGAGTGCCGCAAGGATCTCGACAAGAAGAAGTGACATTGCCGAGCAATGCCATCGCCTTGAAGCAGAAATGAAAAAGCCCGGCAAAGCCGGGCTTTTTGCTGGGCGTGGATTTCCTGCTACGCCGCCGCTTCTGCTGACCTGATCATCTCCCGCGCGTGCTCGCGCGTAGTGTCGGTGATATTCACGCCGCCAAGCATTCTGGCGAGCTCTTCCACGCGCGCCTCGTCATCGAGGTGCGCGATGGTCGTGTGCGTGTGGTCGGAGCCGGCAATCTTTTCCACCTTGAAGTGATGGTGCGCCTGGCTGGCGACCTGCGGCAAGTGGGTAACGCAGAACACCTGCCGGTCACTGCCAAGCGCACGCATGCGACGGCCGATCAGTTCGGCAATGCCACCACCCACGCCGGCATCGACTTCGTCGAAGACCATGACCGGCATGTCGGAGGCATCCGAGGCAATCACCTGGATGGCCAGCGAAATACGCGACAGCTCGCCGCCCGACGCGACCTTTGCCAGTGGCTGGAGCGGCTGGCCGGGGTTGGCCGTCACGCGGAATTCGATCCAGTCGCGGCCGTGCGCGGCGTAGCGATCCTTCGGGTCGGCTTC
>JAWWBT010000110.1:0-7714 GCA_033720815.1 Gammaproteobacteria bacterium | reverse complement strand
CTGCTGTTCCGCGGTGATGGTGGCCGAGCGTTCCTGCGCATCATGCGCGGTTACGAGCTGACCGAGGATTTCGAGGAACGCACGGTCGCCATGCTGAAGAACAGGAATTTCCCCGCGCAGGTCATCTGGGGTGTTGATGACCCGGCACTGAAGCCGGAGAAGTATGCAGGACCGATTTGTGATGCCTTGCGCCTTCCGCACTGGCATGCAGTGCGTGGCAAGCATTTCCTGATGGAAGATTCATTCGAAGAAATTGCCGGTCGCGTCGCGATGTTTGCCCGCCAGGAAACCTGAATGCCAAAGTGAAGAGAAGCCCCGCCGACGCGGGGCTTTCTTATTGCCCCGCTGGCGGGTTCACCGGCAGCTTCAGTTTCCAGATGGTGTACGGCGCTGCTTCACGAATTTCATCTCGGGGCCGCAGCATCATCTGTGGAATGGCGGAATCCGCGATGTACAGCCAGCCATCGGGGCCGAAACTCAATGCATCGGCCCAGCGGATGTCATCGGATTTCACCAGCGTGAGCAGCTTGCCGTCCGGCTGGTGGACCATCACGCCGCCGTGTTCGACGTCGGTGATGTACACGCTGCCGATGTCATCGGTACTCATTCCATCGTTGAGCGGCTTGGGACCAAGGTTTTCAATGGCATTTTCGATCACGTGGCGCTGTGCCCCGTCGCGTAGCAGGCTGGACGGTACGCGATATAGCGTGTCGTGGGTCATCGCACCGTAGTAGAGCCATTCGCCGTCACGAGACAGCGCGATGCCATCCACGCCGGGTTTCAGCGCGGCGAGCCCGCCGAAGAATTCCATCTTCTTCTCCGGTGTTTCGATGATCCAGTCCTGTGCCTGCACGGAAGGGTGGTCGTCGAGCATGCGCCACGCCGCATCATTCTCGACGTCATAGACAACGAGGCCTGGGGACTTGCGCCAGAAACTCACGTCCGCGATGTACACCCACTTGCCGTCGGGGCTGACCTGCAGGTCCTGGAGCATCGAGCCGAGCGGCGCGACGTCACTCTTGAACTCGTGTTCAATGAGCTTTTTCCCGCTGTCGATATCGAAGGCAAACAGCGTCGGGTTGCCAAAGCCGTGCGTACCGAAATCGATGACCCACAGGCGTTGCTGTCGATCGATAGCGACACCCAGCGGCGTTTCGAAAAGTGACTGCGATTCACGGTCCGGGAATGCCGTGCTGCTACCCTTATCGAAAACCAGCAGGTGCGGGCCGACCGGGCGCGCTTCCGGGTGGGCGGTAAAGAAGATGCGGCCATCCTCGGCGACGGCAACGTTGCCGATCGGTTCGGGATACTGGACGGCAACTTCGAGTGCCGATTCCGGCAACAATGGGGTCGTCGTCACGTCCGGGTACGCTTCACCGCCGCCGTAGCGGAAATACACTGTCGCAACGACGACAAGCAACAGCATGACGATGGCGAGCAGCAGTTTCTTCCACATGGTCGGGCTCCGTCGATTCGGGTCTTCGGTCGGGTAATGAATCCGGACTGCCAAGCTTCAGGAAACTTTTAGGGAGATGCAACGATGAAGAACATGACCGCTTTGATATTCCTCCTGGCGGGCCTGTTCCTCGCCGGGATGGCAATGGCAGGTTTGTACAACTCGACACTGGGCACACGGCACATCCTGCTCGTGACGGGGCTGGCAGCCGGCTTCCTGCTGCTCGGCATGGGGATCGGTCGCCTGCTACCGAGGAAATGACCGGCCTGCGTGTCGCGGTGACTGTTGCTGATGCGGTAAAGTACGCCCTTCGCTGACACACGCAGGACCGACCGCCATGCAGAAGCCCTCGCCGAAGAAGGCAATGATTGCCCCGTCCATCCTCAGTGCCGATTTCGCCCGCCTGGGTGAAGAGGTCGATGCCGTGCTGAAGGCCGGCGCCGATATCGTGCATTTTGACGTGATGGACAACCATTACGTGCCGAACCTGACCATCGGCCCTAATGTGTGCCAGGCACTGCGCAACTACGGCATTGAAGCACCGATCGACGTGCACCTGATGGTGAAGCCGGTGGATCGCATCATCCCGGATTTCGCCAAGGCGGGCGCGACGTACATTTCCGTGCACCCGGAAGCGACCGAGCATCTCGATCGCACCCTGGGCCTGATTCGCGAGCAGGGCTGCAAGGCCGGCATCGTGTTCAACCCGGCCACGCCGCTGTCGCTGATGCACCACGTGATGGACAAGATCGACATGGTGCTGATCATGTCGGTGAACCCCGGTTTCGGCGGCCAGAAATTCATCCCGGAATCCCTGAACAAGCTGAAGACCGCGCGCCAGCTGATTGACCAGTCGGGCTACGACATCCGTCTGGAAATCGATGGTGGCGTGAAGGCCGACAATATCCGCGAAATCGCGGCAGCCGGCGCCGACACGTTCGTCGCGGGTTCTGCCATCTATGGCGCGGATGACTACGCCGCCGTGATTTCGAAGATGCGCGAGGAAATCGCCGCCGCGTCGTGAACCAGCCTCGCCTGATCATCTATGACCTCGACGGCACCCTGGTCGACAGCGTGCCGGATATTGCCGTGGCGCTGGATCGTGCATTGCGCCGCCAGGGCTATTCCAGTGTCGACTCGCAGGCCGTTCGCGGCTGGATCGGCAACGGCGCGCGCAAGCTGATCGAGCGTGCCATTGCTTCGCAGGGCGAGGTCAGCGAGGCCAAGGTGGAGAGCCTGCTTGCTGCATTTCTCGATGAATATTCGCAGGCGCTTTGCGAGCACTCCACGATCTATCCCGGCGTGATCGAATGCCTGGAGACCTGTGCCGCGAACGGTTGCGCGCAGGCGGTCATCACGAACAAGCCGGCCGACCTGGCCGTCGGGCTGCTGGAAAGGCTGGGCCTTGCCCGGTATTTCACCGGCCTGCTGGGTGGCGATTCGCTGCCCGAGAAGAAACCCCATCCCGCGCCGCTGGAATGGATGATGCGCGAGCATGGCGTCACGCCGCCGCAGACGCTGATGGTCGGTGATTCCGCAGCCGACCTTGATGCAGCCCGCGCTGCCGGCGTTGACAGCGTAGCGGTGACTTATGGTTATAATCGGCTTCCCGCCGATAGCGATATCGCGGCGGAACTGAAGAAGCTCGGCGCTCGCAGGACATTCGACTCGCTCGCCGACCTTCCGGACTACCTTGAAAGGCGCATGACTGCATGATGACCCGGTTCGAACAGCATGGTGGCCATTCCTGGCGATGGTAATTCCATTGCCTGCCAAGCGATTGGCAATAGCTGCTTGCCTGTTTCACCAACCGAGTCTCGATCATGAACAATTCGTCCGCGTCTTCACGCCGCTCCACTGACTACCGCGATTTCCAGGAATTACGCGACGAGGGATATACCCACGCGCCGCTGGTTCGCGAAATCCTCGTTGATCTCGATACACCCCTGTCGGCCTATATCAAGCTGACCTCGGGCCATGACGATTCCATCTGCAGCTTCCTGTTCGAGTCCGTGCAGGGCGGTGAGCGCTGGGGGCGGTATTCCATCATCGGGCCGGGCACCTCGCATGGCATCAGCCTGCGCGACGGCGTGATTCGTGAATTCGACGGTGAAACGCTGGTGAGCGAGTCGCCGAGCGATGATCCGCTGGAAGCCATTCGCGCATTCGCCGCACGCTACAAGGTGCCGGATATCGAGGGCCTGCCGCGGTTCACCGGCGGCCTGGTTGGATATTTCGGTGCAGAGCTCATCCGTTACGTCGAGCCGCAGCTCAAGCGCGCCTTCCGGGATGCCGAGCTTGATGACATTCGCCTCGTGCTGGCCGATGAGCTGGTGATATTCGATAACCTGCGCGGCAGTGCCTTCCTGGTCGTGCACGCCGACCTGTCGCGTGACGACGCGGAAGCCGAAGCCATCGCGCGCCTCGATGCACTTGAGGCGAGGTTGCGCGAGCCGCTGCCGGCCGAGCAGCCCGCCGGTGGCGTGAAGGGCGAATTCGTTTCCAGCTTCGGCCAGGATGCCTTCAAGGAATCCGTCGAAACCGTGCGGGAGTACATCCGCAACGGGGATGCGATGCAGGTCGTGCTGTCGCAGCGCCTGGAAAGCGATTTCAACGGCAAGCCGCTGGATGTCTACCGCGCGCTGCGTGCAATCAATCCGTCGCCGTACCTGTATTTCCTGGATTTCGGCGACGTGCAGGTGGCGGGTTCGTCACCCGAAGTGCTGGTACGGGTGGAAGACGGCGAGCTGACCGTCAGGCCCATTGCCGGAACCCGACCACGTGGCGGCAACGTGGAAGAGGACCGCAGGCTTGAAGCCGAGCTGCACGCGGATCCGAAGGAGCTCGCCGAGCACCTGATGCTGATCGACCTGGGTCGCAATGATGTTGGCCGCGTGGCGGAAGTCGGCAGCGTCGAGCTCACCGAGAAGATGGTGACCGAGCGTTACTCGCATGTGATGCATATCGTTTCGAACGTGAAGGGCAGGCTGAAGGATGGCCTCGATGCGCTGGATGCGCTGGCCTCGACATTCCCGGCCGGCACGCTTTCCGGCGCGCCGAAGCTGCGTGCGCTGGAAATCATTGATGAGCTCGAACCCGTGCCGCGCGGCATCTATTCCGGCGCGATCGGTTACCTTGGATGGCAGGGTAACCTGGATACTGCCATCGCAATTCGAACTGCAGTGATCCGCGACGGGAAGCTGCAGGTGCAGGCGGGTGCCGGCATTGTCTACGACTCCGACCCGCAGGCTGAATGGGACGAAACCATGAACAAGAGCCGGGCCCTGCTCGAAGCAGTGAAACTCGCCGGCAAAGGCCTTGATCGAATCCGCTTCGGGGAGGGCGGCAAATGATCCTGATGATCGATAACTACGACTCCTTCACCTTCAACCTGGTTCAGTACCTTGGTGAGCTGGGTGAAGAGGTCGTGGTGAAACGCAATGACGAAATCTCGGTTGCCGATATCGCCGAGCTCGCTCCCACGCATATCGTCATTTCACCGGGACCGTGTACACCGAACGAGGCGGGCATCTCGATGGATACCATCCGCGAGTACGCCGGGAAGATACCTGTTCTTGGTGTCTGTCTTGGTCACCAGAGTATCGGCCAGGTGTATGGCGGCACGATCGGCCACGCGAAACAGGTCATGCACGGCAAGACATCAATGATCCATCACGATGGCAAGGGCGTATTCGCCAACATGCCATCGCCGTATGAAGTGACGCGATACCACTCGCTGGTTATTGCGCCGGATTCGCTGCCGGACAGCCTCGAACTGACGGCATGGACGGAAACCGAAGACGGCAAGCTCGATGAAATCATGGGCGTGCGTCACAAGGAGCTCGCTGTCGAAGGCGTTCAGTTTCACCCGGAATCCATCCTGACGCAGCACGGTCATGACCTGTTGCGGAACTTCATCGAGGGTACGCGATGAGCGAGTCGACCATGGAGATCAAGGAAGCGATCAGCCTGATCGTGGATCGCGAGGACCTTGCGGCCGATGACATGCGCGCCGTGATGCGGCAGATCATGACCGGCAACGCGACACCCATCCAGATCGGCGGGTTTCTCGCCGGCCTGCGCGCCAAGGGGGAAACCGTCGAGGAAATTGCAGCCGCTGCGGAAGTGATGCGCGAGCTGGCTGCCAGTGTTGATGCCGACCGTGAGCACCTTGTCGATACCTGCGGTACCGGCGGTGATGGCAGTGGCACGTTCAATGTGTCGACGGCGTCCGCATTCGTAGTGGCGGCAGCGGGCGGCCGGGTCGCAAAACATGGCAATCGCTCGATGTCGTCGAAATCCGGCAGCGCCGATGTGCTGGAAGCCCTCGGCGTGAATATCGACCAGGGTCCAGCCGATGTCGCGCGGCACATCAGGGAAATCGGTGTCGGCTTCCTGTTCGCGCCCGCCCATCACAGCGCGGCACGCCATGCTGCCGCGCCGCGTCGCGAGCTTGGCACGCGTACGCTGTTCAACCTGCTCGGTCCGCTGACCAATCCTGCAGGCGCTCCACACCAGTTGCTGGGTGTGTTCGCCAAGCGATGGGTCGAGCCGATGGCAAAGGTCCTGCGCCGACTGGGCAGCAGGCATGTGCTGGTGGTTCACGCCGACGATGGTCTCGATGAAATCAGCATCGCGGCTGACACCACCGTGGCGGAATTGCAGGACGACCAGGTGCGCAGCTACCGCATTTCGCCGGAAGATTTCGGTATCGAGCGACAGCCGCTGGATGCGCTGCGTGTTGACGGGCCTGAGGAAAGCGCGGCAATGATTCGTGCCGTGCTGGCCGGTAAGGCCGGGCCTGCGCGTGACATCGTTGTGTTGAATGCGGGTGCGGCACTGTATGCCGCGGATGTGGCGGCGTCCCTTGCTGACGGCGTGGCGCTTGCCAGTGAAGTGATTGCCGATGGCCGGGCAAGGGAAAGGCTGCACCGCCTGGTGGAGGCCACCGCGAAATGAGCGCGCAGGACATCCTGAAGAAGATCATCCGTACCAAGTTCGAGGAAATCGAGCGCGGCGCAACCGCAATGCCCTTGCCGAGGATGCGTGAGCGACTCGAGCAACGTGCGCCGACACGTGGCTTTGCTGGTGCGCTTGAAGCGCATGTGTCGAGTGGGCGTGCCGGCATCATTGCCGAGATCAAGAAGGCCTCGCCGTCGAAGGGTGTGTTGCGCGAGCAATTCGATGTTGCAGCGATCGCGAAATCGTACGCCGATGCCGGTGCGAGCTGCCTTTCTGTGCTCACCGACGAGCAGTACTTCCAGGGCCATCTCGATAATCTTGCGATCGCACGCGATGCCTGCAACCTGCCGGTCTTGCGCAAGGATTTCATCATCGACGCATGGCAGGTTTACGAAGCGCGCCTTGCAGGTGCGGATGCCATCCTGCTGATCGTTGCGGCACTGGGTGACAACCAGATGGCAGAGCTGTGCCATGTCGCGCAGGATCTCGAAATGGATGTGCTGGTCGAGGTCCATGATGCCGACGAACTCGAACGCGCGCTGCGCCTGCCGACCCCGTTGTTGGGTATCAATAATCGGAACCTGCGTACATTCGAGACGTCGCTGGAAACGACACTCGAATTGCTCGCGAATATTCCCCGTGACCGCCGCGTCGTGACGGAAAGCGGTATCCACACGCCTGAGGATATTGCGTTGATGCGCGACAACGGCGTGGATGCGTTTCTCGTTGGTGAGGCATTCATGCGGGCGGAGGATCCGGGCGAAAAGATGCGGGAACTGTTCCAGCTCTGATTGGCGAGCCTGGCTCGTTTTCCTTGGGTTTCGCCCGCGCCTTCGGCGCCTGGGCGAGGTACTTTTCTGTGGACGTCCAAAGAAAAGTACCCAAAAGAAATCCGCCCCGATCGGCCGATCATTTTCTATTCTTGTGAGCCTGCGGTACTCGTCGCGGTCGGCGCGCGGGCAACTCGCTCGCTGCGCTCGCTCAGACACTCCCGCGCTTGCCTCCTCCCGCGACTGCGTTCCTCGGCGGCCTCCAACGGGGATTGACATGTCGTAAACAGTATTGCGCTCACCCAGTAGCGAGAGAAGAAAGCTCTCCGAGTTTGATAGCGGAATACTGCTTGCGGCATCGGCTCCGAGAACTTCGCTCCCGCTTTTCGCGCGACTGGGAGCCGCCGAGAAGCACAGCCGGAAACGGATAAAAGCCCGGGGGTGTCTGAGCGCAGGCTTGCCTGCGCGAGTTACCCGGGCGCCGTTTCCGGCGAGCATCGCAGGGAACCCGAGCGTAGCGAGGGCG
>JAWWBT010000109.1:0-7747 GCA_033720815.1 Gammaproteobacteria bacterium | reverse complement strand
CCGCCTCGCTGCCCGCTTCAATTACGCCCCTGCGCAACCGCAATGGCGAGGCATCATCTTTTCGTGCAAATCCAAGCCGCGCCTTCAGCAGTTCATTGAGCGTGATCGCCGCATGGATACCCTCTCCGTGCGGAAAGGTAATGCTTGCAGCTGCAGCAGGGAGTTCATGCAGTGGTGCCGGCAAGGTCGATGAAACTTCCGCCAGTGTCGACTGGAGCTCAACACGAAAGGGTTCGCCTTCACGATTCGCATGAAGCTGCCCTTGCCAGTTGAACGCACCCTCGATGTTCCCTCCCCAGCCTGGGGGGAGGTACGCGCCAAGCTCTGCAGTGTCGGTACGACCCTCCAGATCAATCCGTATCGGTCCGATGCCATCAACGGCTGTTTCGCTGCTCATCGTCGCGCGCAACGGGTTACCGGTAAAATCCCCGGAAAGGTTGCTGCCACTGATGCTCGTCCGGGTGAAGCGCATGTCACCCGCGAGTGAACGAACAGGCCATGGCAGGCCACCGATATCGATATTCACGTCCTGCAGTTGCGCCATGACTTCAACGCTGCTCGCATCGAGATCATCCAACGGCAGGTCCAAGTCAATTGCAGCAGTGAACGGTCCGTCCGGTGCAAGCTGGTCAAGTACTGCAGACAGGTTTTCCTGCAATGGACTCGCTGCAAGAAACTCGAAAGCATGCCTTGAATCGCCCTTCACCGAGCCATCAACCAACAACGGAGTCCTGCCGAGCTCCTCGAAGAAGGCTTCCACGCCGTTGATATCAATGCCAAGCGTTTTGCCGCGCCGTGCGCGCACGGAAAGCGATGCCTGCGAGAAGTGCACATCGACGTCCGCATTCTCGATGCGTGGCCAATCCTTGTCGTAAACCAGGGTTAGCCCGTTTATCGGGAAGCGGATATCGAAGACGCCGCCTCCGTCCTTCCAGGGGAACTGCTCCAGCGGGCCCTCCAGTTTCCAGGACGCTTCGGGAATACGTCCTGCCGGCGTGGCGCGATCCAGCCATTCGACAAGCCTGTCATTCATGACTTTCACTGGCAGGTAGCGCGGCGTTGCCCCTACCCTGGCATTCTTCACGTTACCCTGTAGCGCGACTTGCACGGCACCTTCATTCGGCATGTAGATGCTGCCGCTACCTTGTACGCTGGCATCTTCATTGCCTACGACGAGGCGCGCGAGCGCCAACGCGGTTCCGGAATCACTCGACTGCCAGCCCAGCTCGCCACTGAGCTCATCAACCGGGATACGCTCACGAAACAGGGGACGCAGGTCGAGCGATGCCCCTTCCGTACGGAACGTCGCATGTCCTGCAGACGCACTGCCCGAGATGTCGAGATCGATGCCGCTTATCCCGGGAACATCCTGCCACGGTTCCACACCTACGTTTCTTCCGGAGAGCGCCAGGGATCGCAACCCCTCTGGTTGCGATAGCTGCAAGTGAACATCACGCAGCTCACCGTGTGGCTCCAGGCCGGTGATGGCCTTGTCGATTTCATTGGAAACCCATTGCGTCGGCAACCAGCGCAGGATGGGTGACAGGTCTTCAAGCCGCAGGTAGCTCGCACGCAGGTCAAGTTGTGCAGCGTCCGACGCCTGCGATCTCATGGCAATTCGCAGGTGCGAGTCCGGCCACGGATCGCCACCTTGTCGAACCTCGAGGTTTTCGAGGTCAATCGCCAGGTAGTCACTATCGCGTTCGAGGATCCAGTCGAAGGAGACCGCCTCGACCGTATCTTCGCCACCGGCACTGACCCTTGGCCCCCTGGGCACGAAACCGAATTCCGCGGCCGAAAAATCACCCTGGCCGCGCCATTCATGCAATCCGGTGCCACGCATTTCAGCCGAGAGATTCATCGTGCCGTCGAAGCGGCCTGCACCCGCCCATTCCAGCTGCTCGTACAGCCAGTTGATGCGAACTTGCCGCGCACCTATTTCGGCGGTCCATATCCAGTCTTCCGGTCGTGAAGCGTCGCCCACGGTTTCGACGGAAAATGCAGCCTGCTCGCCAAGCGGGCCCGGTGGCAGGAAACTCCCGGTAAATTCGTGTTCGCGTCCATCAGACGCCAACGTCAGGTTGAAATTCCGCAGCGACCAGTTATCGATATCGAGTATTTCATCGCGATAGACAAGCGTGCCGTCGATGATGCTGAAACGACCGTGCTTGAGGCTACGCCGCAATAATGTTCGCCAATCGAGCCGCGCTTCCGGGTCGACGTCAATGCGATGGCCTGAGAGCCAGATCTCACCGCTGGCATCGCGCTCGATTGCCAGTTGCGGTTCATGCAGGCGCACGTGCGCCGGCCGATAATCGCTTTCCTGTAACAGGTCACCGGGTCGGAAAACAAGATCAATACGGGCAACGCGAATGACCGGTGTACCGGTATTCGGAGAAAGCAGTGCCACATCTTCGAGGACGAGCATCGGTCCGATGAACTGCCAGCGCAGGTCCATGCTGCCTATTCGCAAGGGCCAGCCAATGGCCTCCTCGACGCGCTCTTCGGCAGTACTGCTTAGCGCTGGCACGAATGGCACTGCGGCATTGAACAAGCCGACGCCTATCGCCAGCAGGATCACGATGCCTGCAAGCGTGCCTGCGGTTATCTTCCAGAGCCGACGCTTCAGGGAACCCATCGTTACCTACATTGGCACAACGTCGAATTGCTCGACGCTATACATGGACTCGACCTGCAGGCGTATCGGCTTGCCGATATGTTCCTCGAGCTCGGCCAGGCTGGTGGATTCTTCGTCGAGCAGCATGTCGACGACATCCTGGGCCGCAAGGATCAGAATCTCCTGCACCGGGAACTGGCGTGTTTCGCGCATCACTTCGCGGAAGATGTCATAGCAGACGGTCTCGGCCGTCTTCACCGAGCCACGACCCTCGCAGGTCGGACAGGCTTCGCAGAGAATATGCTCGATGCTTTCACGCGTACGCTTCCTGGTCATTTCAACCAGGCCAAGCTGTGACACTTCCGTGACCTGCGTCTTCGCATGATCCTTTTCGAGTGCCTTTTCCAGCGCGGAGAGCACCATCTGCTTGTGCTCGTCTTCATGCATGTCGATGAAATCGATGATGATGATGCCGCCAAGGTTTCGGAGTCGCAGTTGTCGCGCGAGCGCCTGCGCCGCCTCGAGATTCGTCTTGAGGATGGTTTCCTCGAGGTTCCTGTGACCGACAAATCCGCCGGTATTCACGTCGATGGTCGTCATCGCCTCGGTCTGGTCGATGATGAGGTAACCACCGGATTTCAGCGGCACCTTGCGTTCCAGTGCACGCTTGATTTCCTCTTCGACGTTGTAGAAATCAAAGATCGGGCGATCACCCGAGTAATGCTCGATGCGCGCGGTCATATCCGGGATGAAGCGGTTGGTGAACTCGCACATGCGCTCGTAGGTCATGGTGGAATCGACCCGAACCTGCTTCACATCGGAATCCAGCAGGTCGCGCAGGATGCGAACCGGCAACGGCAGGTCTTCATGCACGAGTTCGCCGGCCTTCGCCGCCGACGATGAACCCTGGACCGACTGCCACAGGCGATTCAGGAACAGCATGTCGGCGCGCAGCGCATCGAGTCCCGCGCCCTCGCCGGCGGTGCGCACGATATAGCCGCCAGGCAGGTCATCCTCGTGATGCTCGATAGCCGTTTCCAGCGCTGCCTTCAGGCGCTCACGTTCCGATTCATCCTCGATACGCGTCGATAGCGCGACACCACTGCCACCCGGCAGGTAGACCAGGTATCGCGAGGGAATGGAAATATGCGTGGTCAGGCGCGCACCCTTGGTGCCGAGTGGGTCCTTAAGCACCTGCACCAGCAGTTCCTTGCCTTCATGCAACAGGCTGCGGATATCTGCCGGCTGCTTTTCATCGACTTCGTCATCGCCATAGGCAACGCGCGCAATGTCGGATGCGTGAAGGAAAGCCGTGCGCTCAAGGCCGACCTCGATGAAGGCTGCCTGCATGCCGGGCAATACGCGCGAAACCTTTCCCTTGTAGATATTGCCCACCAGGCCGCGGCGTTGCGCACGCTCGATGAAGACTTCCTGCAACACACCGTTTTCCACCAGCGCAACGCGGGTTTCTCGCGGCGTGACATTGATCAGTATTTCCACACTCATGGCGAAATCCGGATGAAAGTTGAAAGCTGAGGATTCGTTAACGCGAATGCTCAGCTTTCAGCTCTCGCCAGCGACATTTTTCCGCCAACCTTCCAGTATTTCGACACCCGATTCACGCAACAGTTGCGTGGTTTCGTGCAGCGGCAGGCCAACCACCCCACTGTACGAGCCGTTGACGCGTACGATGAACGCGGCAGCATGGCCCTGGATGCCATAGGCACCCGCCTTGTCGATCGGCTCGCCGGTCTTCCAGTATGCCTTGATTTCGTCGTCGGACAACGGTGCAAACTCGACTTCCGTTGCGACAGTCACGTGGTTCTCCTTGTCCCCATGGACGACCGCAACCGCCGTCATCACGATATGGGCCCGCCCCGAAAGCCGTTCCAGCATCGCCGCAGCATCCGACTCGTCCACCGGCTTTCCGAGAATCTCGCCATCCACGACGACGGATGTATCCGAACCCAGCACCGGCCGCGCTTCACCTTTCGCAGCAGCTCGCGCCTTGGCGAGAGCAAGACGCTCGACATAATCCCTCGCAGCCTCGCCCGGCAGGGGCGTTTCATCGATATCCACGGGCCGCACCTCGGGTTCCAGGCCGACCTGGCGCAGCAGGTCCAGGCGACGCGGTGAGGCGCTGGCGAGCACGAATGTCGGGGTCGCATCAGTCATGTCAGGCCCGATGATAGGGATGGTTCTTGAGGATACTCACGGCACGGTACAGTTGTTCTGCGAGGATGATGCGCACGAGCGGATGGGGCAAGGTCAGAGGCGAGAGTGACCAGCGACGCTCGGCCCGTTGCAGGCATTCCGGCGAGAGGCCATCGGGTCCGCCGACCAGCAGCGAAACATCACGTCCCTGCTGCTGCCAGTCACCCAGGTTTTCTGCCAGTTGCTCGGTCGACCAGGGCTTGCCGCGCACATCGAGTGCGATGACGAGATCACGCTCGCCGCAGGCAGAGAGAAGTTTCTCGCCTTCCTCGCGCATCGCGCGCTCGACCGGCTTCGACTTTCCGCGCTGGGCCAGCGGGATTTCCACCAGTTCGAGCCGGCTTTCCGGAGGCATGCGACCAGCATACTCGGCAAAACCCTTCTCGACCCAGGCCGGCATCTTCTGGCCAACTGCCAGCAGGCGCAGCTTCATTTGCGTAACCCGCCTACTCCGTGTCGGCTTCGACCGACCAGAGTTTCTCGAGGTTGTAGAAGTCGCGGATTTCCGGAAGCATGATGTGCACCACGACATCATTGAGGTCGAGCAGCACCCACTCGGCATCACGATCGCCTTCGATGCCGACCGGCTTGACACCGCGATCCTTCATTTCCTTCTGCACCGAGTTGGCAATTGCCTTCACGTGCCGGTCCGATGTACCGCTGGCAATCACCATGAAATCGGTGATGGCGGTGCGACCACGCACGTCAATGGCGGTCACATCGGTGGCCTTCATGTCTTCCAGCGCCCGGAGTACTTCGTCGCGCAATTCTTCTGCCTGCATCATCCTGCCTTGCCATTCATGTAATAACGATTGTCGAGAATCCGTTGTCGCACCGCTTCCGGTACGAGAAATTTCGGGTCTTCACCGCGCGCCAGCATGGCGCGAATTGCCGTGGAAGAAACTGCCAGCGGTGTGACTTCCAGCGTGGCGATGCGACCAACCTGCTTGCCAATCGCCTCGAGAGCTACGCGACGCGATTCGAGCAATGTCGCCACCTCGGGATCCAGTTCCTCGGCAGTGCCGGGTCGATGCATCACCACGATATCCGCCAGGTCGAGAATGGCCTCCCATTCCTTCCAGCGGCAGAAACCCCGAAACGCGTCTTCACCCATGCCAAGGATGTAGCTTGCCTCGCCATTTTCGGCGTGCATGTCGCGCAGCGTCTGCACGGTGTACGAAGGCGGAGGCAGCTTCAGTTCGCGGTCATCAACGACAATGCCATCGATATCGGCAATCGCCGCCTCGACCAGCGCAACACGCTCCTCGGCCGGCAATGCGGCCGTCTCCCGGTGGCCGGGAGTTGCGCAGGGGACAAGGCGGAGTTCATCGAGAGCGAGCCGGGCGTGAAATTCCAGCGCCGGCCTCAGGTGACCGATATGCACGGGATCGAACATCCCGCCAAGCATGCCGATTCGCATCAGTACTCCTGGAATGCGGCCGCGCCACGCATCCGCGACCGGCCGGTCATGATCTCAGGAAGCTGCAACCAGGGGCTTGCCCGCGAGTGCTGCCACCAGCCGCTCCAGTCGCGGCCAGGGCTGGCCCGGGCCCACGCCCTTGACGCAACGGTCCACCAGCGCGGCTTCCAGCAACAATTTCTCCAATTGTCGCACATCCAGTCGCTGCAGTGCCCGCTCGACAACGGGTTGTCGCTTCTTCGGCCAGACCTTGCCGAGCACCGCATTGCGCGGCGCGCCAGAGGCAAGCTGGTAGGCCATGTCTGCCAGGCTGCGGATTTCACGTGCGAGTGCCCACGTAACCAGCACCGGCTCAAGACCTTCGCCCTGCAACCCGGTCAGCACTCGCAAGGCACGATTGGCATCGCCGGTCAGCGCGGCATCCACCAGCTGGAACACATCGAATCGTGCGGAATCGGCCACCGCCTGGCGAATCGCCTCGCTGGACGCCTTCTGGCCCTGCAACAGGAGTGCCAGCTTGTCGATTTCCTGGGCGGCGGCCAGGAGGTTGCCCTCGACCCGATCCGCCAGCAGCTGTGCCGCTTCGCGGTCGGCCGCAAGGCCGGCGGCCTGCATGCGCTGCATGATCCAGCCCGGCAGTTTCGCGGCATCGACAGGCCAGAACTCGACGAGTACGCCGGCCTTTTCCAGGGCGGTCTTCCACTTCGGTGCCCGCTCGATCCGCCCTGCGACAACAATAAGGATGGTGTCTTCCGGTGGCCGCGCGGCAAGGTCGGCAAGTGCTTTCGCACCCGCGTCACCCGGCTTGCCGGTAGGCAGGCGCAATTCCAGGATGCGCTTTTCGGCGAACAGCGACATGCTGTCGCCGGCGGCAGCAAGTCCCTGCCAGTCGAAGCCGCGTTCGGCAAAGAACACCTCACGGCTCAGGTAGCCCTGCTCCTTCGCGGCAGCGCGAACAGCATCGGCCGCTTCGCCGACCTGCAGCGGTTCATCACCCGCCAGGACGTAGATCGGAGCCAGCTTGCCACTGGCCAGGTGGGCAGGGAGTTTTTCCGGGTAGAGTTTCATTCCTCGGGGATCGATTCTTCCAGCGGCCGGCTCACCTCTGCAGACGACACCAGCCTGAGCATCCGGGATACCGCATCGGCCTGGAGACTTGCCACTGTATTTTCCAGCTCGCTCCTGTTCGCAGTGGGATTGGACGGATCGAGTGCCAGCACAGCCTGCGAGGAAACCTCCTCAGGTCCGAAGAGGTCATTCCCTTCCTGGCCGACCAGACGAAAGCGAATGCTCACATTGATCGCATATTCCTGCGCCCTGCCACGGCGATCTGTCGAAAGTACGTCCCTTCGTACCGTTGAACGGTCAATCGAGAGAATTGCGCTCGCCTGGCCAGGGTTTCCGACAACCTCCACGCCACTGAGTGCGAGCTGGCGAATGGTTTCACGGAGGAGCTGCTTTTCCTGGCCTGAAAACCTCACATATGTCGTGTCCAT
>JAWWBT010000108.1:0-7805 GCA_033720815.1 Gammaproteobacteria bacterium | reverse complement strand
GGCAACATCGGCCTGATGAAGGCGGTCGACAAGTTCGAATACCGCCGCGGTTACAAGTTCTCGACGTACGCCACCTGGTGGATTCGCCAGGCGATCACGCGTTCGATTGCTGACCAGGCGCGCACCATCCGTATCCCGGTGCACATGATCGAAACGATCAACAAGCTGAACCGCATTTCCCGCCAGATGCTGCAGGAAATGGGTCGCGAAGCGACACCGGAAGAACTGGCCATCCGCATGGAAATGCCGGAAGACAAGGTTCGCAAGGTGCTGAAGATCGCGAAGGAACCGATCTCCATGGAAACGCCGATCGGTGACGATGAAGATTCGCACCTCGGCGACTTCATCGAGGACGTCACCGTGTCGTCCCCGATCGACGCTGCGACCGGCGAAGGCCTGCGCGAAACCACGCACTCCGTGCTCGCCGGCCTCACGCCGCGCGAAGCCAAGGTGCTGCGCATGCGTTTCGGTATAGACATGAACACCGACCACACGCTGGAAGAAGTCGGCAAGCAGTTCGACGTCACGCGTGAGCGTATTCGCCAGATTGAAGCGAAGGCACTTCGCAAGCTGCGTCACCCGAGCCGCTCGGAGCAGCTGCGCAGCTTCCTCGACGAAGGCTGATCCCGCAGTTATTGCGCAAGCACGAAAAAAGCCGTCCTCCGGGGCGGCTTTTTCGTTTCGGGACACCTGTTCCTGCAGGAAATCGAGCAGGAGAAATCGCAGAGGAATGATCCATGAGCGACACACACGACTGGAGCCGGGACGTTACCGAAAAGAGTGATTCACTCGACCTGGAGGAAGGCGTCTTCACGCTCGATGACCCGCGCGAGATCGCGAAGTCGCTGTCGAGATCCGCGGAGGAGAGCAAGCGCAGGAAGTCGAGTGCCTTCCAGTCAGCAATGTCGATGCTGACCTTTTACGTAAATCGCGCAGGGTCGTCACTGGACGAAAAGCGCCTGGGCATCCTCGAACAGGCGAAGGACGAACTGCGCGACCTGTACGGCCGGCCGCGCAGGAACGGGTAATCAATCCTGCCGGCGCGCGCCGTGAGCGAGTGCCAGTCCCAGGCCAATGGCGGCACCCACGCCCAGCCAGGAACCCATGTCATTTTCCGCAGCGCCCATCGCCGCACCGAAGGCCAGGCCGGCAGCGATCGTGTACTTCTGGACAGGATTGAACTGGCAGCTTTTCAGCAGGTTCTTCATTCGTCTTTCTCACCTGCAAGTTCGAAAATTTCCTCCACCGGAACCCCAAACAAGCGGGCAAGCTTCAGGCTCAGCACCGTCGATGGCACGAACACACCACGCTCGATGGTATTGATCGTCTTGCGCGTCACGCCGATCTTTTCGGCGAGTTGCGCCTGGGTAAGATCGTGCTCGGCACGCAGCACCTTCAGCCGGTTTCGCAGCTCATTCCCCATTGTCGTCGTCCCTGTCCAGTACGAGGAAGGTGGTGATCGGCACGACAACGCCGATCACCAGACCGAGCCGGATCCACGCAGCGACGGCATGCAGTTCGAAAAACAGTGTGAACGCATGCAGGAAGGCGATGTACACGAGCAGCGTCCAGAAGCCGACAACGAACGCCCGGTCGCGCAGCCCACGGACGCGCTCGTCATAAAGTCCCTCGGAAAGCTCCGGCTCGTCGGCAAGCCGGCCCGCAAGCGACATCATCCGCCAGCCGTAATAGAGAAAACCCAGTACACCGGCGATGGCAGCTACTGAAAATGCCGGTCCGGCCCAGCCCGGCAAGGGAATGATCGCAACCAGGATTTCAGGCAATTGCCAGACCAGGAATGCCACGCCAAACCCTGCCAGCATGCGGCGCCGGCTCTGTTCCAGCTTGTCGATTTCGGATGTCATGCTTGTCTCCCGCTTTGTCACCTTGAGTGGTCTAAATGAGTAGCTTAGGTGACAGCATAGTAACGCAAAGGTTACTTTGTCAAGAGACTGGCTAACGAATAACGTGATGCTTCACACCCTGGGCGGCGAGGAACCGTTCGGCGCGCACGCCCTGGAGCATGGCGAGGGTGGCCAGCAGGCCGGCCTGGGTGCAGGTTTCGTCGATGACGGTGACGGAGCGTGGCGCTCCCTCCACCGGGTAACCGCTTTGCGGATCAAGGATATGGCCGTAACGGCGGCCATTGCGGATGACGTAACGGCGCGCGTCGCCACTGGTGGCCACCGCGCCGGAGCGAAGTCGCACGATGGGTGGGGCATCATCGTCGGCCACCTTTTCGATACCGATCTGCCAGGCGCTGCCATCGGCCTGCGGCCCGATGATGCGAATGTCGCCGCCGAAATTCACCAACCCACCCTTCACTCGCGCCGCCAGCAGGATATTCGCGCAGCGATCCACGGCATATTCCTTGCCGATACCGCCAAGGTCGATTTCCATGCCCGGTTGCAGGGTCAATGTCGGCCGCTGCCAGGCAACCTTTTCCCACCCCACGAGCTTGCGTAGCGCCTTCACCTTCGCATCGTCCGGGACATGATCGGACCCATCGAATGTCCATGCGCGACGCAATACGCCCGAGGTGATATCGAACTCGCCATCACTGACCTTGTAGACGGTCGCGGCATAGTCGAGCAGGCCTGCGAGTTCGTCATCGACGTGCACGGGCTGGCCATTGGCTGTATTGATGCGGTGAATGAGGTTGTCGTCACGATAGCGGCTGAACGCCTGCTCGATGCGCCAGGCTTCATCGGCGACTGCCTGCACGAGGCGTGCGGCCTCTTCATCACCTACACCGACCAGCAATACCTCGCAGGGGCTGGCCATCGCGTCGAAATGACCGGCATGGTAACGGGGCTCCCGCATCAGCTGCGGTGCCTCATGGACACCGCAGCCGTGCAGGATGTCAGAACTTGAAGGAATAACTGAACTGGACAATGGTCGCGTCCACCGTCGGGTAGAGATCGAATGCCTGCTGGCTACCGATGGCGACATTGCTGCCTGAATCGGATTCATTCGAGTCCTGGCTATAGTACTCCAGCCGGAAACGGAACTCGCTGTTCTCGCTGAAGGCATAACCGTACTGCGCGCCGATGGTCGTGGCCGTCATCTCACCAATGCGGTAATCCGCCGACACTTCAGTCGGGATTGCATCGGTATCGAGCAGGCCACGGCTGTAGAAGTCGGCCGCCGATTGCGAATACCAGCGCACATGCGGCTCGATGTACTGCTGGTCACTGAATTTCCAGCGATAACGGACATCGATGGTGTGAGAGTCGATACCCCAGTCGTCGGTCATGAAGCGGTACGACGCGTTCAGGATATCGCCGTCAAACCAGCGCTTGCCACCGACGTACACCGTGTGACGACTCCGTGAATCCGGCCGGTTCTCATAGACGTGGTATAGCGGATCACCGTAGTTCGTCGCGGCAGGATCGCTTTCGATCACTGATACGAGCTTGTACGGATCGTTGAGGTAGCCATCCGTGATGCTGTAGTTGTAATTGAGTTGCACAACGGTTTCGCGGTCAACCACCTGTGTCAGTCCCACCAGGAAATCGGTGACGGTCTTCGATTCGGAGCTGTCCCGATAGTCGACGTCATCGGTATCAAGTCCCGGTGTATTCGGCACGCTCTCCACTGCACCGGTCGAACCTTCGGTAATCATGCGCATCAACGGCGTGGGCACGCCACCCACCGGGTCCATGCTGTCGGATTCGAGCGACAGACCGAACGATAGCGTCGTGTTGCGCTTGTTGAAGTCGCGGGCGAACAACGCATTCGCAGCCACCGACTGGAAATCGTACTCGGAGGACACGTTGCCGCCGAGTGTCATCTTCCAGTCCGTACCCAGCCAGCGTATCCAGTTCGCACTGACCTGGCCGCGCGTGTCATGAAAGGTGTCATCCAGCGGTGTTTCGCCGACCGGTGTCGTGTAAAAACCATTACCGGAAGGACGCGTAAAGGTCTGTGGCTGCGACGACGGCATTGCGCCATTGGCCGAAGCGCCGGTCAGCGAGTCGAAGACCAGCTTGAGGTCGAGTAGGCCGTCGTCGACCAGTTCGCGTCGCGCCGTGAATACCGGTTCGATCGCGGTAACGCGATCCGTCTCGTTGTAGTACAGCACCGCGGAGTCGAAGGACCAGTCGCCTTCGTCTGCAACGGCAGGTGCTGCGTGGCCAAGCAGCGTACAGGTTGCCGCCACCAGCGCACCGCGGATCTTCTTTTCAGGTGTCAGTTGCATCCGCAGCCTCCTCCGGAGAAGCTCCGGCCACCACTGGTGGCTTCCTTCGAGAAATAGATATGGTCATCAAGCCCGAGGGTGATGGACTCGTCATCAAGCAGCATTTCGCGCTGGGCCAGGATGTCGCGCTCCCAGGGCTGGACGCCCAGGCTGGAGCAACCGGTACTTGTGATCGCAACCAGCAAGAGTCCGCCAACAGCTGCGATTCTCGTCATGCGCTTCATTCATTCACCTCCGCCACTCGTTCATCGAGGCCAAGTGCTGCACGGATTTCCGTTTCCAGTTTTTCCTCGCTGCCCGATCGGAAACCGACATGCCGAGAGATGACCTCGCCGTCGCGATTGACCAGGAAGGAATTCGGCATGCCGAGCAACTGCCAGTCGCTCGCCAGCTCGCCGTCGGGGTCATACACCACTTCGAAGCCTGCCGGATGCTCGGCGAGAAACTCCTCGGCCTTCGCGCGTTCGGCATCCACGTTGACGGTAATGATGACCAGGCCGTCGTCGGCATACTTCTGGCGCATGGCGTTCATCCAGGGAAACGAACGACGACAGGGCACACACCAGGACGCCCAGAAATCGAGATAAACCACCTTCCCGGAATACTGGTCCAGCGCGAGCTCGGGTCTGGCGGTCGCCTCGACAGGCAACACGGCCAGCGCCAACAGCAGCGCGCATAACGCGCCTGGCAGGAGATTGCTGATTCGTGGTTTATGCATCGTCCGACTCCATGAGATCCCCGCGGTCGGTGCGGGACAGGGTCAGCTTCGCAGGAGGCGTGTAAAGAATTCGTGAAAGGAGGATCACGAAATGTGAAGGAAAAGTGGAGCGTCAGAAACGGATTTCCGCGCGGGTACCGCCCTCGGTGCGCGGGGAAAGCGATACTTCCCAGCCATAGCGGTCACAGATCCGCTTGACGATATACAGCCCCATGCCACTGCCACCCCGGCCACTGACATGCTGGTCGAACACCCGCCCTGCAAGCTCGGCGGGGATACCGTCGCCCGTATCCTCGATGGTGACGGCGCGGCCTTCCATATGGACACGAATCTCGCCTGACCGCGTATGCGCCACGGCATTTCGCAGGAGGTTGGAGAGCGCTATCGCAACCAGGCTGGGCGGCGCCTTGACGACGAGGCTGGATGGCTTGCCGCAGGCCAGGTCGACCGGCTTGTCCTCCAGCCATTCACGAACCTGCTGGCACTGCTTGCGAAGAACTTCGTCAATACGCGTTTCGGCACGGTAGTCCGCGTCGTCCAGGTCTTCTCTCGACAGCGACAGGAGCGCATCAATGAATTCCAGCATGTCGCGACGTGCGCGTTCGATGCGCGCCAGCGCACGCCGTTCCTGCGGCTTGTCGGCATCGGACAGTAGGAGTTCTGTCGCGCCCTGGATCACGGACAGGGGTGTACGCAGTTCATGGCTCGCCGCCGACGTGAAGGACTGTTCGCGCTGCACGAAACCGGTGATCCGTTCACGGTAGTGATCGATGGCGCGTGCGATCTGCTCGATATCCTCGTTGGCAAATTCGGAAGCCAGTCGCGCATCGCTGTCCGTCGGCTTCAGCTCTGCAAGTCGGCGCGACAGGCGATCCACCGGCCCGACCAGGCGCCTCGCGATGACGAGACTGGCGAGACTCGCAACACCAACCAGCATGAGGATCATCACGCCGAGCATCACGAAGAGAAGCTTCTCGAGGCCCTCGATGCGGTTGATGTTGAACAGCAGGTAGATGGGTTCACCCTGCCACTCATCGACCAGTACGTCATAGCGATCGCCTCCCAGGCGAATGTCGTGGTGCCGTCCGGGTGTCAGCTGGGTGAGACTGGCCGGTGCTTCGTCAGCAAGAAAGACGCGCATGCTTGAAGCGCGCGGCAAGACGCTGTTCGGGTTATCTGCGAGATGTTCCTTGATGACCGCCATTTCGCTGGACATGATGATATCCAGCATCTGGTCTTCGAGGTGCTGGTTGAAATGGTAGAAGGACAGCGCGGCCAGAAGGACAGTCACCACCACGAGCGCGGACATCGCGCGAAACAGGCGCCGCCGCAATGGACGCTTGCCAGCCGGGAAGGTCTCCTGCACGTGATCGTTCACTGGTCGTCCGGTTCGCAAAGACGGTAACCCTCACCATGCACCGTGTGGATCAGCTTTCGCTCGAACGGCTTGTCGACAATATTGCGTAGTGCATACACGTGCGCGCGCAACACCTCACCCTCGGGTGGCTCGTCTTCCCAGAGCTCATGCTCGATCTCTTCACGCCGGACAACGCGATGCGAGTTGCGCATCAACAGTGCCAGCAGCTTCCGCGTCGTGGTGCTCAGGTGCAGTGATTTCCCGCCCCGCTGTGCCGCCAGTGTCTGGGTGTCGAAGGTGAGATCCGCCACCTGCAGCTCTGCTGCCTGTCCGGCATTTCGCGCCCGGCGGTCCAGCGCCGTAATGCGCGCCTCGAGTTCCTGCAGTGAAAAGGGCTTTACGAGATAGTCGTCCGCGCCGGCTTCGAAGCCTTCCAGCTTGTCTTCGAGGGTATCGCGTGCCGTTAGCATGAGGATGGGAACATTCACCGGGCTGCGTTCCCGGAATTCCCGACAGACCTGCAGGCCATCCTTGCCCGGCAGCATGAGGTCGAGCACGATCACGTCAAAATGCCCGGCAAGTGCGAGCCGCAAACCCTCGACGCCATCACCGGCATAATCCAGCGTGTGACCGCGCGGCTCCAGGTAATCAAAAATGTTCTCCGCGATATCGCGATGGTCTTCAACCAACAGGATGCGCATCTCGGCTCTCCGGACTATTCCCCTCCACATTAGAACCTGAAGCGCGTGAAAGGAACATCAAATCGGAAACTGCGGATGACGGGCCGCGAGCCGCCACGGTATAATCGCCGCTCCTCGAAAAGGGCCTATAGCTCAACTGGTTAGAGCAGCGGACTCATAATCCGTTGGTTCCAGGTTCAAGTCCTGGTGGGCCCACCAAATTCCGCCCCGCCCCAATCCCGCTATCCTGCTGCACCGTATCAAGCGCGCTTCCTTATAACGGCTCCTGGTCAACGCCCGAAATATCGCCCAAGAATAAGCTCGGGAACGAGCCACAGGACGAGGGTGCCAAGACCGGCTACATTTGCCAGCATCCCTGGGGCAGGGTCCCCCGGCAAAAGGTGGAAAAGGGATAAAAGCATCACCAGGCCCATTAACAACATGTATGGCCCGGTGAACCAGCAGTGCACGCGATTGCAATGCATGGCGTTGGCCAGACACGCACTCCCCATTACCAGCAGCGCAATTGCCCAGGTGCCATTGAAGAGCCATCGTTCGGGTGCCAGCCAGTCAAGTCCGATTGCAAGCTGCATCAAGAGGATTGACGCTATTGGTAGCCACCACAACAGGAATCGTAGCCCGCTCGTGGTCAGGTCAGCCTGTGATTTTTCCGAACCCATGCGCCCCCCCTTGCCCTAAAGGCGTGATGTCATTGCCGCGATTCACGCTTCAGGATGAATTCGCGGTCCACCGTCTCACCGACCGGGAAGCCGTACTCGGCGAACTTCTCGAAACCGTAGCGACCGTAGAATCGCTGCGCACCCAGGTTCTCGGACCACACGCCGATAT
>JAWWBT010000107.1:0-8139 GCA_033720815.1 Gammaproteobacteria bacterium | reverse complement strand
GGACCCAGCGCCTTGCCATTGGTGGCCTGCAACGGCAGGTGCAGCATGACTGTCTTGTGCTGGCGGTGCGCTTCGCGCGCCAGTGGCGCGGCGTACGGCGTGTGCGGCAGGAAGGCCATTGCCACCGGGCCAGGCAGGTTCACGGCCTGCTGGCCCTCGATGGCACGATCGCCGATATCATCGATGATGATGGCAATGCGGGCAGGCGCAGCGGATGTTTCACCGGATTCGTGCGGCAGGTCGCCGGCGATACTCGCCAGCGGCAACAACAGCCAGGTAACCAGTAGTGTGCGCATCAAGTTCATCACCCTTTCCGATGATGCAGAAGCTATCACGGCCCGCTGCGGCCTAGCCAGCGCCGCGGGTCTTCCACATCACGCCCGTTACGGATCTCGAAATACAGTGCGGCACGCTGCTGGCCACCGGAATTGCCGATGGCGGCAATGATCTCACCCGGTTCGACCCAGTCACCGACTTCCTTGTAGAGCATCTGGTTATGACCGTACAGGCTCATGTAACCGTCGCCATGCTCGACGACCAGCAAGAGGCCGTAGTGCGGTAGCCAGTCTGCGTAGGCGACACGGCCATGCGAAACCGCACGGACCGGCGTGCCTGGCTCTGCAGCGATCATCACGCCATTCCAGCGCATGCGACCGTCCGCGCGGCGCTCGCCGAAATTCGCAACCACCCGACCCGATGATGGCCATGGCAGGCTGCCGCGCTGCTGCTTGAAGGGCGCGCGGTTATCGAGCTGCGAGGGAATGTCGGCGAACACGTCGAGCAGTGATTGCACGAGGTTGGCCAGGGCCGCCTCGTCCTCCTGCAACTGGCGCAATTGCGCATTGCGATCGCGAATTGCCGACTCGAGCTTCGCCAGCACCCCGGCGCGCGCGTCGCGGGTATCTTCGAGCCGGGCCAGCAACTGCTGGCGCTGCTTGCGCTGGCTTTCCAGGCGTTCGCGTTCGGATGAGATATCGGCAGCGAGCTCAACCAGCCGCGCGAGCTGTGTCTTCACGCGGTCGATGCGCGCGGCACGTGCCCGGTTGAGGTAGTCGTAATACGTGAGGACGCGACCGAATCGCGAAGGGTCCTGCTGGTTCAGCAGCAGCTTCATCTTTTCCTCGCGACCCGCAATGTAGGCCGCGCGAATCTGCGCGGCGAGCTCGTCACGTTCGGCAGTCAATGCCGCGCGCCGGGCCCGCTGTTCCGCTTCGAGTTCGCGCAGGCGCTCTTCCGTGGCACGCAGGTTGATGTTCGTTTCGCGCAGCGCATTGGCCGCTTCGGCAAGGTCCTGCTCGGCACTGCGCAACTTGCCGGTCAGCTCGTCACGCTTGCCGAGGTCGCGGGCCTGCGCCTGCTGCACCTCGGAAATCCGTTCGCGGATTTCCTCCAGCTCTTCCTGCTTGGCTTCAGGGTCGGGCGCTGCCAACACACCCGGCGACAGCAGCGCCGCCACCAGCAGGTAGTGCCACTGGCGCGAATGCTGCCTCACGCGTCGCCGTCTTCCAGGTCGACCAGCGACTTGCCGGTCATTTCGGACGGAATATCGACACCCATCAGCGTAAGCAGGCTTGGTGCGATATCGGCGAGTGCACCACCCTCGCGCACTTTCAGCTTGCGGTTACCGACGTACAGCAGCGGCACGAGGTTGGTGGTGTGCGCGGTATGTGCCTGGCCGGTACCGTCGTCGTACATCTGCTCGGCGTTGCCGTGGTCGGCGGTCACCAGCATCTCGCCACCGACATCCTGCAGCGCAGTCTCGAGCTCGCCGAGGGAGCCGTCGAGGGTTTCGATCGCCTTCACGGCCGCATCGAACACGCCGGTATGACCGACCATGTCGGCATTGGCGTAATTGCAGATGATCAGGTCGTACTTGCCGCTGCGGATTGCCGCGCACAGCTTCTCGGTCACTTCCGGTGCCGACATTTCCGGCTGCAGGTCATAGGTCGCGACCCGTGGTGAAGGGATCAGCTCGCGGTCCTCGCCGTCAAAGGGTGATTCCTCGCCACCGTTGAAGAAGAAGGTGACGTGCGCATATTTCTCGGTTTCGGCGATACGCAGCTGTTTCAGGCCAAGGCTGGCGACATACTGCCCCAGCACGTTATCCGGACGCGCCGGCGGAAATGCGACCGGCAGGCCGAAATCCTTCTGGTATTCGGTGAGGCAGGTGTACCGCGACAGCTGCGGATGGTTCGGCCGGTCGAAGGCATCGAAATCTGCCAGCGCGATGGCGCGCGTGATTTCGCGGGCGCGGTCGGCGCGGAAATTCATGAAGACCATTGCATCGCCGTCGCTCATTCCGTCGTAGCCGTCGATTACGGTGGCCGCGACGAACTCGTCATTCTCGTCACGGGCATAGGCTTCGTGCAGCGCATTGATGGCATTGTCCGCCTGCTGGTCGGCCTTGCCTTCGACCATCACGCGGTAGGCCTTTTCGACGCGGTCCCAGCGGGTGTCGCGATCCATGGCGAAATACCGGCCGACGATCGAGGCAATATAGCCGGCATCGAGCTGGGCCAGCAGCGTGCGCATCTTTTCCAGTGACGGTTCGGCGCTGCGCGGCGGCATGTCGCGACCATCAAGGATGGCGTGCACGCGAACCTGCACGCCGTGCTTCGCGGCGAGACGCACCATCGCGAACAGGTGCTCATCGAGGCTGTGCACACCTCCCGGCGACAGCAGGCCGGCAATGTGCAGGCAGCCGCCAGCGTCCTTCGCAGCCGTTATCGCGGCAAGCAGTTCCTCGTTCTTGTCGAATTCGCCGTCCTCGATCGCCTTGGAGATCCGCGTGGTGTCCTGGTAGATCACGCGCCCGGCCCCCAGGTTCAGGTGGCCCACCTCGCTGTTGCCCATCTGCCCGGTCGGCAGCCCCACCGCGATACCGGAGGTATCGATGAGACCATGCGGATAGGCCGACCACATCCGGTCCCAGTTGGGAGTCCTTGCTGCCGCAATGGCATTGTGATTGGCGGAGTCGGAGGCGCCCCAGCCATCGAGAATGGTGAGGAGAACGGGTCTTGGTCGCTGGTTCATGCTGGAAAATCACTGAATGTTGAGGATCTGGCGGGCATTTTACCGGTTCACACACGGCAATTCGCCCCCTGTTATAATGCCGCGCTCCGAAATTCCGCAGACCGCGAGGCACAATGAGCGAATATCTCGAATTTGTCGGCAACCACCCCTTCCTGTTCATCGCGGCGGGCGTGCTGCTGGTCATGATCATTGTCAGCGAACTGCGCCGTAGCGGACGAGGCTTCCGCAGCGCGGATCCGCAGACTGCCATCGTGCTGACCAACCGGGATGCCCAGCTGGTGGATACGCGCAGCGTCGAGGCCTTCCGCAAGGCTCACATCCTGAATGCGAAGAACATCCCGCTTGCCGAACTGGAAGACAAGCTCGGCAAGCTCGATAACGCCAGGCCGGTGATCGTGTACTGTGACACGGGCGTGACCAGCCAGCGCGCTGCGGCGCTGCTCGTTAAACAGGGCTTCACCGAGGTCTACAACCTGCAGGGCGGACTGGCCAACTGGCAGCGCGAGAACCTGCCTGTCGTGAAGGAGAAGTAAGCAGCGCATGAGTGCGAATATCGAAATCTACACGACCGGCTATTGCGGCTTTTGCGTGCGCGCGAAAGCCCTGCTCGACAGGAAGGAACTGGACTACACGGAAATCCGTGTGGATGACGAGCCGGAGAAACGCAAGGAAATGATGGAACGCAGCCAGCGGCGCACTGTGCCGCAGATCTTCATCAATGATGAAGGCATTGGCGGCTGTGACGAATTGTTTGCCCTGGACCGCAGCGGCAAGCTTGATGAAATGACGAAACGGAACAAATCATGAACGACGAAACCAAGCAGAACGAAGACAACACCAACGAAGCCCAGGCACAGGGCGGCGCAGAGCAGGGTGCCAACGAGCAGGCTCGCGCTTACGCCCTCCAGCGCATGTACCTGAAGGATGTTTCCTTCGAGTCCCCGAACTCGCCGGACATCTTCACCATGGACTGGAAGCCGCACATCAACCTCAACCTGGGCTCCACGAGCCGGAGCATCGACGAAAACCTTTACGAAGTAATCCTGAAGGTTTCCGTTGAAGCCAAGGTCGAAGACAAGACGGCATTCCTGATCGAACTGGAACAGGCGGGCATCTTCCACGCGCAGGGTTTCGAGCCACAGGAACTGCACCGTATTCTCGGACAGCTGAGCCCCGAACATCTCTACCCGTTCGCGCGCGAAGCCGTTGCCAGCATGGCCATGCATGGCGGTTTCCCGCAGCTGCTGCTGCAGCCGATCAATTTCGAGGCGCTGTATCACCGCACGCTCGAAGAAAAGATGAAGATGCAGGAACAGCAGGGCGGCAACGCCTGAATGAGTTCTCCGCTGCGCAGCATCGCGGTACTGGGTGCCGGCTCCTGGGGCACCGCCCTGGCAATCCAGCTGGCCCGTAGTGGCCGGACGGTTCGCCTGTGGGGCCGCGATGCCGCCCAATTGACCGCGAGCGGCGCTGCCGGGGAGAACACCACCTACCTGCCCGGCTGCAGTTTTCCTGCCAGCCTGCAGGTTGAACCGGACCTGAAGGCGGCGCTTGCAGCGTCGGACGAGGTACTGGTCGTGGTGCCAAGCCATGCCCTTCGCGAACTGCTCGAAGCGGTACGCTCGACCGGCGAGGCGCCGGCGCGCATCTCCTGGGCCACGAAGGGCCTGGAGCCGGGTACCGGCAAGCTTGCTCACGAAGTCGCGGGCGATGTGCTCGGTGATATCCCGATGGCCGTCCTGTCGGGGCCGACCTTCGCCAAGGAAGTGGGTGCCGGCCTGCCGACCGCAATCACGGTTGCAGGTGAGCAGGATCTCGCAAACTTCATGGCCGATGCCCTGCATGGCGAACGCTTCCGCGCCTACACCAGCAGCGATATCGTCGGGGTGGAAGTTGGCGGTTCCGCCAAGAACGTCATCGCCATCGGCGCGGGCCTGTCCGACGGGCTCGGTTTTGGTGCCAATGCACGGGTTGCACTGATCACCCGCGGGCTCGCCGAGATCGCTCGCCTCGCCCAGGCAAAAGGCGCCGATCCGCAGACCCTGATGGGACTGGCCGGCATGGGCGACCTCGTACTGACCTGCACGGACAACCAGTCACGCAATCGCCGCATGGGCCTGGCGCTGGCATCGGGCAAGTCACAGGACGATGCAAGAAAGGAAATCTTCCAGGTGGTGGAAGGCGTATCGGCGGCAAAGGAAATCTCGTTGCTGGCGGAACGCCTCGGCGTCGAGATGCCGATCACCCGCAAGATCTACGAAGTGCTGTATGAAAATCTCTCGCCGAAGGAAGCGGTCACGCAGCTCTTCGAAAGGGAGCGCAAGGAAGAATCGATCTGACCCGCGCTGCGCGTTTCAACCCCGGAAGCCCGGCCGCCACGCCGGGCTTTTTCTTGCCCGCATCATTCGTCGGCGCCACCGAAATCGTGCTGCCTCCATGCCTCGTAAACGGCGACCGCCACGGCATTCGAGAGGTTCAGGCTTCGGTTCCCGGGTCGCATTGGCAGGCGCAGCCGTTGTGTTTCCGGCAACGACTCGACCAGTTCACGCGGCAATCCGCGGGTTTCGGGTCCGAACAGCAGGACATCTCCTTCGGAATAGGAAACCCTGTCGTGGCGAGCATGCGCATGTCGGGTGAAGGCCCAGGTCGTGGCCTGGCCGAGGCTTTCCATGCAGGCACCAAAGGAATCATGGACCTGCACCTCGGCCCATTCGTGATAGTCGAGGCCGGCACGGCGCAGCTTGGTGTCTTCCAGCTCGAAACCGAGCGGGCGAATGAGATGAAGCCGACATCCGGTGTTCGCCGCCAGGCGAATCACATTGCCGGTATTGGGCGGGATTTCGGGCTGGTACAATACGATATTGAACACGTTTTCACCGGCGGGCAGAGAAGAAACACACCATGACGGCGCAGAATTCCGCGACACGCGCGGCCCCGGGCACGGCACCCGGCAAGAACCCTCTCGCAATCGATTTCTGCGGCATGCAATTCGATTCACCGATCGTGCTGCTGTCCGGTTGCGTCGGGTTCGGCGAAGAATATACGCGGGTCGAGGGCTTTTCCAATCGTGACGTCGGCGCGATCTGCCTGAAAGGCACGACCGGAGACGCACGACTGGGCAACCCGCCACATCGGGTGACGGAAACGCCGATGGGAATGATCAACGCCATCGGGCTGCAGAACCCGGGGGTCGACCATGTTGTCGACCACATCCTGCCGACGCTGGATTTCGAGGAAACGCGCTTCATCGCCAACGTCTCCGGCTCGACAGTCGAGGAATACATCCGCGTGGCGGAACGGTTCGAGGATTCGCCGATCGACGCCATCGAGATCAACATCTCCTGCCCCAACGTGAAGGAGGGCGGCGTCGCCTTTGGCAATGATCCGGAAATGTCGGCCCGCGTGGTCGAGGCCGTGCGCAAGGTGACCACGAAGCCGCTGATCACCAAGCTGTCGCCGAACCAGACGAACATCCAGGAAAACGCGCGCCGCTGCATCGAGGCGGGTACCGACGCGTTTGCCGTCATCAATACCCTGATGGGCATGGCCATCGATGTCGAAAACCGCCAGGCCGTTATCGGCAACATCCAGGGCGGCCTGTCCGGCCCCGCGATCAAGCCCATCGCGCTTCACAAGACCTGGCAGGTTGACCAGGTTGCCCGCCCCCATGGCATCCCGATCATTGGCCAGGGCGGTATCGCCTCGGCGGAGGACGCGCTGGCCTTCATCATTGCCGGCGCATCAGCGGTCGGCGTAGGCACGGCACTGTTCTATGACCCGTTGATCTGCCCCCGGATCAATGCAGGAATTGCAGAGTACCTGGCCCGGCATGGCCTCAGTTCGCCGCTGGAACTGTCCGGGACGATGCAAACACCTGTAATTGCTTGAGTTTTCACCCATTCGGGCTATTCCGGTGTGCTGTGAAAATCTGTAACGTTTTGATACACCACTTGTATTTCACCCCTTAAGTCGCTGATCATAAATCCGAATTGCCGATTTTTTGGCCATGCAGCAAAAAGGTGGCAAGTCGGCAGTCGGGGGCCTGCTCGCGAGGGGCAGGGTCGGTTCGGCCAATTCCTATTCCAATAACACGGCCGGATACATGGAGCGAGGGTGAAATAGGCGTGGCATTGTTCGGAAAGAAACTCCGTACTGACGGTCGTGGCGGGCTGGTCGCGAACGGCAAACAGCTGCATTTTGCAGCCGTGACGCGTAACCGTGGCGACAAGCCGGTAGTCAGTGGCCTGCGCAGTTTCAGCCTGGATGGTGATGAACTGGATTCCGGCGCATTGCGACAGGCACTGGAACGGAACGACCTTCGCCTCCCCATAAGCACATTGCTTGATTACCCGGATTACCAGCTGCTCCTGGTCGAGGCGCCTGATGTGCGCCCGGATGAACTGCGCTCTGCCGTTCGCTGGCGCATCAAGGACCTGATCAGCTTCCATATCGATGACGCCATCATTGATGTCTTCGAGATTCCCGACCAGCGCCACCAGCACCGCAACCGCATGATGTACGCGGTCGCCGCGAAAGCGCGCGCCGTGCAGGATCGCGCGCAGCAGCTTGAAGAAGCCGGCCTGAGCGTTGCGGTCGTGGATATCCCCGAAATGGCGTTGCGCAACCTGGCCATGTTGCTGCCTACCGAAAAGAACGGGGTAGCACTCCTGCACCTTGAAGAAGACAGGGGCATCATCACCATCTCCCGGCAGGGTACGCTCTTCCTGACGCGCCGCTGGGATGTCGGCCTGCGCGAGCTGCGCGCGGCCGAAGAAGCGTTCCAGCGCGAAGGCCTGTTCGACAACATCCTGCTCGAAGTACAGCGTTCGCTTGATTATTACGACAGCCACTTCCCGCACGGCACCGTTGCAGAAATTGCACTGACTCCCGCCGCTTATCGCACGGAAGGACTCGCCGACTACATCAACAGCCAGATATCCAGGCCTTGCAGGGAACTGGCCGTCAATGAGTTGCTGGAAGGCTGCGGTGATGTCACGGACAACGGCGAGCTGATGGCAATTGGCGCTGCATTGCGTTTCGAGGAGCGCTCGCTATGACGCAGCAGGTGAACCTGTACCAGCCGATCCTCAGGCAGCAGAAACGGGT
>JAWWBT010000106.1:0-8350 GCA_033720815.1 Gammaproteobacteria bacterium | reverse complement strand
TGATGGCAGACACTGCAAGGCTCATCAGCTCGAAGTCGACCTTGTCGACACCCGGGTTGGCCATCGCATTCATGCGCAGGCGTGCCGGCAGCCTGGCGTATTCGTCATTGCTGGCGAGGTGCAGGAAGCGGTAATAGACATTATTCATGCCCATCAGCGCAGCAGCAGTGCGCGCCGACGTGATGTCCTGCTCGGAAAGCACGCCATCGACAGCGGATTCCGCGGCGGCAATCACCTGCTGGTTGCGCGCACCGTAGGCGGATGCCAGGGCGACCAGTGCGATCTGGTTCTCGGAAAGACCCGGCGCACCGGAATCCTTCAGTACGCTGGACACATTCAGGCGAATGTCCTTCGCGAAATCGGGAACGAGGTTCTTGATGACATCAATGTTCATGTGAATTCCTCCGGAATTCTAAGGCGCTCAGCGAAAGTGTGACCGCCAGAAATTTCGAGAACGAAGCAAACTTTCAGATGCTGCGAGAAGCAGCGAATTTTGGCTGTGAGCTAGGCGCGGTGCCTTCCGACGCGCGGAGTTACCGGGTTTGGTAATGAGCACGGAGGAAGGCGCCGCAACAACGCTCACGGTCAAAAGACGCGCTTCGTATCAGGCTGCATCTAAAGTAGCGTCGCCCTGGGTCCAATTGCACGGGCACAGCTCATCCGTCTGCAGCGCATCCAGCACACGCAGCACTTCGTCCGGGTTACGGCCGACATTCATGTCGGTCACCATCGCGAAACGGATGATGTTGTCCGGATCGACGATGAAGGTCGCACGCTTGGCAACGCCTTCTTCCTCGTCGAGGATGCCGAGGCCACTGGAAAGCTTGCGGTTCACGTCGGCGAGCAGCGGGAACGGGAGATCACGCAGCTCTTCCTTGTCCTTGCGCCATGCCATGTGCACGAATTCGTTATCCACGCTGGCGCCGAGCACCTGGGCGTCACGATCGGCGAAGTCGTCATTCAGCTTGCCGAAAGCCGCGATCTCGGTCGGGCAAACGAAGGTGAAATCCTTCGGGTAGAAGAACACGACCTTCCACTTGCCCGGATAGGACTCGTGGGTCACGTTCTCGAAAGCGTTCTCCATGTCGGTGGAGACGGTGGCGGTGGTCGAAAACTCGGGGAACTTGTCACCTACGGTCAACATGTTCGAAATCCTCCTGTGTCTGAAAACGGGTTCGTTGTTGAACGGCCCCTATTCAAACGCAGCAGGACTGATAGGTCTAATTGATTGTTTTGATGCTAACGATAGATAATGACTAACTATCGGCGGCGGGCGTCGCCAGGACAGCGGCCCGGGTGGCCTCCAGGCGGGATTGCAGCTCGGGTAACCAGTCGGCGTGCTCGGGCTTCATGAGACAGGTACGGAGTACCGCAATCGTGTCCTCGTTCCATTCCATGCCGCCGGACCATGGAGCCATCAGTTCGCGTGGCAGGCGCGCAACGGCGATATGCAGGTCCTGCTCGGCCGCGGCCTGGAACATCTTCTGGTTCAGCACGCCGGCATTCACCACGTCCGGCTGTCGCACGCTGAATGCCAGGATATCCAGCTGCGGCGGCAGCAATGCCTGCCACGCGTCCTCACCCTCTATCCACGCGTGGAATTCCCGCGCTGCCTGGAGGCCGCGGTCAAGATCCTGTGCGAACTCGCCCCCTCGCTCCATCGGCAGCAGCTGTTGGGTGGCCCACAGCGCGACGGCCGATGCCCCGGCGCGCGAGCATTCCAGGGAAATCTCGCCGAGGTGCAGCTCATCGGAACTGAAATAGGTATACGGCGAGTCGTGCGAATAATGCCGGCCGACCTGTGGGTCGCGGAACAGCACGCAGCCGCAACCGTACGGCTGCAGGCCGTGCTTGTGCGGATCAATGACAATCGAATCGGCTTGCGCAATGGCGTCGAAGGCGGCACGTGCCTCTGCATCGAGCAGGGATGACAGCGTGAAATAACCGCCGTAGGCCGCATCGACATGCACGCGCGCACCGTATTGTTGCGCCAGCGCGAGAATTTCCGGCAATGGGTCGACCGCACCGAGAGCGGTGGTGCCCAGCGTGGCCACGACGACCGACACACCGCCCTGCTTCAGTCTCGCTTCAAGAGCATCGAGGTCCATTCGTGCTCGTTCATCAACAGCAACGCTCTCGAACGGCAGCCGCAGCACGCCGGAAATCCGTGAATGGGTGTAATGCGACTGGCTGGATGCCAGCACAACGCCATCGATCTCCTGTCCGGCAATGAACAGTGCTTCGAGGTTGGCCATGGTGCCGCCCGAGGTCAGATGGCCGAGGTGTTCCGGCATACCGAACATTGCAGCAATATTCGCGACCGCTTCCTTTTCCATCGCGCTGGACGCACGACCACCATCCAGCGCGTGGTTGTTCGGGTTGATACAGGTCGCAAGCCAATAGGAAAGCTGCGCAATGCGATGCGGCGGCTTCAGCATCTGCCCCGCGTACAGCGGGTGGTGATACGGGTAATTGTCGTGCGTGCGCTCGGCAACCGAGAGCAGAACTTCGCGCGTGCGCTCGTCCACTGCCGGCTCCGGGACATCCGGCAAGTCATCGAAACCCTCGGCAAGGCGACCAAGGGCATCCCGCAGCAGGTTCAGTTCGGCGGCGGTCGGCACAAGGCTCATTGTTTACTCCACCAGGACCAGCGACAGGTCGGGCCAGTAGGTAATCATCAGCACCGACACCAGCAGGATACCGAGGTACGGCAAGGTTGCCACATACAGTTCGGTGATCGGCCGGTTGAACCGGAAACTGGCGATGAACAGGTTGAGCCCCACCGGCGGCGTGGAATAACCGAGCTGCATGTTCGCCAGGAAGATGATGCCCAGGTGTACCGGATGAATACCGTACTGTGCGGCAATCGGCAGGATCAGCGGCACCACCAGCACGATGGCCGAGAAGATATCCAGTACCGCACCGAGCACCAGCAGGAATACGTTCAGCAGCAACAGGAAGCCGAGTGGTGATTCCACCATGCCCCGGATCGCGTTGAACATCTGCTGCGGCACGCCGGCATCGATCATGTAGTTGGTGGATGCCAGGGACACGCCAAGAATGATGAGCACACCACCGACCAGCATCATGGATTGGCGCATGATTTCCGGCAGCTTGCGGAACGGGATCTCGCGCATGATGAAGATTTCCACCACGATCACGTAGACCGCCGTCACTGCAGCCGCTTCACTGACCGCGAAATATCCCGAATAGATGCCGCCCAGCACGATGAATGGCAGCGGTATTTCCCACTTGGATTCCGACAACGCGGCCTTCAGCTTCGGCCACTCGAAAGACTCCAGCGGCATGTTGTTGCGACGGTTCACCCAGAACGCATAACCCGACAGCAGCACCAGCATCAGGAGCCCCGGGAAAATGCCGGCAAGAAAGAGGTCATCGATCGAGACCGATGAACCTTCGCTCATCTGTTGCGCCACGATGCCGTACAGGATCAGCGGCAATGAGGGTGCAAACAGCAGGCCCAATGACCCTGATGTCGTGATCAGCCCAAGGTTGAAATTGTCCGGGTAACCCGCCTGCTGGAGCGCCGGGAACAGCAAGGCACCCAGGGCAATGATGGTGACGCCAGACGCACCGGTGAATGCCGTGAAGAAGGCGCAGGCCGCCAGTGACACGATCGCGAGGCCGGCAGGCATCCAGCCAAGCACTGCGCGCGTCATGCGCACGAGCCGACCTGGCGCGCCGGATTCACTCAACAGGTAACCGGCAAAGGTGAACAGCGGGATTGCCAGCAGGATCGGCATCTCGGCAACGCGGTAGATCTCGATACCCATTACGGAGAGATCAATGCCTTCGCCGTAGAAACTCCACATCGCACTGGCAGCGATAATCGCGAACAGGGGCGCACCGTAGAGAGCAAGCAAGAACAGTCCCGCAAGGATCAGCACAGTCGTCATGCCCGATCCTCCTCTTTCACATCGGCGGTCGCCGCAAGACCGGTTTCACCGGTCGCAGATACCGTTGCAGTGCCGGCAACCAGTTGCGCACTGCGCACCAGGTAACGCCAGGCGATCAGTGCAAACGACACTGGCATGATGGATTGCCACAGCCAGACGGGAATCCCGGCAATCTCGAAATCGCTGTACTGGTATTCATCCTGCACGAAACGGAAGGTATGCCAGGCCAGCAGCGCGCAGACGGCGGAGGTAAACAGCGCGACAACCACATCCGACCAGCGCCGCCAGGCTACCGGCAGCATGCGATTGAGAATGTCGATGGTGATGTGATTGTTCTGGCGGCTCGCCGCGACCGCACCGAGCAGTCCTACCCAGAGCACGAGAATGCGCAGCACCGGATCGGCCCATGCCATGCCGGAGTCGAATACATTGCGCAGCAGGATCTGGCCGCCAGCGAGCACGATCATGCCGCCGAGCAGCGAGAACAGCAGTACGTTTTCAATCCAGCGGCCGGTCAGGTCGAGCTTGTGCAGGAAGTCCTTCACTGGCTGTTACCAATCAGTTACTGACGAGATTGCCGGTACGATACTGCTCAAGCAGGCGATAGGCACGTTCGGTCAGGTCGACCGGGAATTCACCCTCTTCCGCCATTTCGCGGTTCACTTTCTCGGCGGTCTTGCGCCACTGGGCGATCGTTTCCGCGTTCGGGTCGATGAATTCCACGCCCTGCTGCCCGAGGGCTTCGTGTGCATTGGCATTGTCCTTGCGGTTCTGCCTGTCGAATTCATCATAGAGCCTGTCCATGACCTCGCGCACGATGACCTGGTCTTCTTCGCTGATGCGACCGAAGGCACGCTCCTGGATCGCGAGCACACCCAGCAGGTAGGCCAGCGGTTCATCCGTCATGTACTCGACGCGGGTGTGCCACTGGAAAGCCAGCGCACCCAGCGGCGACGCACCGACCACACTGATCAGGCCTGTCTGAAGCCCGGTAAGGACATCGGTAATCGGCATCGACACCGGCGACACGCCCAGGGCAGACAAGACACGATAGGAAATGTTGTCACCTTCCGGCACCCATGCCTTTTCGTTGTCGAGGTCTTCCGTGCTGCGAACGGGATTCAGCGACATGATCTTCGCGAAACCACCTTCGGCAAAACCGAAATTCACGAAGCCGGCATCTTCGAGGCCCTGCTCCAGTTCGGCATCCATCTTGCCGCGCAGGTAATCGACCTCTTCAAGGTTGTTGAAGAGAAACGGCAGGCCATAGATGCGAATGCCGGGGTAAACATCGGCGAGACCGCCGCCGGTGAACGCTGCACCATGCAGCTGGCCAATGCGGATCTTGCGCAGCACGCTCTGGTCATTACCCATCACGCCGCCGGGGTAAAACTTGAACTTTACCCGGCCCTCGGTGCGCTTGCTGATTTCGTCAGCCGCGGCACGCATGTCGTTCATCCACGAGGAACCATCCGGCGCGAGGGTCGCGATCTTGAGAGTCTGCTCGGCGTGCGCGCTGAGCGGCAAGGCAAGCAGGAACAGGGGAAGCAGCTTGAGGAATCTCATCAAGGGGAACTCCGTGTCGATATTCGGGGGATATCAGGTTGCGTAAGGTTGAAGGTCAGAAATAGTCGTCGGCGCTGACAAGCAGGTCCTTCGCACGACGCTGCGCCATCACGTTCATCAACGTGAAATTGCCGGCACCGGCATCCGGGTCGGCAGCGACCACTTCCTCGAGCAGGCGATCATGCAGTTCACGATCGTAGGTGATGCGCGCGTAATGTTCAGCCATCGCCACCTTCGCACCGAGGTTGTTGCCACCGGAAATGTCCAGCGCGCGCTCGAAATGTTCGCGACCCTTCTCCGGCTGCCCGCCCAGTGCCGGCGGACGCAAGGTCTTGAGGATGCCGAGGTAGACATGTGGACCACCGTTGTCGAAGGTGTCATCGACGCTCAGCACGGTATCCAGTATCGCCTCGACACGCGGCAGGTCACCGATGGCGGCCCAGTCACTGGAATTGGCGCGAATCCACACCAGCCACGACTGCGCCAGGGTGTTCAGGTATGGCAGGTCATCCTCGTCATCGAATTCGGCGAGCGCCTTCTTCCACGACTGGAAATCCTGCTGCTTCGGATTGCACAGCAGGTCATCGTATTCACAGGCACTGCGACGCGCGTAATCAAAGGAACGCTGCGCCAGCTTCCTTGAGCGCGTTTCCTCCTCGACAAAAATTCCTGCATAGGCGGCATAGAGGCTCGCGCCGGAGCGAAGGATATCTTCGTCATCCGGGTCGCCCTGGATGAAGCCATCAACCATCAACAGGTAGGCCGGTGCACCGGACTCTACGGTTGCCGGGTCATCATGCGCCAGGATGGCGCGCGACAGGTCTTCGGTCACCGAGGACACGAGGCCGGCGCAGCCGCTGGCAACCACGGCGAGGCCGAACAGTGCAAGAATTCGGGGGATGGCTTGCATGGAGTGTCTTTCCTTTCCTGTGTCGTGCAATGGCCGGGCGTCCTCCCGGCCGTTCAGATTCAGTAGTCGATGGCGCGGGTTTCCACGCCGTTGTCCTCATTGACCGCATTGCGACCCTGTTCGTTCCCATTGTCCGCATCTACGCTGCTCGAATCAGTGACTGAGCGCGCCGATTCGGCTCGCAACTGCAATTCCTGCAGGCGATTGCGGATTACCGCCTGGCGGCCCGGGTCACGCGTACTGTTCAGCAGCGTCTGGTACTGCTGTCGCGCATCCTCGTACATGCCGGCTGCCAGCAACTGGTCCGCCGCCTGGAAGCGCGAGGTCTGTGCCCAGGGGTCGGCAGCGAACCGGTCATGGAGCAATGCCGATTTCAGGTAGGCACGTGCCGCCTCGACATGGCGGTCCAGCGCCGCGAGAGAATCCGCGCGCCAGTACCACAGCTCACGCTGGGGCTGCGGCGCTGCCGGCAACTCGGCCAGTCGGGAAAAGAAACGGAGCGCAGCTTCATGACGTTCCAGTGTCTGCAGGTCGAAAATCACCTGCAAGACCTTGTCGCGGTCAAAATTCTCGTTGCCCGCCTCGGCCATCAGGCGTTCCAGCGCGTCGATTCCTGCCGGAATGTCGCCACCCAGCAGCAATACCCGGGCGCGGCGCAGCAGCCAGTCGAAGGCTGGTGTCTTCGGCGGCGGTTCCTGCAGTCCCTGCAGCAGTTGCGAGGCGAGCGGAATATCCGGCTTCGCCAGCACGTGTTCAAGAAGCAGGTAACGGACCTGCGGCGCAATATCCTGCGGGCCGTCGAATCGGCGCGAATCCAGGTACAGCGCCTGCATCAGCTTGCCGCCAGACGGTACGGTGTCCAGCAATTCGGCGAACTGCCAGTGCGCCACCGCTGCCTGGTCCGGTCGATAGGCCTTCATCGCGACGACGGCAAAAAGTGCACGCGCATGGATCGGCTGGTCGTCGTAACGGTTTGACGCGGCCAGGAACCACGCCTCGTCGTCACCAACAATCAGCTGCAGTTCGTTACCCAGTTCGGTGCCCAGTTCGATGTAATCGTCCCAGAGCGCATCGGCGCTGAGTGGCGACAGGGTCGGACGTGACCCGGCAGGCAACACCAGGCCGCGTTCCAGTGCGGCAATGCGCGCGGTGCGATTATTGATCGAGCCCGCCGCTTCCGCCGCGAAGGCCCAGGCCTCCCGGCGCAGCTCCGGCGCAATCTCCTTGTTGACACCGAATTTAACGGCGCGATCGATTGCCGCAGCGGCCGACTGCGATCCACTCCGGAAATCGGCAATGATTTTCAGGATTTCGGCATCGTTACCCGTAGCATCGGCCAGCAGCGCGACCGCCTCCTCCGGTTCATCGACGCGCAACGCCAGGCGCGCGCGCTCGAGTGTCCAGTCGCGAGATGTATCGTCGTAATCCTGCTGGAAACGGCGGATCGCGGTACGCGCCGCCTGCAACTCGCCAAGCCCGCGGTAGGCGCGAATAAGGATACGCCGCCAGGTAGCCATCTCGACAGCAGCGACCGGCGCAGGCTCCCAGATCATGCTGCGCGCGATCTCGAGGGCCTCAGCCGGCTGGTCGATTTCAAGCAGCGCCTGGGCGCGGACCGTGGAGGTCCAGCGGCGGTCGGCAATCGCGAGGCCTTCCGGCAAGTCGGCAAGCTGCTCGGCCAGTGCCTGCCAGTTGCCGCTGCGGCGCAGGATTTCCACACGCAGCTGCTCATGGCGACGCCAGCCATCCGGGTCACTGGAATATTCGGGTTGGGAGCTGCCAAGCACATCGAGCGCCAGCTCGGGCGCGCCAGCAGTAGTCAGCAGGTCGATTTCCTGGAGCGGGGAAAGATCCGTCGCACGCTCAGCCTCGGCCGGCGCCTGTTCAGCGATCTCGCCACTCGCGGCATCGGCATCCACCGGTGGCACGGCAGGCTCGGCTGCGAGCAGCAGCAGGG
>JAWWBT010000105.1:0-8737 GCA_033720815.1 Gammaproteobacteria bacterium | reverse complement strand
GGAACATGAATTACCGGTCCTGTCGCCGGCTCGCGCCGGGATCGCTATGAATGGATCAAGCGGGTAATTATAACGTGAAGCTTTCGCCGCCGAACAGGCGGTGCACACGACGCTGCGGGGTCGCGGCGGTGATTTCCGAGAAGATTTCCTCTTCTGCGCCGGGTTTCAGGTGGGTAATCCAGATATCCGGATCATGGCGAAGTTTTTCGAGATCGGCTGCAAGGCTGTCCGGGCAGTAATGCCGGGCCAGCCACGCCAGCTCTTCATTGCGATTGCCGAATGCGGTTTCCACCACCAGCAGGTCGAGGCGTGGCAATGCATTCACTGCTTCCCAGAAAGTCTCGTTCGCGGCGGTGTCGCCACTGAAGGCGAATACCTTGCCATCCTTCTCGATGATGAACCCGAGCGCCGGCACGGTGTGGTTGACGTCGATTGCGGTGATCCGGCAATCGCCCACTTCGACGGTCTCGCCGAGGCCTATGCTGCGGTATTTCATCGCGGGATGCTCGGCCGAGGGCAAGGAGGAGAAATCCGGCCACAGCACCCAGTTGAAGATGTGCTTCTGCACCGCTTCCAGGGTCTCCCGGCGGCCATGCACCAGCAGCGGGTCCTTCATGCGGGTTTCGAAAACCGAATCGATCAGCAGCGGCAGGCCGCCCGTATGATCGAGGTGCGAATGGGTGAGAAAGACATGACGGATCGACCGCAAGGCCGCCATCGACAGGTCGCCGATCCCGGTTCCGGTATCGATAAGGATATCGTCGTCGACCAGTATCGACGTGGTCCTCAACCCGGCTCCAATTCCCCCACTGCAGCCGAGGATTCTGACTTGCATGCTGGCTTCCCCGCAGCCCGTCGCAACGCGTCGATGTTAGCACACCGCCCCGCACCGACAATGCAACCGCAACCGCACTCTTCGAAACGCAGGTAGCGGCTTCAAGAAGCAAGGCTACTGTGCCATGATCTTGTTCCTTCACCGCCCCTCGTGGCATTGCTAAAGACCTGGCTGGAGCACGCGTGAACACGAGTTTGCTGATCGAGATCGCAATTGCTGTTGTCGCCTACGACGTAGCAGCCGTGTGGCTGTTCCTTCGCGCTCGCAAGGGCGCGGATGCCGCCGCGGTTACCCGGACTCCTGCGCATCTCGCGGCTGCCATTGCGCTCATCGCGCACGCACTGGCACTGCAGGCCGTTGTGCACCGTCCACTCGGTCTCGACCTGGGCTGGATCCCGATGTTCAGCGTGATGGCCTGGCAGATTGCCCTGCTGAACTGGCTTGGTTCCTTCCGTCGCGGCACCGCGAATCTCGGCATCGGCATTTACCCGATCGTCGCGCTCGGTGTCCTGGCGCTCGCCTTCCGCGGCACGCCGGACAAGCTGACCACGCACATGAGCTGGCCGCTGGAAGCCCATATCCTGCTGTCCATCCTTGCCTACGGCCTGCTCGGCCTGGCCGCCTTCCAGTCCATCCTGCTTTTCCTGCAGGAACGGGGCCTCCGGCGCCACCGTCCCGGTGGCCTGCTGCGTGCCCTGCCGCCGCTGGCGGTGATGGAACAGCTGCTGTTCCAGACGCTGGTCGCCGGCTTCGCCTTGCTGAGCCTTGCCCTCTTTTCCGGCCTCATCTTCGTCGAGAACCTCTTCGCCCAGCACCTGGCCCACAAGACCTTCCTGTCCATCCTCGCGTGGGTCGTTTTCGCGGTGCTGTTGTGGGGCCGCTGGAAATTCGGCTGGCGCGGCCGGATTGCGATTCGCTGGACGCTGGGCGGCTTTGCCCTGCTGGTTCTCGCCTATTTCGGTTCGAAGCTGGTACTTGAGGTACTGAAAGGCACGCATTGGGGCTGATCTTCACTTGACACCCCACAGGCGGACCGCGAGACAATAGCGGTCCCGCGGTGCTGCCGCATTCCCGGAGGCCGACCCCGGTTGGAAGACATCCCTATAAGCGCCATGTTTGGCGCCCTCGTCATATTGATCATGCTTTCGGCGTTCTTCTCCGGCTCCGAAACCGGCCTGATGACGTTGAATCGTTATCGCCTTCGTCACCGCGCCAAGGCCGGTCATCGCGGTTCCCGTCTCGCCGAGGAATTGCTGGCTCGACCTGACCGCCTGCTTGGCCTGATCCTGCTCGGCAACAACCTGGTGAACTTCTCCGCATCGTCCCTTACCACCCTGGTGGCCCTGCGCCTGGGCGGCGATTACGCGATTGCTGTCGCCACCGGCATATTCACGCTGGTTGTACTCATTTTCGCCGAGGTGCTGCCGAAGACATTCGCGGCGCTGCACCCGGAACGCATCGCCATCCCGGCTGCGTACGTCTATTACCCCATGCTGAAGCTTTTCGGCTGGCTGATCTGGCTGGTGAACCTGCTGGCCAACGGCACGCTGCGCCTGTTCGGCATCCGCACCCACTCCGAAGGCATGAATGCGCTCTCGGGCGAAGAGCTGCGCACGGTGGTGATCGAAGCCGGCGCGCTGATTCCGGAAACGCACAAGGACATGTTGCTGCGGATCCTCGATCTCGAGGAAGCGACGGTGGAAGACATCATGGTGCCGCGAAACGAGATTCTCGGCATCGACCTGGAGGACGACTGGTCCGACATCGAGGAGCAGTTGCGCAATTCCCAGCACACCCGCCTGCTGGTATTCCGCGAATCCGTCGACAACGTCGTCGGCATCCTGCACCTGCGAAGGGTATTCGCCGCCGCGCAACGCGCACCGCTGGACCGGGACTCTCTCCTGGACCTGGTACACGAACCCTATTACATCGCGGAGAACACGCCGCTGCACAAGCAGCTGCTGATGTTCCAGGAATCACGCCGCCGCATCGGCCTGGTCGTCGACGAGTACGGCGACATCCAGGGCCTGGCAACACTGGAAGACATCCTCGAAGAGATCGTCGGCGAGTTCACGACCGATCCATACGCAACCAGTCGCGACATCACGGTGGAAGATGACGGGAATTTCCTGGTCAGCGGTAGCGTCGCGATTCGTGCGATGAACCGGGCGTTCAGCTGGGAGCTGCCGACCGACGGCCCGAAGACACTGAATGGCCTGATCCTGGAAGAGATGGAAACCATTCCGCAGCCGGGCACCAGCGTGGTGATTGACGGTCATCCGCTCGAGGTCGTGCAGTCGGCAAAGGCAGGCGTGAAGGTTGTGCGCGTGCGCGGCACGGCAGGTGATGAAACGACTGAAGAAGACAGGGAAAAGGATAACGTCGGCGGTTTCTCCGACTGACAACCCGGCGAACTCACCACTCTAGCGCGTCGACCGCCTCGCCAAGCCGGGCCACCGGAGTGATCTTCAGGCCTTCGATCTTCAGGCTGCGTGACGCATTCCCCTTCGGCACGATGGCATGGCGGAAGCCATGCTTCGCTGCCTCGCGGAGTCGCTCCTCGCCGTTATAGACCGGCCGCACGTCGCCCGCGAGACCTACCTCACCGAACACCACCAGGCCTTCCTGCAGCGGGCGATCACGGAAACTCGACAGTGCAGCAATGAGAACCGGCAGGTCAGCCGCTGTCTCGGCAACCCGCAACCCACCAACAACGTTGACGAAAACATCCTGGTCCGCCATCGCGATACCGGCATGCCGGTGCAACACCGCCAGCAGCATCGACAGGCGATTCTGCTCCATGCCAACCGCGACGCGACGCGGGTTACCGAGGTGGCTGGTATCGACCAGCGCCTGCACTTCAACCAGCAGCGGACGGCTGCCCTCGCGGGTTACCGTCACGGCGCTGCCACTGACCGGTTCGTCGTGACGGGAAAGGAATATTGCGGAAGGATTCTTCACTTCCTTCAACCCGCCGTCGGTCATCACGAAGACGCCAAGTTCATTCACGGCGCCGAAACGGTTCTTCACGGCCCGGATCACGCGATACCGACTGCCGGCATCGTTCTCGAAATACAGCACGGTATCGACCATGTGCTCGAGCACGCGCGGCCCGGCGATCACGCCCTCCTTCGTCACATGACCGACGAGAAAGACGGCAATACCGGTCTGTTTCGCGAGCCGCACCAGCTGCGCAGCCGTTTCGCGCAACTGCGCGACGGCGCCGGGTGCGGACTGCAGGTTTTCCGAATGAATGGTCTGGATGGAATCGACTACCAGCACGCCGGGCTGTTCCTTGCGGGCCGTTTCGGTAATCGCCTCGACACAGGTTTCGGCGAGCAGGCTAAGTCCCACCGACGGCACACCCAGGCGTTGTGCACGTAGCCCGACCTGGCGCAGGGATTCCTCGCCGGTGACGTACAACACATCGATCTTTTCACTCAGCGTCGCCGCAGCCTGCATCAGCAAGGTCGACTTGCCGATACCCGGATCGCCGCCAATCAGGGTCACCGAACCGCTGACCAACCCGCCGCCCAGCACGCGATCGAGCTCGCCAATGCCGGTTGCCTCGCGAATTTCCTTTTGCGCCGTTACCTCGGTGAGCTTGCGACTCTGCGGCACTTCGCCGGCCCAGCCGCTACCACGTCCGCCCTTGGCCGGTCCCTGCGCCGTGTTGACCACGCTTTCTTCGAGGGAGTCCCAGGTTCCGCAGGCCGCGCACTGCCCTGCCCATTGCGGAAATTCCGCGCCACAGGACTGGCAGGTATAGAGCTTCTTCGCTTTGGCCATTACTGGAAATTCCACTCGCTGATTCGAAACCGGCAGGATGGTATCACGCAGTCGGACGACACGGAGGCGAAGCGTGCGTTTGCCTTCCCGAGTAATCTGTTTACTATGTCCTATACTTCACAAAATTAAATAAAAATCGGGGGCTTGCGTGAAAAAGGGGTTCTGGACGACCGACTGGTTTTTCGGCGTCATCGTCTCGCTGGTTTTCTTCCTTCTCGCCTACGTGATCTATGCCGATGTGTTCCAGGGGGTGGAACGCTCGGCCTACGACCTCGGCATGCGCGCGTCGGAATCCACGCCCAGCGAACGTATCGCCATTATCGAGATCGACGACGCAAGCATCGAGACCATCGGGCGCTGGCCATGGCCGCGCTCGCTGCAGGCAGAGATGATTGCCAACCTCTCCGATGCCGGTGCCAAGGTGATCGGCTCGACCGTGTTCTTCTCGGAACCCCAGGAAGATCCCGGCCTGCTCGTCGTGAACGATCTTGCTGCGTTCTACGACCGCTCCTCGCTTGGCGAGAACGCACCCTTCGCATTGCCTGAAGCACCGACGGAAGCCTCCGAAGATGGGTCAATGCTCGACGAGGAGAACCTCGAAGGCCTGGACGCTGAAACGCGCGCGGCAATCGCAGAAGCCGCGGCGGCCGCCGACAAAGTGGTCGGTGGTGACGATTCCGTCATGCCCGAGGAAGAGGACGTTGCCGACCCCGCGAACGTCACCGACGAACCACCCGCCGATGCCGAGCCTTCCGAAGCCGGCGATGCCGTCGATGAACTCCGCATCGAAGTGGTGCCGGAAACGCTTGTCAGCGACCTGACGGAACTGCGCGGCCGACTTGAAAGCGCGCGTAACCAGTTGAATACCGACGCACAGCTCGCTGCCGCGATGCGGGCTGCCGGCAATGTCGTGTTGCCGATGACGATGACCGAACCGAACCCCATCGGTAATCCCGATTCTGACCTGCCGCCGTGGCTGATGGAAAATGCCATCTTCAATGTCGAAGGCAATGGCTATACCGCGGCAAGCTTCGGCGGTATCCAGCCACCCATCGAACCGCTGGCAAAGGCTGCCGAAGGCATCGGCCACCTGATGCTCTTCCCGGATGTCGACGGTTCGATTCGCTATGAAGCGCTGGCGCTGGAGTATTACGATATTCCCTTCCCGTCCTTTGCAATGACGGTGGCGGCGCGCAGCCTCAACCTGACCAACGAGGACATGATGCTGCGCTTTGGCCAGGGCGTGCAGCTTGGCCGCCTCAACATCGGCACCACACCCGACATGCTGATGTACAACTACTATTACGATCCCGAATCAGGCAACAACGCCTTCACGCATTACTCCTTCGTGGATGTCATGCAGGGCATCGTTCCGCTGGACCGTTTCAGCGACAAGATCGTGCTGATCGGTGCGACGGCACTGGGTGTGGGCGACAGTTTCCCGACGCCGGTGTCACCGAACATGGCGCCGGTCACGCAGGTTGCACACACCGTTTCCGCCATCCTGCAGGAAGATTTCTTCACCCGGCCCGACTGGGCCAATTCGGCTGAACTGGCCGTCTTTGCATTGATCGCGCTGTACCTGATCCTGCTGCTGCCGCGCATGCGACCGGGCATTGGCGCACTGGTGTCGCTGGCGCTGCTGATCGCAATGTTCCTGGCCGAGTTCACCCTGCTCACCGGCAGCAACATGTGGCTGAAGCTGATGGTGCCGATGCTCTTCCTGATCACAGGCCACCTGCTGGTCACCATCAAGATGTTCCGTGTCACGGAGAAGATCCGCATCCGTTCCGAGGCGGAAGGTGCCGAGTCGAACCGCATGCTCGGCCTCGCCTTCCAGGGCCAGGGCCAGCTCGACATGGCCTTCGAGAAGTTCCGCAAGACCCCGATGGACGATTCGGTCATGGACCTGCTGTACAACCTCGCACTCGATTACGAGCGCAAGCGCCAGCACAACAAGGCCGGCGCGGTGTACCAGTACATGGCGGAATACAACCCGGACTACAAGGACCTGAAGAAGCGCATGAAGCGTAGCAAGGCGATGGAAGAAACCGTCATGCTTGGCGGTGGCGGCGGTTCGCATCCGGGCGGCACCCTCATGCTCGATGGCGATGACGAAGTGCAGAAGCCGATGCTGGGTCGCTACCAGGTTGAAAAGGAACTCGGCAAGGGCGCTATGGGCGTGGTCTATCTTGGCCGTGACCCGAAGATCAATCGCGTGGTCGCCATCAAGACGATGGCCCTGTCACAGGAATTCGAGGAAGACGAACTCGAGGAAGTCACCGAGCGTTTCTTCCGCGAGGCAGAGACCGCGGGTCGCCTGAACCACCCGCACATCGTGACCATCTACGATGCCGGCGAAGAACACGACCTCGCGTACATCGCGATGGAATTCCTCAAGGGCAAGGACCTCACCGGCCACACCAAGCCCGACAAGCTGCTGCCAACCAGGACGGTGTTCGACATCATCGCGAAATCCGCGGATGCCCTGGACTTCGCGCACCAGCAGAATGTCGTGCACCGTGACATCAAGCCGGCCAACCTGATGTTCGACGAGGAATCCGGTGAACTGAAGATTACCGACTTCGGTATCGCGCGCATCACCGATAGCTCCAAGACCAAGACCGGCATGGTGCTCGGTACGCCGTCATACATGTCGCCGGAGCAGTTGCAGGGCGCGAAGGTCGACGGACGTTCCGACCTGTTCTCGCTCGGCGTGACGTTCTACCAGATGCTGTGTGGCCAGTTGCCCTTCAAGGCCGATTCAATGGCGACACTGATGTACAAGATCGCAAATGAGGATCATGCCCCACTGACGCTGGTCCGTCCGGAACTCCCCAGCTGCGTTGATGATATTATCAACAAGGCGATGGACAAGGACGCCGACAAGCGCTTCCAGACGGGCAAGGAAATGGCTGCGGCCATTCGTGAGTGCGAAAAGCATCTCGCGGACTGACAAAGGAACCGAATCATGAGCCTGAAGGGCAAGCTACAGTTTGTCGGCCTCACGGATACGGGGCGCGTACGTGGCCATAATGAAGACGCCATCGGTACGGAAATCGAAACCGGCCTCGTCGTGCTTGCCGATGGCATGGGCGGCTACAAGGCAGGTGAAGTGGCAAGTGCGATCGCGGTAAAGACCATTACCGACGAAGTTGCCGCCGGCCTCAAGGAAGCGCGCAAGTCGAAGACGCACGAGAGCGGTTATTCTCCGGAAACCGTGCTGTTGCGCCAGGCCATCATCAAGGCCAACGAAATCATCAACACCACCGCCAGGAACCAGCCGCAGTGCGAAGGCATGGGAACGACGGTGGTTGCCTGCCTGTATTATGACAACCGCGTATCAGTGGCCCATGTCGGGGATTCGCGACTGTATCGCCTGCGCGGCAAGCATTTCGAGCAGGTCACACTGGACCATTCACTCTTGCAGGAACTGGTTTCGCGCGGATTCTATACCCCCGAAGAAGCCAAGAAATCCCTCAACAAGAACCTGGTGACACGCGCGCTGGGCATCGAGCCGACCGTCCAGGTCGATGTGCAGGAGGATGTCGTCCTGGAGGGCGAGATCCACCTGCTCTGCTCGGACGGCCTTTCCGACATGGTCGAGGACGAGGACATTCATTTAACTATCAGCACCTTTAGTGCTAATCTTGAGATGGCTGCTGAGCAGCTGGTCAGGATGGCAAATGATAATGGGGGAAGGGACAACATCTCCGTCGTGCTGATGAAGGCGCTGAAGTCTTTCGAGGCGAAGCAGAGCCTGTTCCACCGCTTTACCGACTGGTTCGCCTGAGAACAAAAATCGAGGATTAACGATGGGAAAGCTGATCCTGAGTCTTGATGGCGCGACGCTCGCCGAATACGAGATGGACAAGGAACGTTACACGATCGGGCGTCTGCCGGATAACGACATCCATATCGACAACATGGCGGTCAGCGGTCATCACGCCCTGATTATCAATATCCTCAATGACTCCTTCCTTGAGGATCTCAACAGCACCAATGGCACCTACGTCAACGGCAAGCTGGTGAAGAAGCACGCCCTGCAGGATGGCGATACGATCACCATCGGCAAGCACACCATGAAGTACACCCACGGCGGCGGCGCGAGCG
>JAWWBT010000104.1:0-8849 GCA_033720815.1 Gammaproteobacteria bacterium | reverse complement strand
GTGGTTCGATGCCCGCAGCACGCAGGTCGTTTCTTTCTCCGATACCGGAGAGCATCAGCAGCTGCGGTGAATTGATGGCACCGCCGCTGCAAATCACTTCTGCATTCGCTCGGAACTGTCGGTGCTGACCACCATGCTGGACCTCGACGCCAATGGCGCGATGACCATCGAGGAGGATTCGCTCGGTGAGCGCGCCCGTCAGCACGGTGAGGTTGTGGCGGGATTTAACCGGGTGCAGGTAGGCCGTGGCACTGCTACAGCGGCGACCGTCGCGCTGCGTGACCTGGTAAAGGCCAACACCTTCCTGTTGCGGTCCATTGAAGTCGTCATTGCGAGGGAACCCGGCCTCGACGCCTGCGTCGATGAATGCATCGGAAAGAGGGTGATGGTATTCGAGATCGCTAACACTCAGCGGTCCGTTGTCACCGTGAAATTCGTTTCCGCCGCGAATGTTTCGCTCGGCCTTGCGGAACCATGGCAGGACATCTTTCCAGCTCCACCCGGAGTTACCAAGTTCGGCCCAGTGGTCATAATCTTCGGGCTGGCCGCGCGTATAGCACATGGCGTTGATCGCGCTGGAACCGCCAAGCACCTTGCCCCGTGGCCACCATAGACGACGATTGTCGAGTTGGGCCTGTGGCTCGGTGTAGTAATTCCAGTTCAGCGCAAGCTTGTTGACGAGTTTGGGAAGGCCAGCTGGCATGTGGATGTAGGGGCTGCGGTCGCGCCCACCGGCTTCCAGCAGCAGTACGCGGCAATCCGGATCCTCGCTGAGGTGATTGGCCAGCACGCAACCCGCACTACCGGCCCCGACGATGATGTAGTCGTATGTTTCTGTCCCCATGCGGGCATTATTCCCTAGTAAAGATGCAAAAGAAAAGCGCCCGCTCGAGCGAGCGCCTACCTGCCTGGCGTGGTGGCTCGTTTGCAGCAACCAGGAAGTGCATGCTGCGGATAGCCCTCGAGACGAGTGGTATTCAGGCGCTGCCAAAAGGCCAGTGATTGGCCAATGCCACAAGTGCGGTAGTCGCCCAGCCTGCGAGGAAAATGCCATAGCTCATTCGAAGCCACCGGTACTTGACCTTCGCTAACACCTGGCTGTGCTGGTGGAGGTCGCGCGCGATTGCTGCATAGACGGCCCTGTCATCTTTCAGCAGTACTCCCAGCCGCTCCATGTATTCCAATTCGTCGGATGTGGCGATCGATGAAAAGAAGAGCGGATTGAAATGTTCAGGGTCCGGCCGCAATCGCCAGCGTGTTGGCCGGACAGCAAGTACTGCGGCGACCGCCGCTGCCAGCGTAAAGACTCCCAGGGTGAGCATTTCCGGAGAAATGCCATTCGATTGGAGCTGGCCGAATATCAGGGTCAGCATCAGGAAGGACGCACCGATCAGGATGTTGGCCTTCAGGTCCGCCATCATGCTGAACTGCACGTGATTCTGTTGCGTGGTGCGAAGCAGGTAATCAATCGTTGGCCGTGCTTCGACGGTGTCGAATGCTGTGGTTTTCATGGTTCCCTCCCGTAGGTGGCTTTTCCTCATTGTGGACCACGCGGGAGGGCTTCGCCGTTTCAATCCTTGCGGAACATCCGCGGCACGATCTTCAGGAATTTCACCAGCCCGGCCAGGCGCCTGCCCGGACCTCGGCCATGGAATGCCCTGATTGCACCCAGCATGCCGTCGTAGACGGCTCGCGTGTACGGGTACCAGAAGACATTCTTCTTCGCGAACCCCAGCCAGTCGTTGATGACTACCTGTGGCTGGGTAACTTCTTCGAAGGCGAAATGCCCATGGCCGCGGCCGATTCCCGAATCGCCGGGGCCTCCCCAGGGGGTTTCGGTAATGCCGTGACTCAGAAGGTGGTCATTGATGGTGACGGCACCGGCACGGATTTTCAGTGCCATGGCTTTCGCCCTTGCCGTGTTGCGGGACCACACCGATCCCGTCAATGCATAGGGTGAATCGTTGGCGAGGTGGATGGCTTCTTCATCGGTACTGAAAGGCATTACGCCAATCACGGGGCCGAAGGTTTCCTCGCGCATGATGTCCATTTCGTGGTTCACGTTTGTGAGCAGCATCGGCTTCAGTACGTGTTCCGAGCTCGGTGTGAAATTCGCTTCGGCGAATATCGTTGCACCGGACTGCAAGGCCGCATTGAGCTGGGATTTCACGGTCTCGACCTGGCGGTCGGTGCACAATGCGCCGATATCGTTCTCGTGCGGGGTGCGCTCCGTCCAGCGCATGCGATCCACCACACGCTTCATTTCCTGAAGGAACTCGTCATGGATGGATTCATGCACGTACAGTCGTTCCACGCCCGCACACGATTGGCCGGCATTCTGCATGCCCGCCCAGACAGCACCGAGCGCAGCACGCTCGATATTCGCATCATCGAGCACGATCATCGCATCCTTGCCGCCAAGCTCAAGCGAGATCGGGATGAGGTTCTTCGCAGCCTTTTCAGCAAGGATCTTGCCGACACGTACGCTCCCGGTGAAGAAGAGCTTGTTCACACCAGTTCTCGAGAGCATGACATCGCCACAGGCGGGACCGTCGACGATCACGTGCTGGAAGACATCCTTCGGCAATCCCGCAGCGTCACACATCTCCTGGATGCATTCGCCGACCGGCAGCGTCTCCGGGGCAGTTTTCAGCAGTACGGTGTTGCCTGCCAGCAGGGCAGGGACAATCTCGTGCATCGGGATCCCGAGCGGGTAATTCCATGGCGAAATGATGCCGACGACACCATGTGGCTTGTGGTGGATGGTTGAGCGCTTGTTGAAAAACAGTACCGTGCCTGGTGAAAGCTTCGTCGGCTTTAGCGCAGCCTTGGCGTGCTTCTGGTACCAGGAAGAACCCAGCACGGAAGGCATCACGTCACCCGCCAGTGCCTCGATCGGGGTCTTGCCGACACAATCGCTGACTGTCTGTGCAACACTTTCTGCATTCTCGACCAGCCACGCCCGCATCTTCGCGATATAGCGCTTTCTCTCGTCAAGGTTGAGAGCAGCCCAGTCCGGCTGGGCCTGGCGTGCGGATTCGATGCGTATCTGCAATTCCTGATCGGACAGTTCCCTGAAAGACGCGATGGACTCACCCGTCATCGGGTTCTGGACGTTGACCAAGGCAGCTGAATTGCGTGATTCGGCAGTAGCGTCCATCATCAAGATCCCGGAAGAAGTAATGCTGACATCTTAACCAACAACGGGACCCGGTGCAGGCGCCGTGAAAAGACAAGGGACACCAGATGCTAGCCAGGATTCGCCAGTTGATGCAGCCGCTCAGGAAAACGGTTTTCCACCCACAATGGCTGGGCACATCCCATGACGACCTGCTTGGCTTGCTGGAGAAGTTGCCGCAGCAGGGACGGGTACTCGATATTGGTTGTGCGGATTCGTGGCCTCGTCGTCATCTTTCGCAATCGGTGGAATATATCGGGCTGGATCACCCGTCCACTGCAGACAACTGGTATGGCACTCGACCAGATATCTATGGAGATGCATCTAGCCTGCCGATAGCCGATGGGTCAATCGATGCGGTGGTCTGCCTTGATGTGCTGGAACACCTTGAAGATCCCGAGCGGGCCATGGCGGAGATACATAGGGTCCTGCGTGATGGTGGGCTTGCGGTAATGAACACGCCGTTCCTTTATCCATTACACGATGAGCCACGGGATTTTCATCGCTGGACCCGTCATGGACATCGAAAAATGGGAGAGCGCCATGGTTTTGCAGTCGAGTCCATTGAAGAACTGGGTTCGCCGACGCGAACATCCTTCCTGCTGTTGAATATCGCCTTGTCCAAACTGTGCATCAATGGCCTGCGCAAGAGGAGGGCCGGCGCACTATTGCTTCCGTTCCTCCCATTCCTCGTCATCTTCAACAACCTGGTGGCGTGGTTCCTGGGCTTCGTCGAGCCGCAAGAAGGAATGATGCCGATTGCTTACAGGGTGGTTTTCAGGAAACCCTGATCCAGAACACCGGCGCAAAAAAGCGGAGCCTTGCTCCGCTTTTTTATGGTCTGCCTTGCAGTCGTTCAGATTTTCTGGCCAGCGAGATACATCCAGGTCTCGACCACGGTATCCGGGTTCAGGGATACGGACTCGATACCCTGTTCCAGCAGCCATTCGGCAAGGTCCGGATGATCCGACGGGCCCTGGCCGCAGATACCGATGTACTTGCCCTGCTTGCGGCAGGCCTGGATGGCCATCGACAGCAGTGCCTTCACGGCATCGTTGCGCTCGTCGAACAGGTGCGCGATCAGTCCCGAGTCGCGGTCCAGGCCCAGGGTGAGCTGGGTCAGGTCGTTGGAGCCGATCGAGAAGCCATCGAAGTACTCGAGGAACTGGTCGGCGAGCAGGGCGTTCGACGGCAGCTCGCACATCATGATCAGCTTGAGGTCGTCCTTGCCGCGCTCCAGGCCGTTGTCCTTCAGCAGGTCGACAACCTGGCGCGCTTCATCAACGGTGCGCACGAACGGGATCATGATCTGCACGTTCTTCAGGCCCATGTCGTTGCGGACCTTCTTCAGTGCAGCGATTTCCAGTTCAAAGCAGTCGCGGAAATTCTCGCTGATGTAGCGCGAGGCGCCGCGGTAACCGAGCATCGGGTTTTCTTCATGCGGCTCGAACTGCGAACCGCCGATGAGGTTCGCGTACTCGTTCGACTTGAAGTCGGACATGCGCACGATCACCGGCTCCGGCGCGAAGGCGGCTGCCAGCGTCGAGATGCCTTCGGCAAGGCGATCGACGTAGAAGCCGACCGGGTCGGAATAACCACCCATCTGTTTCCTGATGGTTGCCTGCAGCTCCGGGTCCATCTGGTCGAAATTCAGCAGCGCCTTCGGGTGCACGCCGATCATCACGTTGATGATGAATTCCAGGCGGGCCAGACCAATTCCTTTATGCGGCAGCGAGGCGAAGCTGAAGGCGCGGTCCGGGTTGGCCACGTTCATCATCACCTTCAGCGGGATGTCGGGCATGTTGTCGAGCTGGATTTCCTTGCGTTCGAATTCCAGCTTGCCGTCGTAGATGAAGCCGGTGTCGCCCTCGGCGCAGGACACGGTCACGTCCACGCCGTCGGCGATCTTGTCGGTGGCGTCACCGCAGCCAACAATCGCCGGGATACCCAGCTCGCGCGCAATGATCGCCGCGTGGCAGGTACGGCCGCCGCGGTTGGTGACGATGGCGGAGGCGCGCTTCATGATCGGTTCCCAGTCCGGGTCGGTCATGTCGGTGACCAGCACGTCGCCGGCTTCCACGCGGTGCATGTCATCCAGCGAACTCAATACCTTGGCGGTGCCGGCACCGATGCGCTGGCCGATGGCACGACCCTCGGCGAGGATGTCGCCCTTGCCCTTGAGGTTGTAACGCTCGATGACCTGGCCGGCACGGCTCTGCACGGTTTCCGGACGAGCCTGCAGGATGTACAGCTTGCCGTCGTTGCCGTCCTTGCCCCATTCGATGTCCATCGGGCGGCCGTAGTGCTTCTCGATGGTCACCGCCTGCTTGGCGAGTTCCGTGAGTTCGTCGTCGGTCAGGCAGAAGCGGTTGCGGTCTTCTTCCGGCACTTCAATCGTCTTGACCGACTTGCCGTGGCCTTCTTCGCCCGAGTACACCATCTGGATGGCCTTGCCGCCGAGGTTACGGCGCAGCACGGCGGGGCGGTCTTCTGCCAGGGCAGGCTTGTAGACATAGAATTCGTCCGGGTTCACGGCGCCCTGCACGACGGTCTCGCCGAGGCCGTAGGAGGCGGTGATGAACACCGCGTCGCGGAAGCCGGATTCGGTATCCAGCGTGAACATCACGCCGGAGGCGCCGATGTCGGAGCGGCACATGCGCTGAACGCCGGCGGACAGTGCCACCTGGCTGTGGTCGAAGCCCTGGTGGACGCGGTAGGCGATGGCGCGGTCATTGAACAGCGAGGCGAAGACTTCGTGCATCGCCTCGATGATGTTGTCCAGGCCCTTCACGTTGAGGAAGGTTTCCTGCTGGCCCGCGAAAGAGGCGTCCGGCAGGTCTTCCGCGGTGGCGGAGGAGCGCACGGCAAAGGTGGCTTCACCACCGGCGTCCTTTACCAGTGCTTCGTAGGATTCGGTGACCTGGTCCCGCAGATCCTGCGGAAAGGGCGTTTCCATCACCCACTGGCGGATCTGCTTGCCGACCTTCGCCAGTTCCTGGATGTCGTCGACGTCGAGTTCATCCAGCGCCTTGTTGATGCGGTCAGCGAGTCCCTCGTGCTTGAGGAAATCACGGTAGGCCTGGGCCGTGGTGGCGAATCCGCCCGGCACGGATACCCCGGCGCCCGCGAGGTTGGAGATCATTTCACCCAGGGAGGCGTTCTTGCCGCCGACGACTTCCACGTCGTCCATGCCAAGGTGCTCGAATCCGATGACGTACTTATCCACTGTGTCTCCCCCTCGAGAGTGTTTCTGCGCTGTGTGGGGCCACGTGGGCAGCGGGTTGTTTCCCACACGCGCTCGCCTTGATATGGTGCCTGCTCCGGCGTCCCCGGTATCTGTCGATGCCCGGGAGGCGGCCGGGATCTCGTGATTCCCTGCACCAGGAGTAACCGAAAGATGGAAAAAGCCCGAACCGCGTTCTTCGTGTCGGACCGAACCGGTATCACCGCCGAAACGCTTGGCCACAGCCTCTTGACGCAGTTCGACGGGGTCAATTTCCGGCAGGTGACTGTACCATTTATGAGTTCGGTTGATAAGGCAGAAGCCTTCAAGGAACGGCTCGCCGCGACAGCCCGGGAAGAAGGCGAAAAGCCCATAGTTTTCAGTACCCTGATCGATGACGAGATCCGCGATATCGTCTCCACCGGCGAGTGCCTGTTCCTGGATTTCTTCGACGCCTTCATCGGCCCCCTGGAGAAGGAATTGCAGATCAAGTCGTCGCATACTGCCGGCCGTGCACACGGCATGCAGGACCAGGCCAACTACACCCAGCGCATCGAGGCGATGAATTTCGCGCTGGCGAATGACGATGGCATCACCACGCGCAATTACGACAAGTCCGATGTGATCCTTGTGGGTGTTTCGCGTTCCGGCAAGACGCCGACCTGCCTCTATCTTGCATTGCACTATGGCCTGTTTGCCGCGAATTACCCGCTTACCGAAGAAGAACTGGAATCCGGTCGCTTCCCGAAGGTGCTGCTGCCGTACCGGCACAAGCTGTTCGGCCTCACGATTGACCCGGGCCGGCTACAGCAGATCCGGAGCGAGCGGCGCCCGGACAGCCGTTACGCCTCCGCAGGCCAGGTCAACCTCGAACTTCGCCAGGCGGAAAACATGTACCGTACTGCAAACGTGCCATTCACGAACACGACCAACTCTTCCATCGAGGAAATCGCCACGACTATCATTCATGAAACCGGTATCAAGCGTCGCTTCTTCTGAGGTCGGGGTGTGATCCCGGTAACCCTTTGATTTCAAGGCCCTGTGATATAGTCGCCGCATGCTGATCGACTACGACGACAAGGAAATTCGCCTCCTGAAGCCGCGCAGCTTCAGCGGCCTGATGGGCCTGTACGAGAGCAACTGGCGGTTGCTCGGCAAGCTAGTCGGGCAGCTGCGCGAATTGCCGAAGCAGGCGGTTTCAGCGGTACCGGAAGATGTCGACCTGCACCTCGAGATTCTCGAGCAGTCGCCGTACACGACTACCTTCCGTCTTACCTACTGGTTTGAGGTCGGAACCGGCGAGCAGGCGGATCCGGACCTGACGGTTCGTGTCTATCACGATGCGAACCTTGCCGAGGTGCTGTCCTGCAAGCAACACCATCGGCACCACCTGCTGCAGCGTTTCCCGACGGATGCAAAATCCGAACTGAAGCGCCGCTGGCAGCGCAACCTGTTGCTCAACAAGTGGCTTGAATACTGCATCGAACGCGGCCATACGTTCGATTTCTGAAGTAAGGTCCGCTCGCGCTCGGGGGATGTCGCGCGGACCGGGGAGAAGGGGACTCCATGAGCGATACGCGATGGAATACGCTGGAACGCGTGCTGGGCATGTTCAGGCCTGGCCGCTCGCCGGGCAAGGACGAGGTCAGCGAACCGCAGCAGCAACAGCTGCTGATGCTGTTCGAGAAGCGCAACCAGCTTAAGCGCGAATTCGGCAAGACGCTGGACGAACTGCATGAGATCAAGGCCGAACGCGACGACCTGGCGAAAGTACAGGCGCGCGACGGTGAACGGCTGGCTGGCCTCGAGAAACTCCTGGCTGATCCGGCAAACTGCCAGAATGCAATTCTCTATTACCGCCTGGATGGGCTATGGAATTCCTGTCGCCAGCGGTTGGCAAAGCGTCGCGAAGACCTCGAGGGAAAATACGAGGAACTGGAACGCGCGAAGCTGATGGAAGACTTCAAGGCACACGCCGAGCAGCAGCAACAGCAACTCGAAATGAAATTCGAGCTGGTCGATGAGGCCTACCAGGAAAAGGCCGAGGCGTTGAAGGCGCTCCAGGAGAAGCTTGCGAAGAGCAAGGCGTTCTGGTTCTACTTCCGTCGCAAGCGACTCACCGAGGAAGTCCTCAAGGTGGAAGAGGAAATGGCGCCTGCCATTTCGCAGCGTGAGGAATGCCTGGCGGAGCTTGAGCGCGTCCGTGATCGTGAACCGCCTGCCTGGGAAGGCTTGAGTGTTCGTTCGCGTCGCGAGATCAACCTGCAGCTGATTGCTCTTGCCCAGTACCTCGTCCTGCACTTCAGCGAGAACGACATTGCCGCGCTCGCGCGGTCTACACAGTTGAAACATCCCGGCGAATGGCGTTACGGCAGCAACGAGGAAGCAACTGCGTTGTTGCGCCCGATCCGCGATATCGTTGCAAAGCTGAAGAACGATGACAGGCGC
>JAWWBT010000103.1:0-8936 GCA_033720815.1 Gammaproteobacteria bacterium | reverse complement strand
GTATTTCACGCATGATGACGGCATCGAAACCCCGCACGACGTGCTGCCGGAAGGCGGTACGCTTGTCACCTTCCTTTCCGACGCAGTACCTCATGAAGTGCTGGAATCGAAGCGTGAACGCCTGTCGCTTACGGGCTGGTTTCGTACCCGGGATTGATTGCACCGGTCTGTCCGGCGGTATAGCGTGGACCCTCCAACAATAAGGAGGGGAAAATGGGGAAGATCAATCCATTCGATATTTTCAGCGATACTTTCGGGGAAACGTTTCGCTGGATTCACCTGTTCCTGCCGATCGCGCTGGTTTTCCAGCTGGTCGTCATGGCCATGAACATGCAATTCCTCGGAAGCCTAACCGGCCAGTTGTCGCCTGAAACAACCGAGGCGTTCATCGGGAATTTCTGGACGGCATGGTCGGTTATGATGATCGTCGGGCTGACCCTGCATGTGCTGCAGCTCTCGCTTTTCGACGCGGTCCTGGAACAGCGAGCTGACTGGTTCAGCTTTGGTATTTCACGTGCCTTGCGTCGCCTGCTACCAGTGCTCATCGGTATGGTGATATTCATCGCAGCGTACATGGTTGGCATCCTGCTGCTGATTATCCCGGGGCTGATGGTGCTTTTCCTGTTGTACATGATGACGCCGCTGATCCTGCTTGACGGGCGCGGCCCGTTCGAAGCCGTCAAGGCGAGCTGGCAGTTGACCTGGGGTAATGCGTGGAGGCTGGTCGGCGCAGTCCTGCTGGTATTCCTGCCGGTCCTGATCGTGTCCATGTTGGTTGGCATGACCATTGGCATGATGGAGGGTCCGTTGCCTGCGGGACAGTCGCCTGAAGTCTATGGCTGGGGAGACTGGCAGACCTGGGTGATGCTTCTTGTCTTCGCACTGCTTGCGGTGATCTTTACCTGTTTCTACCTTGCCGCGTTCCGCGAACTGAAGAGCGCGCGCAATGCAGCCGGTGAAACCACCGCGTGAGTCAGGAGAACTGACCGGCGAATCGCGCCGCAATCGGAATGCATGAGTGCATGTTCCGTTCATCCTGGCGCACGGGCCGGGTGGTATTGGCCACCCGGCCTTTTTCATGGCAAGTAGTTACAGCAGGAATTCCCTGGGCATGCCACGAAGGTTGTAATCCGAACTCATCACGCTGCCATAGGCTCCCGCATTACCGATCAATAACACGTCGCCTTCACGTGTTTCCGGCAGTCTCCTGTCAATGCCAAGGATGTCACCGGTTTCGCAGATCGGCCCGACCACATTCGCAGTGATGCTTGCGGTATCACCCAGCCTGGATAGATTCACGATGTCGTGGTGGGCGCCGTAAAGTGCGGGGCGCAGCAACGTATGCATGCCCGCATCGACACCGACATAGAAGGCCCCGGCCTTGCCTTTCAGCTGGGTGACTCGCGTAAGCAATGCGCCTGCGGTAGCAACAAGGTAGCGGCCGGGTTCGACCCAAAGTTCGAATTTCGGGTGCGCATCGCGGAATTCCTGCAGGCGTTCAGCCACCGCAGTCATGTCCAGTGGTATGTCATTGCGTCGCTCCGGTACGCCGAAGCCACCGCCAAGATCGAGGATTCGTGCATCCGGGAAATGCTCGCTAACCCTCGCGAGCGACAAGGCAACATCCTGCCAGGCCTGAGGGTCACGGATGCCGCTGCCAACATGCGCATGCAGGCCGATGATTTTCGCGCCGGCCGATTCAGCCAGTGCTGCAGCTTCGGCCAGTTCATGTTCCGGAATCCCGAACTTGCTGTGGCTGCCCGCCGTTCTCACCTTGCGATGATGGCCGTCGCCCTGGCCCGGATCGATGCGGAGCAGGATGTCACGACCTGCAAATAGTGATGCCCATTCACGCAGGGCGTGAATATTATCCAGGGTCAGCGGGATGTTTTCGTCCAGTGCGAATTCGTATTCCGTGCGCGGCGCAAAGTTCGGAGTGAACAGCAGCCGGCTGCGATCGATATCCGGGAACAGGTCCAGCACGCGGCGAATTTCACCCGGCGACACACACTCGAAGCCCAGGCCTTCCGCTTCCAGCAGGCGCAGCACATCGGGGTTGTTGTTTGCCTTGACTGCGAAATAGGCGCGATCCACAGGCAGGCTGTTGATTGCGCGTGCCGAGCAGGTAATGCCATTGCGATCATAAACGTAGCAGGGGGTTTGAATGGCAGTAACCAGCAGTTCCTCGCGACGCGCCTTCCACCAGTTTTCGCGTTCTTCTTCGGCTTCCTTTTCGCGACCGAGTTCCTGCCACGCCGGTCCGAAGGTGTCGTCGTCGGCATCTGCCTTGACCACGAGTGCATGCAGTTGCCGCACGAGCCGCGGGGCGTCGGCGTCGTCAACGACCACGGTGAAATTCAGGTCGTTTGCCGCCTGGGTGACGAGATGCACACGGCGTTCGTCAAAAAGCTCGAGTACCGGCGCAAGGCGATGCAGGTTTGCGCGCATGCGACGCCCTACCAGGCTTATAGCTGCGCAATCCTCGATCAATCGAACGCGGCAGAAAGGTGAAAGGTCACGTTGAAGCCTTGCCAGGGTAGCCGGGTCGAGCGAGTTGGCCATCGGATCCAGTGACACCGTCACGGTGGTTTCCGATGTGGAAACAAGGTCGATGGAAAGTCCGTGCTTGCGGAATTGCGCGAATGCGTCAGCAAGAAAACCGACCTGCTGCCACATGCCGGACGTTGACATCTCGACGAGGCGAATGCCGCGGCGAGCTGACACGGCCTTTACACGACCACTGGGGTCTGTCGTACGTGGCCCGATTTCCGTGCCGGGCTGCGAAGGATCCGGCGTGTAGCGGATACGCAGACGAATCTGTTGCGCGCGCAAGGGTTCGATGCAGCGAGGGTGCAGGACCTTCGCGCCAGTGCTGGCGATTTCCAGCGCCTCGTCGTAATCCAGTCGCTTCAGCAGTCGCGCGGCAGGAACCTGCTGCGGATTGGCGGTGTACATGCCCGGCACATCTGTCCAGATTTCCAGCTCGCCTGCCTCGATGCGGGCGGCGAGGATCGCGGCACTCGTATCGGATCCGCCTCGACCGAGCAATACCGTGCGGCCGTCAGTGTCGCTGGCAATGAAACCCTGGGTGAGTACGATCGGTGCCAGTGCCTCGAGATGTGCCTGCAGCTCTCGGTCAGGCAACGATTCACAGGCCGCACCGAGATAATGACGGGCATCGGTGTCATCGAGCACGCGTGCAACAAGGTGTTCGCGTATGTCCAGCCAGTCAGCAGCGACCTGCTGTTGCAGGTAGCTAATGGAAATCCGGCTTGCCATGAGTTCACCGCTTGCCAGTACGGCAGCGCGAAGGCGTGGCGTGACTTCGCCCGTGAGTACAGCGCCAAGTGCCTGGCGGCGAAGCTGGTCGAGTTGTTGATCGATCTGGATATTGTCGACACCCAGCGACTCGGCCAGGCCTTCATGCCGACGACGAAGTTCGTCGAGGATTTCCTCGCGCGTGGATTCATCCGCTGCTGCCAGCAGTTTTTCGAGCAGGTCGGTGACGCCGCTGATCGCGGACTGGACGACGAGAACGCGCTCGCCCTTGCCCGCACGCTCGGCGAGTTCGGCGGCGATGGTTCGCCAGTAGTCGGCGGAGGAGACGCTGGTACCGCCAAGCTTGATGACGGTCCACGTGGATTGCTGTTGCTGCATGTATGCCTGCCTTGGTTGCTTGCACCGAGGGCGGGCAAGAAAAAACCCGCTACCTTTCGGTGCGGGTTTTTCGAATCCGGTTTGCCTTTAAACTCAGGCGCGCACGAACTTCTCTCCCGCTTGCAGGAGAGGTTTTTTCTTCAGCGCGATGGTAGATGCCTGGTTCATGGGCCGGAATTTCGCATGGAATCGGATGACCGTCAACGTTTCATTAAAAGGTCACGTTGCCGACAGTTCGGCCAGTTGGTCGGCCTGGTATTCGTTCATCAGCGGTTCGATGATCTCGTCCAGCTGCCCCTGCATTACCTGGTCCAGCTTGTAGATCGTCAGGTTGATGCGGTGGTCGGTGACGCGGCCCTGCGGGAAATTGTAGGTACGGATGCGTTCCGAACGATCACCCGAGCCCACCAGCTTCTTGCGAGTTTCGGACTGCTCGGTCTGCTGGCGTTCCTGCTCCGCGCCCAGTAGGCGGGCCTGAAGGTAGGCAAGCGCCTTCGCGCGATTCTTGTGCTGCGATCGTTCTTCCTGGCATTCGACGACGATGCCGGTTGGCAGGTGAGTGATGCGAATGGCCGAATCCGTCTTGTTGACGTGCTGGCCGCCCGCACCGGACGCGCGGAAAGTATCAACCTTGATGTCATTCGGGTTGATGTCGATTTCTCCGACCGCCTCGACTTCGGGCATCACGGCGACCGTGCAGGCCGAGGTGTGGATGCGACCCTGGCTTTCGGTTTCCGGAACGCGTTGCACGCGATGCGCGCCGGATTCGAATTTCAGCCGTGAGTAGGCGCCGTGCCCGATGACCCGGCTGATGATTTCCTTGTAGCCGCCGTGCTCGCCTTCCGAGGCCGAAAGGATTTCCATCTGCCAGCGCTGTGCTTCGGCGTAGCGGGTATACATGCGGAACAGGTCGCCGGCGAATAGTGCTGCTTCATCGCCGCCGGTACCGGCACGGATTTCTAGGTAGAGGTTGCTGTCGTCGTGCGGGTCGCGCGGCAACAGGTGCGCCAGCAGTTCGGGTTCGAGGGATTCCAGTTTTTCGCGCGCCGACTCGATCTCGTCTGCGGCCATGGCACGCATGTCCGCGTCGTCTTCTTCTGCGAGCTTTTCTGCTTCCGCGAGATCGGCTTCTGCCTGCTCGAAGGCGCGAAACGACTTGCGCAGCGGTTCGAGGCGGGCAAATTCCTGCGACAGTTTCCGGAACCTGTCCTGTTCGCCGATGACATCCGGGTCGGCCAGCAGGCCTGAGACTTCCTCATGTCGTTCGACGAGTCGTTCAAGCTTGTTGCGGATCGAATCCTTCACCGCTTGTCCTCGGAAGGGTCCTTGTCCTGCTTCGTTTCATCAAGCTCGAACAATTCGCGCGCCGCGCGCACCAGGTCCGGGCGCAGTTCGCTGGCAGCATCGCGTAACGTCGATGTCGGTGCATGAAGCAGGCGGTTGGTCAGCGTGTTCGCCAGCCACAGCATGACTTCATCGGCAGGCTTGCCTGCAGCCAGCATGCGCTCGGCCTTTTCCAGCGCGCGACGTTTCTCGGCTTCGCCCTTGTCGCGAAGGCCGCGGATCAGCGGTACGGCATCGAGGCTGTGCAGTTGCTCGAGGAACAGGGAGACCTTCGCCTCGACGATTTCCTCGGCATCCTGTGCCGCCTGTTCACGTGAGGCGCGGTTTTCCTCGATCACGCCCTGCAGGTCGTCAACCGTGTAGAGATAGACGTCATCGAGTTCGCCAACGCTGCTTTCGATGTCGCGCGGCACGGCAATGTCGACCATGAAGATCGGGCGATGCTTGCGTCCGGCAAGTGCCTTTTCGACGGCCTTGCGGGTCAGGATGACGTCCGGGCTGGCGGTCGAGGCAATCACGATGTCTGCTTCGCCCACATGGGCGCCGATTTCGTCCAGGGGGATCGCAAAGCCCTTGTAACGGGAAGCGACTTCCTGCGCGCGCTCGGCAGTTCGGTTTGCCACGATCATGCGCGCCAGCTTGCGGTCATGCAGGTAGCTCGCAGCGAGCTCGATGGTTTCGCCGGCCCCGATGAGCAGCGCGGTGTGCCTGTTCAGGTCGCCGAAGATCTGTCGTGCGAGGTTGACGGCTGCGTAGGCAACCGAGACGGCGTTTGCGCCGATTGCCGTTTCCGTGCGCACCTGCTTGGCCACGGAAAAGCCGTACTGGAACAGGCGATGCATCAGCGGGCCGACGGTGTCGTGGGTGCGCGCATCGTCGTAGGCCTGCTTCAGCTGGCCGAAAATCTGGGGTTCGCCGATCACCAGCGAATCGAGGCCGCAGGCGACGCGGAGCAGGTGGCGCACCACCTCGTCTTCGCTGTAGGTGTAGAAGCGGTCGCGTACGCCCGGGTCCATGTCCGCGCGTGCCGAGGCCAGCCAGTCCAGCACTGCGGAGGGTGAGTCGCCATCCACCGCGCAGTAGACTTCCGTGCGGTTGCAGGTCGACAGCAGCACGACTTCCTCGACCTCGGGCAGGTCGCGCAGGGCCGCCAGGGCCTGCGGCAGTTCGGCACGGTTGAACGCGAGCTTCTCGCGAATCTCGACCGGGGCCGTCTGGTGATTTATTCCAAGGGTGAAAAAAGCCATGTGCGCGTGCTGCGACTGTCCTGGAGGTGCGGGCCTGAAAGCGCCAAAGTTTAACACAGCGTATTGTAGCGTCGGCTGGTATCCTTGCCCTGCTTCATTACCGTGAAATCCGGAGAAACCTTGCCGTATCCAATGACTGGCCAGTTGGCCCGATTCCTCGCTATCCCGCTGCTGGCGTTTACTCTGGCGGCCTGTGAAACCCTCGCGCCGCGCGTGGCGGGCGAAGATGCAGAAGCCTGGGAAGCCCGGCGGGCGCGGCTTCTTGCCATGGAAGACTGGAGCCTGGAAGGGCGTATTGCCATCCGTACCGCCGAGGACGGCCAGAGCGCGAACATCATCTGGGAACAGCAGGGCGATTACTTCGACGGCCAGCTCTTCGGGCCGTTTGGTGCGGGCAATACCCGTATCGTCGGCAGCGCAGAGGAACTGGTGCTGAAGACATCTGATGGCGGCGAGCTCTATACCCGCAATCCGGAGCGCGACCTGTACTGGGAACTGGGCTGGACCGTTCCGCTGGAGCAGATGCCCTACTGGGTGCGGGGATTGCCAGGCCCCGGGAAGGCGCGAGATATCGAAATCGACGGTGCAGGTCGCCTGCAGTCGCTCCGCCAGGGGGCGTGGGAGCTGGAGATTTCACAGTATGTCGAGCGCGATGGGGGAGAAATAATGCCCCGCAAGCTCACCTTGCAGCGCGACGAATTGCGGATCCGCCTTGTCATTGATGAATGGGTCTTGCCTGGCGAAGGCAGCGCGAAATCCGCCGAGTCGAGCCAGGACTGAACAAATCGGCCACATATCGCCGAAAATCCTGCCTGATCCCGCCTGCCACGCCCGTTTTGCATTGACACGGAAAAGCCCGAACGGGAAAATATGCGGCTTTCTCGCGACCGGGGTTTGCCATCCCGAGTCATCGCAGGCTGCTTATCGCAGCCGGGTACTAGCCGGGCCGCGAGAGCGGCCAGCGGCAGAAGCACCCAGATCAGGGGCGTAGCCAGGCCCCGGTAGGCAATGGGCATCGGGTTTTGATCCCGAATTCCGGTTGCTTGAAAGGAAAATTGGGGCGTAGCCAGGCCCCGGTAGGCAATGGGCATCGGGTTTTGATCCCGAATTCCGGTTGCTTGAAAGGAAAATTGGGGCGTAGCCAAGCGGTAAGGCATCGGGTTTTGATCCCGTGATTCGCAGGTTCGAATCCTGCCGCCCCAGCCAAACGTGACCATCAAGGCAGCCAGTGGCGCCGGATGGTATCAAGGCGACAAACAGAGTCGCCGGCAGGATGACCGCGCGGAGCGCGGGCCCGAAGGGCGAATCAATCCTGCCGTCCCAGCCACACATCCGCCGTCCAGGCAGCTTCGAGCGCCGGACAGGCAAGCCGGCAGGACGCCAGGTGAACAACTTGACCGCTGTCGGCATGCCCGCGCCGCCAGCCGATGAACACGACTCAGGAAACAGCAGCAGGGGAGTTTCGCATGTCTGTCGGCAACATGATGGTTTTCTCCGGAAACGCAAATCCGGAACTGGCACAGGGCATTGCGAATACGCTGCAGCTGCCGCTCGGGAAGATTTCCGTCGGCCGGTTCTCCGATGGTGAAGTCGCTGTCGAGATCATGGAAAACGTACGCGGTCGCGACGTCTTCCTGGTGCAGTCGACCTGCCCGCCGTCGAACGAGTCGTTGATGGAATTGCTGGTAATGGTCGACGCGATGAAGCGTGCATCGGCCGGCCGCATCACTGCCGTGGTGCCGTATTTCGGTTACGCGCGACAGGATCGCCGCCCGCGTGCGACACGCGTGCCGATTACCGCGAAGCTGGTGGCCAACATGCTGACATCAGCGGGCGTGGATCGCGTGCTGACGGTCGACCTGCATGCCGACCAGATCCAGGGGTTCTTCGATATTCCTGTAGATAATGTGTACGCCTCGCCGGTGCTGCTGGGCGATGCCTACAAGCTGATGAAGAAGCACGGCGAACTGGTTGTAGTGTCGCCGGACGTTGGTGGTGTGGTGCGCGCGCGAGCCTTTGCGAAGCGCCTGGATGATTCCGATCTCGCCATCATCGACAAGCGTCGCCCGAAGGCGAACGAGTCGCAGGTGATGAACATCATCGGCGACATTGATGGCCAGGCCTGCATGATTGTCGACGACCTTGTCGATACCGCGGGCACGCTGTGCAAGGCGGCCGGAGCCCTTAAGGAAAAGGGTGCGGAAGCCGTTTATGCCTACATCACCCATCCGGTGCTGTCGGGCAAGGCAATCGAGAACATCGCGAATTCCGAGCTGGATGAACTGGTCGTGACCGACACCATCCCGCTCAGCGAAGAAGCCAGGGCTTGCGGTCGTATCCGCCAGCTTGGCACGGCCGAGATCCTGGCCGAGACGATGCGTCGCATTTCCGACGAAGAGTCGGTGTCGTCGCTTTACGTCGATTGAACGACGTAACAAGGAAGATCGTCGACTGAACGACGTAACGAAGGTAATCGTCGATTGATGACTGAATTTCTCGGTCCTGCATGGCAGGGCCGGAAACTGCTCCCGGGTTGGTCGCGGCCCGGGTTTTAAATACTCGAAACCGAGGTAATTGTAATGGTTGATTTCAATCTGAATGCGGAAACCCGCAAGGACGAGGGGAAAGGTGCGAGCCGCCGCCTGCGTCGTGCGGGCAAGGTGCCGGCGATCCTTTACGGACACGGCG
>JAWWBT010000102.1:0-8985 GCA_033720815.1 Gammaproteobacteria bacterium | reverse complement strand
CGGACGGCGCGAGCGTAGCGAGACGCCGCGAACCAATGCCGCGCACAGCGTGGCGTGAGAGTCCCGTGAAAACACGGCACGCTCGAACGTTCTTCGGTTTTCGTCACTGCGGGAAATGGTGGGCCGTGTTGGACTCGAACCAACGACCAGCCGGTTAAAAGCCGGATGCTCTACCAACTGAGCTAACGGCCCGCATGCGGGAAGGCGCGTAGGATACCGGAAACCGGCATAAATTCAAGCGAAGGCTATCAGGCGTAATGCGTCGGATCGTGAATGCCGGCAGCATTGAATCCCTCGCGGCGCAGGCGACAGCTATCGCAACGGCCACAGGCCCTGCCCTCTTCGTCTGCCGAATAGCAGGAGACGGTCAGGGAGTAGTCCACACCCAGTGCTTCGCCCCGCTGGATGATGTCCGCCTTGCTCAGGTGCAGTAACGGCGCCTCGATACTGATTGGACGCCCTTCGACGGCCTGTTTCGTCGCGACATTCGCAACACCCTGGAAGGCTTCGATGAATTCCGGTCGGCAATCCGGGTAGCCGGAGAAATCCACGGCGTTGACACCAATGAACACGGCAGAAGCATCCAGCACCTCGGCCCAGCCCATCGCAATGGAAAGGAATACCGTATTCCGCGCCGGCACGTAAGTAACCGGGATACCCTCGCCCGGCGTCTCCGGCACATCGATCGAATCGTCTGTCAGCGCGGAACCGCCGATACCACCAAGGTCGAGCTTCACGACCTTGTGTTCAACCGCGTCTTCCGCCGCCACGCGCGCAGCTGCCTTCAGCTCGGCGCGATGACGCTGGCCGTAATCGAAGCTGATGGCGTAGCACTCGTATCCCGCCTCCCGGGCGATCGCCAGTACGGTGGAGGAATCGAGTCCACCGGATACCATCACAACGGCTCTTTTCCTTTCGTCACGATGAGTCATCGACCCTTTTCGTCTCCCCAGAGAATCTTGTGCAACTGCACCTGGAAACGAACCGGCAAGCGGTCTTCGACAATCCAGTCTGCCAGTTCGCGGGCGTCCTGCTCACCCCAGCTCGGCGAGAACAGGACATCGCAGTAACTGTCCAGGCGACGCTCGCGCAGTTCCTTCACGGCCCATTCGTAATCATCGCGATTGCAGATGACAATCTTTACCTGGTCCTTCCGGTCCAGGAATTCGAGATTCTCCCAGCGATTTCGCGAAACCTCGCCCGATGCCGGTGTCTTGAGGTCGAGCACCTTCATTACGCGCGCATCGACAGCGTCGACCGCCATCGCGCCAGAGGTTTCCAGTGACACAGAGAACCCCGCATCGCAAAGCTCCGCAAGCAGTCGATGGCATTCGGGCTGCGCCAGCGGTTCACCCCCGGTGACGCAGACATGCTTCACACCCTTCTCGTGGATTTCAGCGAGGATGTCGTCGAAACCCATCCACTCGCCACCATGAAAGGCATATGCGGTATCACAATAGGTGCAGCGCAGCGGGCAGCCGGTCAGGCGCACGAAAACCGTCGGCAAGCCGACAGTGTGCGACTCGCCCTGCAGGGAAAGGAAGATTTCGGTGATGCGCAGGCGACGCGGCCCGGCGGGATGCGCCTGGCCGGCCTGCGCTTCGGTGACGGCGTTCACGCTGCAACCTCGCATGATTCCAAAGGTTGCATGATAACACTCCGGGCCCGCCTCTCGGCGACGGGCCGGAGCGATGTCAGGACTTGTCGAGCTCCGCGAGGCGTTGGCGTGCCATGTTCGCAGCGGCACTGCCCGGGTATTTCTTCAGCACACCTTCCAGCGCCTCACGGGCGCCAGACGCGTTACCCAGCTCGTCGCGCGAATATCCGATTTTCAGCAGCGCATCGGCTGCCTTGTCGGAATCCGGGTATTTCTCGACGACCTTGCCGAACTGATCGATCGCGTCTGAATATTTCTTGTTGACGTAATCAACCTGGCCCAGCCAGTAAACCGAGTTCGCTACCAGCGAGCTGTCCGGGTATTCCGTGATGAACTTGTTGAAGGCCTTGCGCGCTTCGGCGTAACGCGACTCACGCAGCAGCGCGAATGCTGCCATGTAAGCATCCGACGCGTTCGCATCCTTGCTGTCCGCCTTGCCACTGCCGGCGGACGCCGCGACATTCTCCAGCGCCTGCAGTCGGTTATCGACATCCACATACAGGTCACGCTGGCGCTGGCGAACGCCTTCGACGTCATAGGACAGCTGTTCGAGATCGCCACGCAGGCTGCGCACTTCCTCGCGCAATGCTTCGATTTCCTGCATCAGCTTTACAAGGCTCTGCGTATCGAGCTGCTTTTCCGTGCGATCAACGCGCTCTTCCAGCGAGCGAACACGCTGTGCGTACGGATCGTCTTCCTTGACCTGCGTTAGCGGGCAGCCTGCCAGGGGCAGGAGCAACGCCAGCGCAAGAATTCGACTCGGTCCGAAGGTCATTACGGTCTCCGTGGATTACTTCAGGTAGACGATCTCGACGCGACGGTTCTTCGCGTAGGCTTCTTCGGTACTGCCCTCTACCTGCGGACGTTCTTCGCCGTAGCTCACAGTACTGACCTGGTCACTGTCCACGCCCTGGAAGACGAGGATGCGTCGAACTGACTGCGCTCGGCGATCACCGAGACCGATGTTGTACTCACGCGTACCGCGCTCGTCGGCATGCCCTTCCAGGCGCACCTTCATGTCCGGGTTCGCGATCATGTATTCGGCATGCTTCGAGAGCAGGTCGAGATACTTCTGCGGAATATCACTGCGATCGAACTCGAAATAGATGATGCGCTGGGACAGCGGGCTGTCCGGATCCTCCAGGGGATTCTTCATCATCATTTCTTCATCGCTGAGACCACCGGTCTCGACACCGCTGGTGTCTTCGCTGGTTTCACCACCGACACCATCGGCACCGGATTCACCACCCGTGCCGGAACCGTCGGTCGCGCAGCCCGCCACGAGGAACATGGCGAGGAAAAGAATGGCAAGACGATCTAGCTTCAACATGGCCAACTCCCTGAAAGGAAAGACGTTCAATTGTTCCCAAGACTAGCGAATCTGGCGCGGCCACACCATCGCCGCGTTCACATCATTCACGAGACGGCGGATACGGGCTCCACGCCGGTTCACGCACATCCCCCTCCTGCACCCCAAGCTGCTGCTGCACGCGACCATCTGTCGAGGTCGCCGCGAGGACGCCCTGGCGACCGACCTGCGTCGCATAGATGATCATGCTGCCGTTCGGCGCAAAACTCGGCGATTCATCAAGCCCGCCATCGGTCAGCACCTGCATGGCACGGGTATCGAGATTCATGACCGCGATGTTGTAACCATCACGCCCCTGGTGCACGAAGGTAATGCTCTTGCCATCCGGCGATACCGAGGCACGGGCGTTGTAGGCGCCTTCAAAGGTGACGCGTTCTGCCCGGTCACTGCCTACCTCGACGCGATAGATCTGTGGACCGCCACCACGATCCGAAGTGAACAGCAACGACTTGCCGTCCGGCATCCAGGTCGGCTCGGTATCGATGGCTGCATTCCGCGTAATGCGACGCGACTTCTTCGTTTCAAGGTCCATGACCCAGATATCCGGGTTACCCGGTTCCGAGGACAGCGTCAGCGCAAGCTTGCGACCATCCGGGGAAAAGCTCGGCGCACCGTTGATACCGGGTCGCGAAGAAACCTTCTCACGCTCGCCGGTGGCGAGCTCCTGTACGAATACTTCCGCTGCGTCATTCTCGAAGGAAACGTAGGCGAGGTAGCGTCCATCCGGCGACCATACCGGCGACATGATCGGGCTGGTCGAACGCAGGATGCTGCTCTGGTTGTAACCATCGGCATCAGCAACAACGAGCTGGTAACGCCTGGTATCGCCGTCCTTCATCGCCATGACGAAGGCGATGCGCGTACTGAAGGCACCGCGGATACCGGTCAGCTCTTCATAAATCAGGTCGGAAACCTCGTGGGCACCGCGACGCAGTGACCGCTCACTGACGGGGATGCTGTAACCGAGCAACTGCTTGCCGCGAAACACATCAAGCAACTGGAACTGGATGACATAGCCACCCTGCGTGCGACGCACCTTGCCGACCACCACGTTATCCACACCCAGGACGCGCCAGTTCTGGAATTGCACATCACTCGCCGTCGACGGTTTCTCGAGCATGTCTTCACGCGGAAATGCCTTGAAACGGCCGCTCCGCTCAAGGTCGCTCGCGATCACGCTGGCGACATCCAGCGGCGGTCGGGCCTTGCCATCACGCGGGCCTTCGCCTGCTTCGAACTCGAAAGGCACGATCGCAATCGGCTGGGCGTCACCCAGGCCCTTCGTGACCTTGACCGTGATATCAGCCTGTACCGGCAATGCCACTGCCAGCAACAGGATCAGCAAACCGGCATTCCTGAACATGAATCCTCCCGTCATTGTCCGTTGCCTTCCGGCTCGAACACCAAGCGTATGTTGCGATCAAACAGGCTGCTATCCGGCGGCGGTGGCAACGGCGATGACTTCAAGACTGCTGTCTCGAGCGAACGCGCCAACCTGTCGTCATCACATTTCACCACGGATACGCCGACGACTTCGCCGCCGGGAATCTGCCGGACCCGTAATTCACAATAGTATTCTTCATCCAGCTGCACCGGCGCGACCCAGTTCCGCTCGACCTTCTGGCGAATCAGCGCCTGGTATTGTGCAAGCTTGCCGGCCTGGATCGCCTCGATGCGCTGCTGTTCCGCCTGCATCGCCGCTTCCAGCTCTGCCTCACGCCGCGCGCGCGCTTCTTCCTCGGCCTTCCGCTTCGCTTCAGCTTCGGCCTTGCGGCGTGCTTCTTCTTCAGCCTTTCGCTTCGCCTCGGCTTCAGCCTTGCGGCGCGCTTCCTCTTCGGCCTTTCGTTGGGCTTCAGCTTCAGCCTTCCGTTGCGCCTCGAGTTCCGCCTGGCGCTGGCGCTCGGCCTCTTGCTTGCGTTGCTGCTCCAGTTCGGCCTGGCGGCGGCGCTCTGCTTCAGCCTCGCGTCGGCGTTGCTCTTCGGCTTCGCGGCGACGACGTTCTTCCGCTTCGCGTGCTTCTCGCACCTTGTCGATCTGTGCCTGGTCGATCACGGTGGCCTTGATCGTCTCGACCGCTGCCTGCTGCTGATCTGGAGCAGTTGCCTCGATGGTCACGACGAAAGCCGCTGCAATCGCGACGTGCACGATAATCGACTTCAGCCAGGCAAGCAGGCTCTGGAACCGCACCGGCATGATGTCAGTCCGAATCCCTGTCGATTTCGCGCGAATCCGTGATCAGGCCGACACTCGGCGCGCCCGCCGCCTGCAGGACCGTCATGCCTCGTACCACATCTCCGTAATTCGCGTTCGTGTCACCGCGAACCATTACGCGTGTCTGTGGCTTGTTCTTCAGTACGGACGAAACCAGCGCAATGATGGTCTTGCGCGGCAATGCCTGTTCTGGATTTTCGCCTATGTTCAGGAACAACTCTCCAGACGTGTTGACGGTCAACACGATCGGTTCCTGTTCCTCTTCAGTATCCAGCGCTTCTGCCGATGCCTCAGGCAGCTCGACCTCGACGCCCTGCGTCAGCAACGGCGCCGTCACCATGAAAATGATCAGCAGGACGAGCATCACGTCGATATACGGCACGACGTTGATTTCGCCCATCAGGCGACGGCCCTTGCGATTTCGGCTCGCCATCGTCGCCTCCCTACTGGTTCGCGTTGCGCTGGAGGATTGCAGAGAACTCCTCCAGGAAGGTGTCGTAACGGGTTTCCAGCCGCTCGACCTTGTCGGCAAAGCGGTTATAGGCGACCACCGCCGGGATGGCAGCAAACAGGCCCATCGCCGTTGCGATAAGCGCCTCGGCAATTCCCGGGGCCACCATCGCGAGGGTCGCCTGCTGCACGTTACCCAGCGCACGGAATGCATTCATGATGCCCCACACCGTGCCGAAAAGACCGACATAGGGACTGGTGGACCCGACGGTCGCAAGAAATGCGAGGTTATGTTCAAGGCGATCAATCTCGCGAAGCTGCGTGACATTCATTGCCCGCCGTGCGGCTTCACCAATGCGCTCCGGTTCAACCCCGCCATGCTTGCGCTGGCGCAGGTATTCGCGAAAACCGGCATTGAAGATGTTCGACATGCCGATGGCATTCTCGGCATTCGTTTCCTTGTACAGCGAGGACAGGTCGATACCGGACCAGAAACGCTTTTCGAAATGATCGACTTCCTCTCGCATGTCATTGAGCACGCGACGCTTGTCGAAGATGACCTTCCAGGACGCCACCGATGCGAGCAGCAAGGCGAGCATCACCAGCTGCACCAGCAGGCTGGCGTTTGCGATGAGTTCGACGAACGAGAGATTCGTGGTCATGCCGGAAACCTTTCCTTGATGAATGACGGAATGGCGCGTGGCCGGAATTTCGATGCACTGAGACAGGCGGCCTTGACGCTGCCTTCAACGAGAACCGTGTTATCGGACTCGCGGATCACCTGCTGGTGAAACATGATGGAACTGTGCCCGATATCGTCGATTCGTACCGTGACGTTCAGCAAATCATCGAGCCTCGCCGGCTTTCGATAATTGATATTCACGTTGACGATCGCGAACAGGGCATCTTCGGTCTCGATCAGTTGCTGCTGTTCCACGCCCATCGAGCGCAACCATTCCGTGCGCGCTCGCTCCATGAACTTGAGGTAATTCGCGTAGAACACCACGCCGCCGGCATCGGTGTCTTCGTAGTAGACCCGGACGGGAATACTGAAGGTGTCGGGCTGACTCATGGTCGGCTTGTCCCCTGTTCGAATCAGTTCGGTCAAGTGGATTCTGCCCGTCCACTATGACAAGAAATGTCATGAAAAGTTGCGGCGCGGGCAAGGCGCCACAATCATTGCACGATTCGAATCATTCTTCGAACAGGTCGGCGTTCCCGAGCGCATTTCGAGGCGCCGGCAGGCCGAAATGGAGGTAGGCGGCGCGTGTCACCATGCGGCCACGAGCAGTACGCTTGAGAAAGCCCTGCTGGATAAGGAAAGGCTCGAGCACATCCTCGATGGTGCCCCGCTCCTCGCCAATGGCGGCGGCGAGGTTGTCGACTCCGACCGGTCCGCCATCGAATTTCTCGATGATCGCCATCAACAGCTTGCGGTCCATCAGGTCGAAACCGTTCTTGTCGACGTCCAGCAGGTCCAGCGCCTCGCGCGCAACCGTACCGGTGACACTGCCATTGGCCTTCACCTCGGCAAAGTCGCGCACCCGGCGCAAAAGGCGATTGGCGATACGCGGCGTACCGCGCGAGCGACCCGCAATCTCGCCGGCGCCCTCGTCTTCCATCGACAGGTTCAGGATCTCGCCTGATCGCTTGACGATACGGGTAAGGTCGCTCGTGTTGTAGAACTCGAGCCGCTGCACGATGCCGAAGCGGTCGCGCAGTGGCGAGGTCAGCAGGCCGGCACGGGTGGTCGCACCGACCAGGGTAAACGGTGGAAGGTCGAGCTTGACGGAACGCGCGCCTGGTCCTTCACCGATCATGATGTCGATCTGGTAATCCTCCATCGCGGGATAAAGGACTTCCTCGACCACCGGGCTGAGGCGATGGATTTCATCGATGAACAGCACATCGTTTTCTTCGAGATTGGTCAGCAGTGCCGCCAGGTCACCCGCACGCTCCAGCACCGGGCCGGAGGTCTGTCGCAGGTTGACACCCAATTCATTTGAAATGATGTGAGCCAGCGTGGTCTTGCCGAGGCCCGGAGGACCGAAGATCAGCGTGTGGTCCAGCGCTTCGCTGCGCCCACGCGCTGCCTCGATGAAGATTTCCATCTGCTCGCGCACGGCAGGCTGGCCGACATAATCCGCCAGCTGCTTCGGACGAATCGCCCGATCCAGCGCCTCGTCATCGCGAGACGCGCCCGCACCGATAATGCGTTCTTCCGGATCGATGTCGAATTCGTTCGTCACTTATTTCACCGTCGACTGCAGGGCCTGGCGAATGATCACCTCGCTGGCGAGACCATCAGTTTCAACCTTAGAAATCATCTTCGTTGCCTCGGCCGGCTTGTAACCCAGCGCAACCAGGGCATCCCATGCCTCATCGGCCGGGGAAGCGGACTGCGAAGGCAAGGCACCACCGACAGCACTGACACCGGTAATCGGTTCCTTCTTGAGTCGGTCGCGCATTTCGACCAGCAGGCGCTCGGCCGTCTTCTTGCCGATACCCGGCAGGCGAGTCAATGCGGCAGCGTCGCCTTCGTTCACTGCACGAGCGAACTGCTCGACACTCGAACCGGAAAGGATATTGATCGCCACCTTCGCGCCGACGCCACTGACTTTGATCAGTTCACGGAACAGTCGACGTTCTCCCTCGGAAATGAATCCGTACAGGAGCTGCGCATCTTCGCGCACCACGAGGTGGGTATGCAGGAAGGTTTCTTCACCCACTTCCGGCAATTCGTAGAACGTGGACATCGGCGCATCAACTTCATAGCCGACGCCGTTCACATCAATCACCAGTTGTGGCGGTTGCTTGCTGGCAATCCTGCCTCGCAGGAATCCGATCATTTGCGAAAGCCTCCCCGTCGTCTTGGGCTACGCCGGACAGTGGTACCCAGGCGCTGGTTCATGTCTCTGCGCAACGCGTGCGTCACGGCGACGGCAAGTGCATCTGCTTCGTCTGCCTGCAGCGCGTCCTTGTGATTCAGCAGGATACCGATCATGTGCTGAACCTGCTCCTTTTCAGCACTGCCCTTGCCGACGACGGCCTGCTTGATGTCGCGCGGTGCATATTCGTGAATCGGCAACTCGGCCGCAAAGGTGCCACAAATGGCCGCGGCGCGAGCGTGACCCAGCTTGAGCGCGCTGGATGCATTCTTGTGCACGAAAGCGCTTTCGATCACGAACTCATCGGGTGCATGCTCCAGCACCAGCGCTGCAACTTCTTCCTGGATGATTCGCAGGCGCTGGTTGAACTCCACGCCGCCCGTGCGGATGACACCGCTGGCCAGGCGCCT
>JAWWBT010000101.1:0-9018 GCA_033720815.1 Gammaproteobacteria bacterium | reverse complement strand
TCACCTTCGTCAGCGCCGCCGTCAGCGTCGTCTTGCCATGGTCAACGTGACCAATCGTGCCAACGTTCACGTGCGGCTTTTTACGCTCAAATTTTTCCTTGGACACGGTAAATACCCTCTGTCTTCAATCTCGGATGAATTTAGGAAGCCTTCTTAACTTCTTCGGCAACGGAGGCCGGCGCTTCGGCGTACTTCTCGAAGAACATCGAGTACGTCGCGCGACCCTGCGTGGCCGAACGGAGGTCCGTCGAGTAACCGAACATCTCGGACAGCGGGACCTCGGCCTTGACGACCTTGCCTGCCGGCACGTCTTCCATGCCCTGCACCAGGCCGCGGCGACGGTTCAGGTCGCCCATCACGTCACCCATGTACTCTTCCGGCGTAACAACCTCGACCTTCATGATCGGCTCGAGGAGTACCGGCTTGGCCTTGGAGGCACCTTCCTTGAACGCCATGGAGCCGGCGATCTTGAACGCGGACTCCGAGGAGTCGACGTCATGGTAGGAACCGTCGTACAGCGTGACCTTCACGTCGACGACCGGGTAACCGACCACGATGCCGTTCTGCATCGCTTCCTGGACACCCTTGTCGACCGAACCGATGTATTCCTTCGGCACGACACCGCCAACGATCTTGTTCTCGAATTCGTAACCGGTACCCGGCTCCTGCGGCTCGAGCTTGAGCCACACGTGACCATACTGACCACGACCACCGGACTGGCGAACGAACTTGCCTTCCTGCTCGATCGGCTGGCGAATGGTTTCGCGGTAAGCAACCTGCGGCTTGCCGACGTTCGCCTCGACCTTGAATTCACGCTTCATGCGGTCAACAAGAATCTCGAGGTGAAGTTCGCCCATGCCGGAGATGATGGTCTGGCCGGACTCTTCGTCGGTGCGCACGCGGAAGGACGGATCCTCCTGCGCCAGCTTGCCGAGAGCGATACCCATCTTTTCCTGGTCGGACTTCGTCTTCGGCTCGACGGCCACAGAGATGACCGGATCCGGGAATTCCATGCGTTCCAGGATGATCTTGTTGTCGGCGTCGCAAAGCGTGTCACCCGTGGTGACATCCTTAAGGCCGACGAGCGCAGCGATGTCACCCGCACGCACTTCCTTGATCTCCTCGCGGGAGTTGGAGTGCATCTGCAGGATACGACCCACGCGCTCCTTCTTGTCCTTCACCGAGTTCACGATGCTGTCGCCCGACTTCAGCACGCCGGAGTAGACGCGCACGAAGGTCAGGGAACCAACGAACGGGTCGGTCATGATCTTGAACGCCAGCGCAGAGAACGGCTCCTCGTCAGAGGAATGACGCTCGGCCGGAGTGTCCTTGCCATCATCCAGCATGCCGCGAATTGCCTCGACGTCGGTCGGGGCCGGCATGTAGTAGATGACGTTATCGAGCATCGCCTGGACACCCTTGTTCTTGAACGCCGTGCCGCACATGACCAGGACGATCTCGTTCGCCAGCGTGCGCATGCGCAGGCCCTTGCGAATTTCCTCGTCGGTCAGCGTCTCGGTTTCAAGATACTTGTTCATCAGGTCTTCGTTGGCTTCCGCCGCCGCTTCGATCATCTCGGCGCGGTACTGCTCGGCCTTGGCCTGCAGCTCTGCCGGAATCTCCTTGGCGTCATAGGTCATGCCCATGTCTTCCTGATTCCAGTAGATCGCCTTCATCTTGACGAGGTCGACCACGCCTTCGAATTCGTCTTCCGCACCAATCGGGAGCTGCACCGGCACCGGGTTGGTGGCAAGGCGCTCCTTCATCATGTTGACGCAGCGGTAGAAGTCGGCACCCATCTTGTCCATCTTGTTGATGAACACCATGCGGGGCACGCCGTACTTGTTGGCCTGGCGCCAGACCGTTTCGGTCTGCGGCTCGACACCGGCGTTCGCGTCCAGCACGCAGACGGCACCGTCGAGCACACGCAGCGAACGTTCGACTTCAATGGTGAAGTCCACGTGCCCCGGGGTGTCGATGATGTTGATGCGGTACTGGTCGAACTGCTGGTCCATGCCCTGCCAGAACGTGGTGGTCGCAGCAGAGGTAATCGTGATACCACGCTCCTGCTCCTGCTCCATCCAGTCCATGGTGGCTGCACCGTCGTGCACCTCACCCATCTTGTGGGAAACACCGGTGTAGAACAGGATGCGCTCGGTCGTCGTCGTCTTACCGGCATCGATGTGAGCCATGATGCCGATGTTGCGATAGCGCTCAAGGGGATGCTTGCGTGCCACGATGAATAACCTCTAGAAATCTGTGAATTTGCCGGTATTACCAGCGGAAGTGCGAGAACGCCTTGTTGGCTTCTGCCATGCGATGCACGTCTTCGCGCTTCTTCACCGCGGTACCGCGGTTTTCGGAAGCTTCAACGAGCTCGGCACCCAGGCGCTGCGCCATGGTCTTCTCGGGACGCTTGCGAGCGGCGTCGATGACCCAGCGCATGGCGAGCGCGGTCTGGCGGACCGGACGAACCTCGACCGGCACCTGGTAGGTCGCACCACCCACGCGGCGGGACTTGACCTCCACCATCGGACGGACGTTGTCCAGACCCTCGTTCAGGGCCTCGAGGGCATCGCTACCCTTCTTTTCCTTGATGAAATCCATGGCACCGTAAACGATGCGCTCGGCGACGGACTTCTTGCCGTCTTCCATGATCATGTTCATGAACTTGGCGAGCAGCTCGGACCCGTACTTCGGATCCGGCAGGATTTCGCGCTTGTCAGCCTGGTTTCTTCTCGACATTGCTAATTACCCGTAAATCAGGACTTGGGACGCTTGGCGCCGTACTTGGAACGACCCTGGCGACGCTCGTTCACACCCGCGCAGTCAAGACTGCCGCGAACCGTGTGGTAACGAACACCCGGCAGGTCCTTCACACGACCACCACGAATCAGGACCACGGAGTGTTCCTGCAGGTTGTGGCCTTCGCCGCCGATGTAGCTGGAGACTTCGAAGCCGTTGGTCAGGCGCACACGAGCAACCTTGCGAAGCGCCGAGTTCGGCTTCTTCGGGGTCGTGGTGTACACGCGGGTGCAGACGCCACGCTTCTGCGGGGAACCCTGCAGTGCGGGAACGTCGCTCTTCTCTCGCTTGCTCTTGCGCGGCTTGCGGACGAGCTGGTTGGTAGTTGCCATTTAAGCGCTCTCTTTAAATCAAGAAATCCACTGAATTCAGTACCTTGCTCCGGGTTCTGCGGACCCGTTCGGTCGCGAAACCACAAGAAGCATCAGGCCGGCATCAGCCGGCCTGACTTTGAGCCCGACGATTCTAGGGATAGACCGGCAAGGTGTCAAGCAACACCCGACCGGTCCGGCCCTAAATTTCGCCTTACTTGTCTTCGTTTTCCGGCTCTGCGCCCTCCGGGACGACCTCTTCCGGCGCCGGCTGCGCCGGCTCGGTCACGGTCTGGCCCAGGCCCAGTTCCGGGACACCGCCCTGCTCGCGCAGGCGACGGCGCTCTTCGTGATGCACGAAGCCGGTACCGGCCGGGATCAGGCGGCCAACGATGACGTTTTCCTTCAGGCCACGCAGGTCGTCGCGCAGGCCGCGGGTAGCGGCTTCCGTGAGGACACGGGTGGTTTCCTGGAAGGACGCTGCCGAGAAGAACGATTCGGTTGCCAGCGATGCCTTGGTAATACCCAGCAGCATCGGCTCGACGATCGATTCGGACTTGTTTGCCTCGCGCAGTTCCTCGTTCACTTCCTGGGCACGCGCCATGTCGATCTGCTCGCCCTTCAGGAACTTCGACTCGCCCGACTCGATGACCTCGACCTTGCGCAGCATCTGGCGAATGATCACCTCGATGTGCTTGTCGTTGATCTTCACGCCCTGCAGGCGGTAGACGTCCTGGATTTCCTTCACGAGGTAATCCGCAAGGTGCGTCACGCCCAGCAGGCGCAGGATGTCGTGCGGGTTCGGCTCGCCGTCGGCGATGGTCTCGCCACGCTCGACATGCTCACCTTCGAAGACCGTCATCTGGCGCCACTTCGGAATCAGGGTCTCGTGCTGCTCGCCTTCTTCGTCAGTGATGATGATGCGCTGCTTGCCCTTGGTGTCCTTGCCGAAGCTGACCGTACCGGTGTACTCGGCAAGAATGGCCGGCTCCTTCGGCTTGCGCGCCTCGAAGAGGTCGGCAACACGCGGCAGGCCACCGGTGATGTCGCGGGTCTTCGAGGATTCCTGCGGAATACGTGCGAGCACGTCGCCGACGCCAACCTGCGCGCCGTCGTCCACGGAAATGATCGCGCCGCCCGGCAGGGAGTAATGCGCCGGGATATCGGTGCCGGCGATCTTGACTTCCTTGCCCTTGGCATCGATCAGCTTGATGGCGGGACGCAGGTCCTTGCCCTGCGAACCGCGCTGCTTCGGATCGGTGACGATGATAGAGGTCAGGCCGGTGATTTCGTCGGTTTCGCGGTTGACGGTAATGCCTTCCACGAAATCCTCGAACACCAGCTTGCCGGCCACTTCGGTCACGATCGGGTGGGTATGCGGATCCCACTCGGCCACGACCTGGCCCGGTTCGACCGGATCGCCTTCCTTGACCGTAATCGTTGCGCCATACGGAATCTTGTAACGCTCGCGCTCGCGACCGTATTCATCCATGACACCGATTTCACCGGAACGGGACACGGCGACCAGGTGGCCCTTGTCGTGCTGCACGGTCTTGACGTTATGCAGCTTGATCGAGCCCTTCGACTTGATCTCGACGTTGGTAACAGAAGCCGAACGCGATGCGGCACCACCGATATGGAAGGTACGCATCGTCAGCTGCGTGCCCGGCTCACCGATGGACTGGGCGGCGATGACGCCAACCGATTCACCGATGTTGACCACGTGTCCACGCGCCAGGTCACGGCCATAGCACATGCCGCAGACGCCGTAGCGGGTATCACAGGTGATCGCGGAGCGGACATGCACTTCGTCGATCTGGTTCGATTCCAGCAGCTCGACCATCTGCTCGTCGAGCATCACGCCTTCGTCGATCAGCACGTCATCAGTGCCCGGCTTGTAGACCGGCTGGCCCAGCACACGGCCCAGCACGCGCTCGCGCAGCGGCTCGACCACGTCACCACCTTCAACCAGCGGCTTCATGTACAGGCCGGCATCGGTGCCGCAATCGACCTCGGTGACCACCAGGTCCTGCGCCACGTCGACCAGGCGACGGGTCAGGTAACCGGAGTTCGCGGTCTTCAGCGCGGTATCGGCCAGGCCCTTACGAGCACCATGGGTCGAGATGAAGTACTGCAGGACGTTCAGGCCCTCGCGGAAGTTCGCGGTAATCGGCGTTTCAATGATGGAACCGTCCGGCTTGGCCATCAGGCCACGCATACCGGCCAGCTGGCGGATCTGCGCGGCGGAACCACGGGCGCCGGAGTCGGCCATCATGTAGATGGAGTTGAAGGATTCCTGCTGCACGGTCTCGCCTTCGGCGTTGACCACGTCTTCGGAACCCAGCTTGTCCATCATCGCCTTGGCGACCTGCTCGTTGGTACGCGACCAGATATCGACAACCTTGTTGTAGCGCTCGCCGTTGGTCACGAGACCGGAAGCGTACTGGTCTTCGATTTCCTTAACCTCGGCTTCGGCACGAGTCAGGATGGCTTCCTTCTCGCCCGGGATTTCCATGTCGTTCACGCCGATGGAAACACCCGCCTTCGTCGCATTGGAGAAGCCGGTGTACATCAGCTGGTCAGCGAAGACGACGGTTTCCTTCAGGCCAACACGGCGATAGCACGCGTTGATCAGGCCGGAAATCGACTTCTTGTTCAGGTCACGGTTGACCAGGTCGAAGGACAGGCCTTCCGGCAACACGTCCATCAGCAACGCACGGCCAACAGTGGTCTCGACCAGCTTGTTGGTTACTTCCATTTCGCCGTCGTCGTTGTAGACGCGGTCGGTCAGGCGAACCTTGATCTTCGCCTGGATATCGACGGCCTTGGTTTCGTAGGCGCGGTGCACTTCGGAAATATCCGAGAAGACCATGCCTTCACCCTTGGCGTTGATGCGCTCGCGGGTCATCCAGTACAGGCCGAGCACGACGTCCTGCGACGGCACGATGATCGGCTCGCCGTTTGCCGGCGACAGGATGTTGTTCGACGCCATCATCAGCGCACGCGCTTCGAGCTGGGCTTCCAGCGACAGCGGCACATGCACGGCCATCTGGTCACCGTCGAAGTCGGCGTTGAACGCGGTGCAGACCAGCGGGTGCAGCTGGATCGCCTTGCCTTCGATCAGCACCGGCTCGAAAGCCTGGATACCGAGACGATGCAGCGTCGGCGCACGGTTCAGCATGACCGGGTGCTCGCGAATAACGTCTTCGAGAATATCCCAGACTTCCGCTTCTTCACGCTCGACCAGCTTCTTGGCAGCCTTGATGGTGCTGGCAATACCGAGACGGATCAGCTTCGAGAAGATGAACGGCTTGAACAGTTCGAGCGCCATCTTCTTCGGCAGGCCGCACTGGTGCAGCTTCAGCTTCGGACCCACGACAATCACGGAACGACCGGAGTAGTCGACGCGCTTGCCGAGCAGGTTCTGGCGGAAGCGACCCTGCTTGCCCTTGATCATGTCCGCCAGCGACTTCAGCGGACGCTTGTTCGTGCCGGTGATGGCACGGCCACGACGACCGTTGTCGAGCAGCGCGTCGACGGATTCCTGCAGCATGCGCTTTTCGTTGCGCACGATGATGTCCGGCGCGTTCAGCTCGAGCAGGCGCTTCAGGCGGTTGTTACGGTTGATGACACGACGGTAAAGGTCGTTCAGGTCGGAGGTCGCGAAACGACCACCGTCCAGCGGCACCAGCGGACGCAGGTCCGGCGGCAGCACCGGCAGCACCGTCATGATCATCCATTCCGGCTTGTTGCCGGATTCCAGGAACGATTCGACCAGCTTCAGGCGCTTCGACAGGCGCTTGATCTTCGATTCGGAATTCGTCGCCGACATTTCCTCGCGAAGCTTGCCGGCTTCCTTGTCGAGGTCGATGGTCGTCAGCATGTCGAAGACCGCTTCGGCGCCCATCTTCGCGACGAAATCGTCACCGTGCTCCTCGATGGCTTCGAGGTAGGCTTCGTCCGACAGCAGCTGGCCGCGTTCCAGCGGCGTCATGCCCGGCTCGACGACCACGAAGGCCTCGAAGTAGAGCACACGCTCGATTTCACGCAGCGTCATGTCCAGCATCAGGCCGATGCGGGACGGCAGCGACTTGAGGAACCAGATGTGCGCGACCGGCGAGGCGAGGTCAATGTGACCCATGCGCTCACGACGCACCTTGGCCAGCGTGACTTCGACGCCGCACTTCTCACACACCACACCGCGGTGCTTGAGACGCTTGTACTTGCCGCACAGGCACTCGTAATCCTTCACCGGGCCGAAGATCTTGGCGCAGAAAAGGCCATCGCGCTCCGGCTTGAAGGTACGATAGTTGATCGTTTCCGGCTTCTTCACTTCGCCGAAAGACCACGACCGGATCATGTCCGGGGACGCCAGGCCGATACGGATGGCGTCAAACTCCTCGGACTCGATGTGCTGCTTCAGATGTTTCAGTAGATCTTTCATCTTTTCACCGTCCTCATGGACTCAGTGTATTCGTTCGCCGAACCCGGACTGATCGCTGTGCGATCAGTCCTGCTCCAGTTCCATGTTGATGCCCAACGAGCGGATTTCCTTCACGAGCACGTTGAAGGATTCCGGCATGCCCGCTTCCATCTTGTGATTGCCGTCCACGATGTTCTTGTACATCTTGGTGCGGCCGTTCACGTCGTCGGACTTCACGGTCAGCATTTCCTGCAGGGTGTAGGAAGCGCCGTAGGCCTCGAGTGCCCACACTTCCATTTCACCGAAGCGCTGACCGCCGAACTGCGCCTTGCCGCCCAGCGGCTGCTGGGTAACGAGCGAGTACGGGCCGGTGGAACGCGCGTGCATCTTGTCGTCCACCAGGTGGTTCAGCTTGAGCATGTACATGTAGCCGACCGTTACCGGGCGCTCGAACGGGTCGCCGGTGCGACCGTCGAACAGGGTCGTCTGACCCGACTCCGGCAGGCCTGCCAGCTTCAGCATGCCCTTGATTTCGCTTTCATCCGCGCCGTCAAACACCGGCGTTGCCATCGGCACGCCGCCGCGGAGGTTGTTGCAGAGCTCGAGGATGTCCTCGTCCGTCAGGGAGTCGAGGTCTTCCTTCTTGCCCGAGGTGTTGTAGACCTTGTCGAGGAACTTGCGCAGTTCCTGGACCTTGGTGTGCTCGTCGAGCATCTCGCCGATACGGCGACCGACGCCCTTCGCGGCCCAGCCAAGATGGGTCTCGAGAATCTGGCCGATGTTCATGCGTGACGGCACGCCCAACGGGTTGAGCACGATATCGACCGGCTCACCGTTGTTGTCGTACGGCATGTCTTCCACCGGCACGATGGTCGAGATGACACCCTTGTTACCGTGACGGCCGGCCATCTTGTCACCCGGCTGCACGCGACGCTTCACGGCCAGGTAGACCTTGACCATCTTCAGCACGCCCGGTGCGAGGTCGTCGCCCGCGGTGATCTTGCGCTTCTTCTCTTCGAAACGACGCTCGAACTCGGCGTGCTGCTCCTTGAGGGCAGCACCGATCTTTTCGAGCTGCTCGTTCGCTTCATCGTTGCGCAGGCGGATCTCGAACCACTTGTCGCGCGGCATGTCGGCGAGGTAGTCCTTGGTGATCTTCGAACCGGCCTTCAGCTTGTTCGGACCACCTTCGGCGACCTTGCCCACCAGCATCTTCTCGACACGGAAGTAGACGTCATCCTCGAGGATACGGCGCTGGTCGTTCAGGTCCTTGCGAACCGAATCCAGCTCTGCCTGCTCGATCGACAGCGCACGGCTGTCCTTCTCGATGCCGTCACGGGTGAAGACGCGAACGTCGATCACCGTGCCGTCCATGCCGGGCGGAACGCGCAGCGACGTGTCCTTAACGTCCGATGCCTTCTCACCGAAGATCGCCCTCAGCAGCTTCTCCTCCGGCGTCAGCTGCGTCTCGCCCTTCGG
>JAWWBT010000100.1:0-9158 GCA_033720815.1 Gammaproteobacteria bacterium | reverse complement strand
CGAGATCCTCGCCTCGCTGACCACCGAGGTCGGCCCACGCTTTGCTGGTACCGACGGAGACAAGGCCGCCGTGGCCTGGGCACTGCGCACGTTGAAGAATCTCGGTTTCGAGAATGTGCGCGCTGAACCCGTCGAGGTTCCGCACTGGGAGCGTGGCGAACTGCATGCCGCAATCGTCGAACCCTTTCCGCAGGAACTGGTAGCGATTTCGCTGGGTGGAAGTGTTGGAACGCCGGAAGATGGCATCACTGCCCCGCTATTGCAGGTCGATACCCTGGAAGCGCTGAAGAAAATGTCGGCGTCGAAGGTGCGCGGCAAGATCGTCTACATCAACAGTCAAATGGAACGCCATGCCGATGCCAGCGGATACGGCCCGGCCGTGCAGAAACGTGTTTACGGCGCGGCAGAAGCTGCAAGGCTCGGTGCCGTCGCCCTCGTGATCCGCTCGGTTGGTACCGACTCGAACCGCATCGCGCACACCGGCACGATGCGTTACGAAGATGGCGTGAAGAAGATTCCCGCCATTGCACTGTCCAACCCTGACGCAGACCTCCTCGACCGCCAGCTCGACAGCGGGCGCGACGTCAGCTTCCATCTCAACTCGTCGGCGCGTCACCTGCCGAACGAGATGTCGGCCAACGTCATTGGTGAAATCCCTGGTAGCGGTAAGGACGGTGAAATCGTGCTGCTCGGTGCGCACCTCGATTCCTGGGATGTCGGAACAGGCGCAGTCGACGACGGTGCCGGTGTTGCCATCGTCACTGAAGCCGCGCGACTGATCGGTGAACTGAAAACCCCGCCGCGTCGCACGCTGCGTGTCGTGCTGTACGCCAACGAGGAATTCGGACTCTCGGGCGGGAAGGCGTATGCAAAGCGTCATGCCGATGAACTGGACCAGCATGTCATTGCCATGGAAGCAGACCTTGGCGACGGCCAGGTGATCAAGTTCGGCGGCAATGTCGCGTCGGATCATCTTGATGCACTGGCAGCCGTGCACGAACTGCTTGAAAAAGGTCTCGTCGACCAGGGTGAGATCGCCTGGGGCGGCATGGGTGGATATGGCGGTGCCGATATCGGCCCGATCCAGGAACTCGGTGTGCCGGTATACAGCATCCGCCAGGATGCGACGAAGTATTTCGACCTGCACCACACCGACAACGACACGCTGGACAAGGTTGACCCTCGCACCCTGAACCATAATGTAGCGGTGTATGCGACAGCGGCCTACGTCGCCGCCATGCGTGACGAGAATTTCGGCCGGCTGCCGGTCGAGGAAAGCGAAGACTGAAACACGCACTTGCTCACGAAAAAGCCCGGCTTTCGCCGGGCTTTTTCATGCCTGGAGGCTGGAGAAACGTCAGGCAGCTTCGGGAGAGGCATCACGCACGGCGTCCAGCGCCCTGTCGATCACTTCCATGCCAACCCCCTGCTTCACGCCCTCGACACTCAAGGTGCGGCGCCATTGGCGTGCCCCTGGCACGCCCTGGAACAGGCCGAGCATATGGCGCGTCATGCGTTTCAACGGTGTGCCCGCCGCGAGTTCGGCTTCGATGAACGGCCTGTAGGCGTCAACCGCTTCAAACCGGCTCGAAACCAGTGGCTCGGCATCGAACACCGCACGATCGATTTCGGCAAAGAGGAACGGGTTTGAATAGGCCTCGCGGCCGATCATCACACCATCAAACACCTGCAGGTGTTCAAGCATGTCATCAAGGCGCTGGATGCCTCCGTTGAGATGGATTTCCAGTTGCGGGAAGTCCTGTTTTATCTTCGCGGCAATGTCGTATTTCAGCGGCGGGATTTCACGGTTTTCCTTCGGGCTGAGCCCCTTCAACCAGGCCTTGCGTGCGTGCAAGGTGAACACATCGCAACCTGCTTCATGCACCGTTTCCACAAAGCGCTGCAGGAATTCATAGGAATCCTGCTCGTCCACGCCAATACGCGTCTTGACGGTAACCGGCACCTTGACCTGCGAGCGCATCGCCGCGATGCAATCCGCGACCAGTTCCGGTTCCTTCATCAGGCACGCGCCGAACTTGCCGGATTGCACGCGATCACTCGGGCAGCCGACATTCAGGTTGATTTCGTCGTAGCCGAAATCCTCGGCAATGCGGGCGCTTTCCGCGAGCGATTCCGGGTCCGAGCCACCAAGCTGGACCGCGACCGGATGCTCGGCTTCGTTGAAGCCAAGATGCCGCTCTCGATCTCCGTGCAGGATCGCGCCCGTAGTCACCATTTCGGTGAACAACAGGGTATGGCGCGTCATGCTACGCATGAAGTTCCTGTAATAGCGATCCGTCCAGTCCATCATCGGCGCGATGGACACCCGGCGATCAAGGTTGGTGGTCATGGTGCGAATCTGTTCGGGATGTGGGGATGAATTCTACCAAGTGACCGCAGCCTGCGGCTATTCACCACTCGAATCCAGCCTCGACTGGCATTCCGCATTGGCGAGACCCTCGGCACGACATTCGACGAACGTAGCGGTGTGCGCGATATCGTCTTCGTAACCGTCGTTGGCGAGCTTCGCGAACGCGAGTTGCTCGCGCGCTTCCTCGATTTCACCCTGCTCCGCCAGCAGCCAGGCAAGGTTGTTACGCAACATTGCCGCTGAAGGGTCAGCCGCAATCCCCTTGCGATAGTGGTCCTCGGCACCCGCGATATCACCTGCGGCGTAACGATGGTTACCCAGTGCGAACTGCACACCTGCATGCCGTGGCCACCGCTCACCGGCCGCATCCAGCGCGGTCATGACCGCGTCGAATTCACCGACGCGCGCAAAGTCGTCGATCGCTCTCAATACCGATGCGGGACCGACACTCGCCGGCAGGTCAGTTGGTGGCAGGACGACGACACCCCAGTAATTGCTACGCCGCCAGGTATTCATGAAGGTGTCGGCATCAAGCGGGTAACGCTGCATGTCGCCAGAACGGAGGACTACCTTTTCATCGCCGTCCTCGTCCATCTCGACGCCAACGACGACGGCGTAATGCCATTTCGGGTACCAGCTCAGGCCATTGTTCTGCAGGACCAGTACCGGATGACGCTCTTCAAGCTCCAGCAGCAAGGCATCCGGGTGAGCGGGAATCACGTAGGGAATCCGTCCCAGGCGGCGACTTTGCGCGAGCAATTCGGGCTGCAGGGTGCCCTGCCGTTCGGGAATGTAGAGGTACGGCGAGAGCTCGTCCGGCGTGGTGACAACACCGCTCCAGTTCAGTACACCGGCAAGTGCAGCCGGACCACACTGGTAACGCTCCTGCGGAAAGAAAGGGACTTCCTCGATTTCCGTCGGCACCTCGACCTTCGACTGTACGGGCCAGTCGTAGCTCGGTGGGCCTGACGCGCAGCCACCCAGCATTGCGAGGACCAGCAATGCAAACAGCAGAAAAAACCCGTGACGACCCTGCTGGTCGCCACGGGTGGTATTGGCATTGAATGCCTCTGCCATCAGGCGCTATCAACCGCCGGGAACACGTCGGTCACGCCAAGAAGCTCGAGAATCAGGAGAACGAGCAGGACAGTGACCAGCACACCAAGGGCGTCGCCACCGGCGGGCATTTCTTCCATTTCCGCGGCCATCTGCATGACCTCGGCATCACTCAGTGCAGCGACACGTGCCTCGACCGTGGTGGCGTCAACGCCAAGGTCGGTGAGGTGTGCGCGGACTTCCTCGCGCTGCAGCTTGTCCATGATCTCAGCACGCTTTTCGGCAACTTCCTGCTGCTGCAGGTATTCGCCCGTCGTCACGATGCCTGCTTGCGCAACCGGCGCGAACAGCGTTGCACCAAGAAAGATATGAGCGGTGATTACAGCAAGGATTTTTCGCATGACCAGCTCCTCGTTTGTTGCACGGCAATGTTTTCACCTTAGCTCAAGAGCCTGCTCCGAACCACGATGAAAGCGGCATTTTTCAGCCCTACGGCAGGAAACCCGGCCATTTCGTGACCGGATTCCGGTGTTCCTGTCGATCAGATGAGAATGACGATCAGGATGATCAGCAGGATGAGCGTCGTCTGGCTCATGTTCGCGCCAGCGGGCATTTCATCCATTTCCGCTGCCATCTGCATGACTTCCTCGTCACTGAGTGCAGCCACTCGCGCTTCCAGCGCCTCGGGTTCCACGCCCATCTCCAGCAGCCGATCGCGAACTTCCTCACGATCGAGATTCGCCTGGATATCGGCCCGCGCCTCGGCGACCTCTGACGCGTCGAGATATTCACCGGTCGTGACTACACCAGCGTCGGCGGTGGGCAGGATTACTGCAGCGGTTAACAGGAGCTGGACACCGAACAGGGTAAGTAGCTTGCGCATGGCAATCTCCTTCTGGGAAGCAGGTAATTCCTTGACCCTACTGTAACCGTTGCAGCACTGCCATGACGCAATGTGCATAAAAAAGGCCGCTGCGGAAGCAGCGGCCTTTTTCGTGAACGCGGTCAAATCAGCCAGCCTTGCGGGAAGCCGACTTGCGCTCATGTTCCTTGAGGTGACGCTTGCGCAGGCGCAGCGATTCCGGCGTGACTTCCATCAGCTCGTCATCGTTGATGAAGGCCAGCGCCTGTTCCAGCGAGAAGCGTTCCGGCGGCGTCAGCAGGATGGCATCGTCCTTGCCCGAAGCACGCACGTTGGTCAGCTGCTTGGCCTTCTGCACGTTGACGGTCAGGTCGTTGTCGCGCGAATGAATGCCGACGATCTGGCCTTCGTACACGTCATCGCCCGGATCGACCATCATGCGACCGCGTTCCTGCAAGTTGAACAGGGCAAAACCGACGGCCTTGCCGGTGCCGTTCGCAATCATCACGCCGTTGTGGCGCGCCTGCACGGAGTCGACCTTCACCACGTCATAATGATCGAAAACGTGATGCAGCAGGCCGGTGCCCGATGTCATCGTCTTGAAGACGGTCTGGAAACCGATCAGCCCGCGCGACGGCACCTTGTAGTCGATGCGTACGCGACCCTTGCCGTCCGGGTTCATGTCGGTGAGCTCGCCGCCGCGTTCGCCCATGGCTTCCATCAGCGCGCCCTGGTGGCGTTCCTCGATGTCGATCGTCACGGCTTCGACCGGTTCCTGCTCGACGCCGTCGATCATCTTCGTGATGACCTGCGGGCGTGACACGGCCAGCTCGTAGCCTTCACGGCGCATGTTTTCCATCAGGATGGAAAGATGCAGCTCGCCACGGCCGGAGACGAGGAACTTGTCCGGGTTGCCGGTATCTTCCACGCGCAAGGCAACGTTCGACAGCAGCTCGCGTTCGAAACGCTCGCCCAGCTGGCGGCTGGTGACGAACTTGCCTTCACGGCCTGCAAACGGCGAGGTATTGGTTTCAAAGACCATCGAGATCGTCGGTTCGTCGACCGTCAGCGGCGGCATCGCTTCCGGATGCGTCGGCGCGCAGATGGTGTCCGAAATCAGCGGTCGCGAAATGCCGGTCACGGCAACGATATCGCCCGCATTCGCGCTCTCGACCTCGATGCGATCAAGACCCAGGAAACCGAATATCTGCAGGATGCGCTCGTTGCGCTTCTTGCCGTGACGATCAACGACCGTCACCTGCGAATTTGCCTTCAGCGTGCCGCGCTTGATGCGGCCGATGCCGATGGCGCCGACGTAGCTGGAATAATCCAGCTGCGACACCTGCATCTGCAACGGGCCGTCGCTGTTCACTTCCGGCGGCGGGCAGTAATCGACGATGGCGTTGAACAGCGGCGTCATGTCGCCTTCACGCACGTCGTCGGTCTCACCCGCATAGCCACCCAGCGCCGAGGCGTAGATCACGGGGAAATCCAGCTGGTCGTCTGTTGCACCGAGGCGATCGAACAGGTCGAAGGTCTGCGTCAGCACCCAGTCCGGGCGCGCACCATCGCGGTCGATCTTGTTGATGACCACGATCGGCTTGAGGCCGTGCGCAAACGCCTTCTGCGTAACGAAACGTGTCTGCGGCATCGGGCCGTCAACCGCATCGACCAGCAGCAGCACCGCATCGGCCATGGAAAGCACGCGCTCCACTTCGCCGCCGAAGTCGGCGTGCCCCGGGGTGTCGATGATGTTGAAGCGGAAATCCGTGCCATCTGCGCGTTGCCACTTGATCGCCGTGTTCTTGGCGAGAATGGTGATGCCGCGCTCGCGCTCGATGTCGTTCGAGTCCATGACGCGGTCCTGGACCTCGGCGCGAGCGTCCAGCGTACCGGACTGCGACAGCAGGCGGTCCACCAGGGTGGTCTTGCCATGGTCGACGTGGGCGATGATGGCGATATTGCGAAGATTCTCGATCATGCTGCTTCCCGGCCGTCTTGGGCCTCGAAATTTCAAAATTGCATAAAAATACCGGCGCAGACCGCCGGCTGGGCGCGCATTATACGGGGTGTCGAGGACATTTGGAATCAAGAACTTGCGGCTTTTGCGCTGCTCAGCTTGTGCAATCAATTTTCCTGCGCCATTATCGCGACGCAACATCCAGCAGGAGGCGGAGAATACCCATGGAATTCAGCTTGCCCGACGCGTTGGGCCTGGTCGGCGTAGCGCTCATCCTCGCTGCCTATGCATTGCTGCAGGCCGGTGCCTGGAGCCCGCGAAACGCGGCCTACTCGTTTGCCAATGCGCTGGGCGCAGCGCTGATCCTTTTCTCGCTGGTCTTTGATTTCAACCTGCCCGCGGCCGTTATCGAAGGCTGCTGGCTGCTGATCAGCCTGTTCGGCCTGTGGCGCAACCGGAGAGCGCCCGCATGAGTTTCAAGGCCATTCGCATCACCCTGCTCCTGCTGGTGCTGGCCGTGGTTGCCGCGAACCACTTCTTCGACGTGCTGAATGCCACCGACTGGGAGGAGCCGCTGTGGGTTGGCGTCTACCCGATCAATGCGGACGGCTCCGAAGCCGCCGAACGGCATATTCGCCGCCTGGACGAGAACGATTTCACCGACATCGCCAACTGGATCGATACGGAGGCCGCGCGATTCGGAACCACCGGGGAGGAGCTGTTGCAGGTGCGCCTAGGCTCGCCGCTGCAGGAAATGCCACCGCTGCCGTCGCCGGAGCACGGCTTTATTGATCGCATCCTGTGGCAATTCTCGCTGCGCGACTGGGCTGACGAGCACGATACGTTGCCGGACGGCCTGCGCCCGGATATCCGGCTGTTCCTGCTGTACTACGACCCGCAATCGAACCCACGCCTGCCACATTCGCTTGGCCTGCAGAAAGGCTTCGTCGGCATCGTTCATGTATTTGCCGACCGGCGCATGCGCGGGTCGAACCGGGTCATCGTGACGCACGAGCTGCTGCACACGCTGGGCGCGACCGACAAGTATGATCCGGGCACAGGCCTGCCAGAATTCCCACGCGGCTACGCCGAGCCCGATCGCTCACCAGTCTGGCCACAAGAACTTGCCGAAATCATGGGTGGCAGAATCCCTGTTAGCCAAAGCCATGCTGAAACCCCCGACTCACTCGAACAGGTCATCGCCGGCCCGGAAACCGCTGCAGAAATAGGCTGGCAGTAAATCGATCGGCGATTTCGTGAGGCGAGTGCTTTCACTTGCGCGACACTCCGTATATAAAGGGCCGCATGATGCGTTATGGAAGCGAGACGGTGTCATTCCTGAACCCGCTACTCTCGATGTTTTCCATCCTGCTGCTGCCAGCTCTCCTGCTGTTCGCGGCCGGGGTGTTACTCGAGTACGGCATGAGCAGCCTGTCGGCGGCACAGCTCGGCGTGCTGCGCTTCCTGCCCGTCCTGTTACTCGGTGGCAGCCTGTTCATTGCCTTCCGCTTCAATCGACTGCGCCTTTATGCGGCGACCGGCAACCTGCTGCTCGCCTACGCGCTGGTGAGCTGGTTGTTGCCTGAACTGGATGGTGGCGAGCGCACGGCGGCACTGGCCTGGATAGCCATACTGGCACCGATCAATCACCTGATGTCTCACATTCTTCCGGACCGTGGCAGCCATCCCGGCGCGCACGCAACGATGTTCGGCGTTGTTGCCGTGGAAGGCATACTGGTCATTCTTACCCTGGCCATTCCGTTGACCGGGATCGCCAACCTCCTGGCCAGCGACGTTACCGAATTCCTTGATCCCGCCCGCACCGGCTTGCCCGATATCGGTCTCGTCGCACTCGGCATCATGCTGATGCTCTCCTTTGCACGGCTTTACGCCCTGGTGAACACGCAACGCGGTGCCCTCTTCGCGAGCGGCTTCTGCCTGTTGCTGGCTCTTTCCGCGCACGCCGAACCCAGTGCACTGCTGCTGTTTACCAGCGTCGGCGCACTCGTGCTGATCGTGGCAGGGTTCCAGGAATCCTGGAATATTGCCTACCTGGACCAGCTGACCGAACTGCCCGGTCGCCGCGCGCTGGACGAGGCAATGGGCAAGCTGGAAGGCGTGTATTCCGTGGCGATGGTTGATGTCGACCACTTCAAGAAATTCAACGATACCTACGGTCACGATGTCGGTGACCAGGTACTGCGGATGGTGGCGTCACGGTTACGCGCCGTCTCGGGCGGCGGCAAGGCCTACCGCTATGGTGGCGAGGAGTTCACGGTGCTGTTTCCTGGCAGGGGCGCCGAGCAGGCGTTCCCGCATGTGGATGACCTGCGCGAGAAGATTGCGGGTGACAGCTTCGAATTGCGACAACGGGATCGCCGTGAGGATGAGATCGAACCGGACCCGGTGATCATCAACATCACGGTCAGCGCGGGACTCGCGGAACGCGACGGCAAGGCTGATGCCGAAAGCACCATCAAGTCCGCCGACGAGGCCTTGTACGCAGCCAAGCGTGCAGGCAGGAACCGCGTGAAGACCGCGAAATAACGGCGGCAGGAACCTAGAAGCGCCGCGCCAGTTCGCGCTGCGTCGCCTTCACGGGCAAGCCGACCATGTCGGCCTCTTCCACGCCCATCAGCTTTCGCAAGGTCGCCGAATCCAGGCGCCGACGCAATTCTCCAAGCATCTCCGGCGGCGCGACCAGCATGAGCTGGTCGAAATCGCCCCGCTTGCGCGCGGCAGAGAGTTTATCAGCCAGCAGCGAGATGAAGCCGCGCCCCTCGCCGCGATGAATATCGCTGGATGCCAGCAACTGGCGTGACATTGGAGGGAGGCGTTGTTCGCGGCCGTCACTGGCCGGTTCGAGATGGCGCCGGGTCAGGTTATCGATATCCTGCCAGCTTCCGTTT
>JAWWBT010000099.1:0-9202 GCA_033720815.1 Gammaproteobacteria bacterium | reverse complement strand
GAGTCTCGTCTACATCAGCCACGCCGATTGCAGCGAGCACCACCCGGGAGAGTTGCATCCGGAGTCGCCGGATCGCCTTGATGCGATTCGCGACCATCTCATTTCCATGCGTGTCATCGACATGCTGGTGGAACGCGATGCGCCGGAAGTGACGCGCGAACAGCTCGAACGCGTGCATGACGGTCAGTACCTGGATGAGCTGGAAACCTTGCAGCCATCGGAAGGACTGAAGTCCATCGATCCGGATACGTGGCTATCTCCGGCTACGCTGGCGGCGGCGCGACGCGCTGCGGGTGCTGCGGTAGAGGGCGTCGACCTGGTCATGAGCGGTGAAACCGATCGTGTCTTCTGTGGCGTTCGACCGCCGGGACACCATGCCGAAAGCAACCGCGCGATGGGATTCTGCTTCTACAACAATATTGCCGTTGCCGCCGCCCATGCCATCAAGGTGTACAAGGTCAAGCGTGTCGCCATCGTGGATTTCGATGCGCACTGGGGTAACGGCACGGACCAGATATTCGCGAAGCAGAAGAAGGTAGGTATCTTCGCGAGTTTCGAAGACCACCTGTTCCCGGATGGCGATGTACCGTCGGTACCGGGACGTATCCATAACGTGGCGTTGCCACCGGGAGCCTCGAGCCAGGAGATGCGTCATGCCTGGCATGATGAATTGTGGCCTGCGCTCGATGCGTTCAAGCCGCAACTCATCCTGGTTTCGGCGGGATTCGACGGGCATCGCGAAGATGACATTTCTCACCTGCGTTTCAGCGACGAAGATTACACCTGGCTGACGGATCACATTGTCGATATCGCCGAGAAGCATGCGAAGGGACGGATCGTTTCGTTGCTCGAGGGTGGTTACGCGCTGCCGGCCCTGGGCCGTTCCGTGGCGCTGCACCTGAAGGCGCTGCTCGGCGAATGAAAAAGGCGGCCAGTCGGCCGCCTTCAAGGTGACATTCCGGGCGTGTCAGCGCTTGTCGATGCTGAGTGGCCCCGGGCCGTGCTCGGCCAGTACCAGGAAGCCGCCGGCAATCGCGAAGTTCTTCATGAACATGATCATCTGCATCTGGTTGCCGAAATCCATGTGATACAGCACGGCGGCGACGATCGAGAATGCCGCGAGCGCCCAGCAGGCCCACTTCGTGCGGAACCCGATGATGATGGCCACGGCGGCGAGAATCTCGAGCGCGATCACGGCCGGCAACAGCGCGCCAGGCACTCCGCCGGAGGCCATGTACTGCGCCGAGGCCTCGTATGAGGTGATCTTGTTGATGCCCGACAACAGGAAGATGTGTGCCAGGAAGATGCGTCCAATCAGGATGCTGTAATTGTTCATGCTTCACTCTCCAGTGGATGACTGTCTTCAAGCATGGCCCAGCCGGCGTATTCTGCAAGGCAACAACCCCGGCGGGGACTGCGTTGCGGGCCCGCTTCTGCTAGAATTCGCGCCTTTCCGGACTTACGCAAGTCACTGAATTTCTGACATTTCGAGGCTATTCGATGACCGTTCGCACCCGTTTTGCCCCAAGCCCCACCGGCTACCTGCACATTGGCGGCGCACGCACCGCGCTGTTCTGCTGGCTGTATTCCCGTCATCACGACGGCGATTTCATCCTGCGTATCGAGGACACCGACCGCGAGCGTTCCACCCCGGAAGCGGTGCAGGCCATCCTGGATGGCATGGAATGGCTGGGGCTGGGTCATGACGAAGGCCCGTTCTACCAGACCGAGCGTTTCGATCGTTACAAGGAACTCGTGCAGAAACTGCTGGACGAGGGCAAGGCCTACCACTGCTACTGCACCAAGGAAGAGCTGGATGAGCGCCGCGCCGAGCAGATGGCGAACAAGGAAAAGCCGCGCTATGACGGCCGCTGCCGCGATCGCAAGGAACCGCGCGAGGGCGTGGATCCCGTGGTGAGATTCCGCAACCCGCAGGAAGGCGCCGTGGTGATCGAGGATCACGTGCGCGGCAAGGTGACCTACAACAATACCGAGCTGGATGACCTGATCATCGCACGTTCGGATGGCACGCCGACCTACAACTTCACGGTTGTTGTCGACGACATGGACATGGAAATCACCCATGTGATTCGCGGTGACGACCACCTGAACAACACCCCGCGCCAGATCAACATCTTCAAGGCGCTTGGCAAGGAGCCGCCGCAGTTTGCGCACCTGCCTATGATCCTGGGTCCGGACGGCGCCAAGCTGTCGAAGCGCCACGGCGCCGTGTCGGTGATGGAATACCGCAAGGAAGGTTTCCTGCCGGAAGCCGTTCGCAATTACCTTGTGCGCCTGGGCTGGGCGCATGGCGACCAGGAAATCTTCTCCACCGAGGAGATGGTGAAGCTCTTCGACATTGCCGATGTGAACCACTCGGCCTCGGCGATCAACCCGTCGAAGCTGGAATGGCTGAACCAGCACTACATCAAGGAAGGTGATGCTGAAGTGCTGGCCGAGGAACTCCAGTGGCACTTCGAGCAGATGGGCGTGGACACTGCGAACGGCCCCTCGCTGGCTGGCGTCGTGAAGGCAAACCAGGAGCGTGCCAAGACCTTCGTGGAGATGGCGGAAAACAGCCGCTTTTTCTACGAGGATTTCGCGGAGTACGACGAAAAGGCCGCACGCAAGGTGCTGAAGCCCGATGCCGTCGAGCCGCTGCAGGCCGTTCGTGATTCGCTGGCAGAACTCGACGATTGGCAGGCCGAGAAGATCCACGAGGTCGTGATCGCGACGGGTGAGAAGCTTGATCTCAAGCTCGGCAAGGTCGCACAGCCGATCCGTGTCGCGGTGGCAGGCAAGGGTATTTCACCGCCGATCGACGCCACCCTGGAGCTGCTCGGTAAGGACAAGACGCTGGAGCGGATTGATACAGCGATCAAGCATATCGCCGACCACACGGCCTACGAGAAATAGCGGGAGCTACTGCGCTTGCCATGACGGCGTTGCTTTTCGCGGCGGAGTGCTCACGTACTTCGTGTACGCTCCGCGTCCGCCGCGAAAAGCGCCTTGTCCTGGCTACGCTTGTTACGCTCCAGCTGCGCAGCTGGCTGCGATGGTTGACATCGCTATCCGTTGTCATACACTGGAACCAAGCGCCGATTTGATGCACAGCTTGCGGGCGCTCTATAAATACGGCTAAAGCGGGTCTTCCGAGAAACCTGTTTTGGCCTTCGTGGAAACGCTGGCTGGAACGGGTTTTTTCATGCCCGCCTGAAACAATCCAGCGCTTCCGATCACCGCCGTTTAAGTGACAACTTCAGGGCGGCACTCCTTGCAGGGAGTGGAATACTGTAAAGCGTTGGAGGCCACATGGGCCGTATCGATATTGAATCCCCCCTGGCCGGAAGCATTCCGGCCGCTTCGCCAGCGCGGTTTGCCGCACTGCCTGTTCCGAACGTCTCCTTCGAGTTCTTCCCCCCGAAGACGGAGAAGATGGAACGGACGCTTTGGCAATCCATCGAGCGACTGGCGCCTTTCTACCCCGAGTTCGTTTCCGTGACTTACGGTGCGGGCGGTTCGACGCGTGAGCGCACGCATCGCACCGTTTGCCGTATTCGTTCGGAAACGGACCTGGAACCCACGGCGCACCTGACCTGCGTGAATGCCTCCCGCGACGAGATCCGTGCGATCGCCGAGGATTACTGGGAAAACGGTATCCGCAGCCTGGTGGCACTGCGCGGCGACCCGCCAGACGGGCGGAACTTCCAGCCGCACCCGAAGGGTTATCGGAACGCCGCCGAGCTGGTGGCCGACCTGAAATCGATCGCCGATTTCGATATCAGTGTTGCCTGTCATCCGGAGGTGCATCCGGATGCGACGGATCCGCAGGCGGATATCGACAACCTGAAACGCAAGATCGACTCGGGTGCCTCGCGTGCAATCACGCAGTATTTCTTTGATGTGGAAAGCTTTCTTCGCTTTCGTGATCGCGCTGCGGCAGCGGGCATCGACGCGCCATTGGTTCCCGGCATCCTCCCAGTGACGAATTTCGGCACGGTCGTGAAATTCAGCGAGATGTGTGGCGCGGCGGTTCCGGTATGGCTGGAAAGGTTGTTCGCCGGACTCGATGATGAGCCGGAAACGCGGCAGCTGGTTGCCGCGAGTGTTGCTGTCGAGTTATGCCATGCGCTGGCGCTGGAAGGCGTGCAGGATTTCCATTTCTACACGCTGAATCGTGCCGAGCTGACATCCTGTATCTGCCGCATGTTGGGCTTGCGTCCTCATGCTGCCAGGCTTCCGCAACGATACGGCCAGGAACTCGCTACGCATGCCTGAGCTTCGATCGCTGCTTCAACAGCGCATCCTTGTACTGGATGGTGCTACCGGCACCATGATCCAGCGGCTGAATCTGTCCGAACAGGAGTTTCGTGGTGAACGGTTCGCGGATCATTCGCACGACCTGAAGGGAAATAACGACTTGCTGTGCCTGACGCAGCCGGACATGGTCAGGAAAATCCACGAGGATTACCTTGCCGCCGGTTGCGACATCATAGAAACGAATTCCTTCAATTCGACGCGTACTTCGCAACGCGATTACGCCACCGAGGAATTCACCGCCGAGATCAACTTCGAGTCGGCGCGCATTGCGCGAGAGGCAGCGGATGCGTGGACGGCGAAGACGCCGGACAGGCCGCGATTCGTCTGCGGCGTGCTGGGCCCGACCAACCAGACCGCGTCACTATCGCCCGATGTAAACAACCCGGGTATCCGGAAAATCGACTTTGATACGTTGGTGGCGGATTACCGTGAGTCGGCCACGGCGCTGCTCGAAGGCGGCAGCGACCTGCTGATGGTCGAAACGGTATTCGATACCTTGAACTGCAAGGCGGCGCTTTACGCTATCGAGCAGGTCTTCGGCGAGCGTGGCGAGCGCGTGCCGGTCATGATTTCCGCAACGATCACCGATGCCTCCGGTCGAACGCTGTCCGGCCAGACGCCCGAGGCGTTCTGGAATTCCGTGCGACACGCGAAGCCACTTTCCATAGGGCTGAATTGCGCGCTCGGTGCGGAGCAGTTGCGTCCGTATGTTGCAGAGCTTGCGCGCATTGCCGATTGCCACGTCAGTGCGCATCCGAATGCGGGATTGCCGAACGAGTTCGGCGACTACGATGAATCACCGGAAAAGATGGCAGGGCAGCTCGCTGAATGGGCCGACGCCGGACTGATCAATATCATCGGCGGCTGTTGTGGCACCGAACCGGAGCACATGCGACAGATCGTGAATGCGGTCGCCGGTAAGGCACCACGAAGCATACCTGCGTTGTCGGTGAAGACGCGCCTGTCCGGCCTCGAGGCGCTGAACATCGATGACGATTCATTGTTCGTCAATATTGGCGAACGCACGAACGTGACTGGTTCGGCCAGGTTCCGCAAGCTCATCGAGGCAGGTGACTACGATACGGCCGTCGAGGTGGCGCGCCAGCAGGTCGAGAATGGCGCGCAAATGATCGACGTGAACATGGATGACGGCATGCTCGACGGTGTCGAAGCGATGCGTAAATTCCTCAACCTCATCGCTGCCGAGCCGGATATTGCACGTGTGCCGGTGATGATTGATTCATCGCGCTGGGAAATCATTGAAGCCGGCCTGAAATGTATCCAGGGCAAGGGCGTGGTCAATTCGATTTCGCTGAAGGAAGGTGAAGGCGAATTCCTTGATCACGCACGCAAGGTCCTGCATTACGGTGCCGCGGTCGTGGTCATGGCGTTCGACGAGCACGGACAGGCCGAGTCGCGTGAAGAGAAAGTGAGGATCTGCAAGCGAGCCTACGGCCTGTTGACCGGCATCGGCTTCCCGCCGGAAGACATCATCTTCGATCCGAACATCTTCGCGGTGGCCACCGGTATCGAGGAACACAATGATTACGCCAATGCCTATATCGAAGCCGTTGGCGACATTCGCCGCGAGTGTCCGCACGCACTGACCAGCGGCGGGCTTTCCAACGTGTCGTTCTCCTTCCGGGGTAATGACCCGGTTCGCGAGGCAATGCATTCCGTCTTTCTCTATCACGCCATTCGTAATGGCCTGAGCATGGCGATCGTGAATGCCGGCCAGCTTGCGGTATACGAGGATATCGAGACGGACCTGCGCGAGCGCGTCGAGGACGTGATCCTGAATCGTCGTGCTGATAGCACCGAGCGCCTGGTGGACGTTGCGGACCGGTTCACTTCGCAACAGCAGGAAGAGGGTGATCGCCTGGCGTGGCGAGAGGCACCAGTGGAAAAGCGCCTGGAGCATGCATTGGTACATGGCATTGCCGATTACGTCGAAGAAGATGTCGAGGAGGCAAGACAGCAGGCAGACAAGCCCATACACGTCATTGAAGGGCCACTGATGGATGGCATGAACGTGGTCGGCGACCTGTTCGGTGCCGGCAAGATGTTCCTGCCCCAGGTTGTGAAATCCGCGCGCGTGATGAAGAAGGCAGTCGCCTGGCTGATCCCGTATATCGAGGCAGAAAAGGAAAAGGCGGGAGATACTCGCGCGAAAGGAAAGATCCTGCTCGCGACGGTGAAGGGCGATGTGCACGACATCGGCAAGAACATCGTCGACGTCGTGCTCCAGTGCAACAACTATGAAGTCATCAACCTCGGCGTGATGGTGCCGATGCAGAAGATCCTCGACACCGCCATCGAACAAGAGGTCGATATCGTCGGCCTTAGCGGCCTGATTACGCCATCGCTGGACGAAATGGTGAATGTTGCGGCAGAAATGGAACGTCGCGGTTTCGCTATTCCATTGATGATCGGTGGTGCGACGACATCGCCGAGCCACACCGCAGTGAAGATTGATCCAGCCTATTCCGGCCCGGTTCACTGGGTGAAGGATGCCTCGCGTTCGGTACATGCTGTTGCTCGACTGCTCGGTGATGAAAAGGCAGGTGCGGAACTCGATACCGAACACGCCGCAGTGCGTGAACGCCACGCGAAACGAAAGCCGGTCGCAGCACTGCTGGACATCGAGTCGGCAAGGAAGAATGCACTGCAGCTGGATTGGCAGGACTACACACCACCGACGCCCGAACATCCGGGTCGTCATGTGTTTGACGATATCCCCGTCAGCGAACTGCGCGAGTACATCGACTGGACGCCGTTTTTTCATACCTGGGAGCTGAAGGGTTCATACCCGAAGATTCTCGATGACCCGGAGAAAGGTGAGGCGGCCTACAGCCTGCTGAGCGATGCGAACGCGATGCTCGATCGCATCGAACAGGAGCGCTGGCTGCGACCGCGTGGTGTGGTCGGCATCCTTCCGGCGCGACGTGACGGCCTTGATGATATTGCCGTGCTGGATAGCAGCGGCGGTGTCGAGCGGGTATTCCGTTTCCTGCGCCAGCAGTCAGAGCGTCCGGCAGGCAAGCCGAACCTGTGCCTGGCGGATTTCATTTCTTCGGATGAAGACTGGTTCGGTGGTTTTGCGGTTACGGCGGGGCCTGAGGCCGACCAGATTGCCGCGAAACTGAAGGCGGACAATGAAGACTACGACGCCATCCTCCTCCAGGCGCTGGCCGACCGGCTTGCCGAGGCGGCAGCCGAGTGGTTGCACGCGAAGGTTCGGCGCGAACTCTGGGGCTATGCCGCGGGCGAAGGCCTCGACAATACCGCGCTGATTCGTGAGAAGTATCGCGGGATCCGCCCGGCGCCCGGGTATCCTGCATGCCCGGAACACACGGAGAAAGGCGAGCTCTGGGACTGGCTGGATATCGAGGCCGCGACCGGGATGCGCCTGACAGAGTCCTACGCCATGACGCCGGCGCCGTCGGTCAGTGGTTTCTATTTCAGTCACCCGGATTCACGCTATTTCGGTGTCGGCGCAATCGGCCGCGACCAGCTGGAAGACTATGCCCGGCGCAAGGGCATGTCGGTGGATGAGGCCGCGCGCTGGCTCGCGCCAAGCCTCCGCGACGATCCTGCGGAGCCGCCTGCCGATGTGCGAGAAGCGGTGGGGTGAGGGCTTGCACGTCATTGCGTCGCCGAATTGCTGCGAAATTATCCAAACGACCGGGAAGCGCCATTTTGCGGCCGCCGAGGTCTTGACAGGGTAGGGATATTCGCTCAGAATTCGCGCTCCTCTTTCGGGGGCTATAGCTCAGCTGGGAGAGCGCCTGCATGGCATGCAGGAGGTCGGCGGTTCGATCCCGCCTAGCTCCACCAAGAAATTGAGTGAATGGACCAGGCCGATTTTTCCATTCACATCGACGCTTTTCAGCGTCCCCATCGTCTAGAGGCCTAGGACACCGCCCTTTCACGGCGGCGACAGGGGTTCGAATCCCCTTGGGGACGCCATCCTTTCAGGAAGCCCGCTCATCGAGCGGGCTTTTTGTTTTTCCGGTACCTGGTTTGTCGCGATTCGGGTCATGGCTTGCCGGTTCACACATACCGGGCCGTCGTGGTTATACTTGGTGGGACTAATACCCCGTTTGATGTAAGCAGGAGCGCGAATGCGACTCAAGATCGACGTTGCCGATGTCCAGCTCGGAATGTACGTAGCTGAACTCGACCGACCGTGGCTCGAAAGCCCGTTTCTTTTCCAGGGGTTCGTGCTTGATAACGAAAGCGATCTTGAGGCTCTCAGGGAAACCTGCAATTACGTCTTCATTGATGACGAGAAGTCCGCTGATCCGCAGGCGGCGCGAGAGGCGGCATCCGGCAACGGGCAGGCCGAAAGGGCAGAGCGGGCTGAGCCCTCGGCAGATGCTCGCGGCAGCACGGTCGAAAGCTTCCGAACCAACATCAAGCGCGCCGTGCAGACCTTCAAGAAGTCGACCGGCTCGGTCATTCGTTTCTTCGATGACGCACGTCTCGGCAAGAGCATCGATACCGACGATGCAAAGGCAGTGGTTTCGGACCTCGTCACCACCATCACCAATAACGTGAATACTGCGCTGTGGCTGACCAGCCTGCGCAACCGCACCGAAGAAGCCGCGGCGCATTGCCTCAACACCTCCATCCTCGCGGTGGCTTTTGCCCGTCATCTCGGCTATTCGCATGACCAGATGCAGGTGGTTGGCCTTGGCGCCCTGCTGCATGACATCGGTTTTGCGCGAACACCCGTGGCCATCCTGGAAAAGCCTGGCGCACTGACCGACAAGGAATATCGGGTCGTGCAGAAACACCCGCGCGACGGTCATTCAGTGTTGAAGCTGACCCAGCAGATTCCCGATGAGGCGCTGGATATCGTGCTGCATCACCACGAGCG
>JAWWBT010000098.1:0-9216 GCA_033720815.1 Gammaproteobacteria bacterium | reverse complement strand
CCCGAACTGCCCGGGCGTGATCACGCCGGGCGAGTGCAAGATCGGCATCATGCCGGGCCACATCCACAAGCCGGGCAAGGTCGGCATCGTGTCGCGTTCCGGCACGCTGACCTATGAAGCCGTGCACCAGACCACGAACAACGGTCTTGGTCAGTCCACCTGCGTGGGCATCGGCGGTGACCCGGTCCGTGGCCTGAACTTCATCGAGGTGATCGAGCTCTTCGAGAAGGACCCGCAGACCGAAGGCATCATCATGGTCGGCGAAATCGGCGGTACCGATGAAGAGGCGGCTGCCGAATTCATCAAGTCGAACGTCACCAAGCCGGTGGTTGCCTACATCGCGGGTGTTACCGCGCCTCCGGGCAAGCGCATGGGCCACGCCGGTGCGATCATCTCGGGTGGCAAGGGCACGGCCGACGAGAAGTTTGCCGCGCTGGAAGCCGCCGGTGTCACCACCGTGCGTTCGCCGGCCGAACTCGGCGATGCGATTCACGCCAAGCTCGCCGGCTGATATCGGCTGGCGCGGCTGTAAGGCCGTCGACATCGCTTGATGAAAAATCCCCGCAAAAGCGGGGATTTTTTTTGCGACAATAGGCTCCATCTCGTCTCGCCGGCTTAATTCGTCGGATCAAGGAAACACAATGAACAAGACGCTGAACATCATCATGGCGCAGGTGAATCCCGTGGTCGGCGATGTGGCCGGCAACGTGGAGATGATCTTGGAAAACGTCGAGCGCGCAGTGCAGCTTGGCGGCGAGCTGGTGCTGTTTCCCGAGCTGACATTGACCGGTTACCCGCCGGAAGACCTGCTGCACCATGGTGGCCTGCGTGACCAGATCAACGCGGCAATCGAGCGATTGTTGCGACGCCTGCCGAGTACGGTCGGTGTGATCATCGGTGCACCGGAATACTCGGGCGGTCGCATGTACAACACCGCGTTGCTGCTGGCGAATGGCGAAGTGGTCGAGCGTTACCGCAAGCAGCTGTTGCCGAATTACGGCGTGTTCGACGAGAAGCGCTATTTCCAGCCGGGTGATGCGCCGTGCGTTGTCGAGTTCAAGGGCATCCCGATCGGCCTGACGATCTGCGAAGACCTGTGGGAAGCCGGTGTCGCGAAGCAGAACCAGCAGGCCGGCGCCGAACTGCTCGTGAATATTTCCGCCTCGCCGTTTGCGCTGGGCAAGCAGATCGAGCGCGAAGAAAGCGTGCTGGCGCGACGCGTCGATGAAGCGGCCCTGCCGATCGTTTACGTTAACCTGGTCGGCGGCCAGGACGAGCTGGTCTTCGACGGTGGTTCGATTGCGATGTCACGTGCGGGACGAGCCGCGCTGCGTGCACCGGCCTTCGAGGAAGGTCTCTATTCGGTGCGCGTCGGTTCGCTGGAAGGGATCGTGGATGTGGAGCCCGGCGAGGTTCACCGCGAAGCGAGCATCGAGGAAAGCGTCTACAAGGCGCTGGTGATGGGTACGCGCGATTACGTGCAGAAGAACGGTTTCCCCGGCGCCGTGCTGGGACTTTCCGGAGGTATCGATTCGGCGCTGACGCTTGCCGTGGCCGTCGATGCGCTGGGTGCCGAGAATGTCACGGCGATCATGATGCCGACGGAATTCACCAGCGATGTCAGCACGGCGGAAGCCGAACGCCAGGCACAGATACTGGGTGTCGAATACCGGAACCTGCCGATAGAAAAGCCGGTCGCGGCGTTCAATGACCTCCTTGCACCGGTATTCGAAGGCCTGCCACCTGACACGACCGAGGAGAATATCCAGGCGCGTTGTCGCGGTGTGATCCTCATGGCGATGTCTAACAAGACCGGCCGCCTGTTGCTGACGACGGGGAACAAGTCGGAGATGGCGGTGGGTTACGCAACGCTGTATGGCGACATGGCGGGCGGTTTTGCGCCGCTGAAGGATGTGGCAAAGACGCTGGTGTATCGACTGGCGAAATACCGCAACACGCTTGGGCCGGCAATTCCGGATGTGGTCATCGAACGCGAACCGTCGGCGGAGCTGCGTGCGGACCAGAAGGATTCGGATTCGCTGCCTCCCTATGGCCTTCTGGACGCAATTCTCGAAGCCTACGTCGAGGAAGACCTCAGCTTCGAGACCGTCGTGGCAAAAGGATTCAATCGCGAGATCGTCGAGCGTGTCGTGCGGATGGTGCAGCGGAACGAGTACAAGCGACGCCAGGCACCGCCGGGCGTGAAGATCTCGCGTCGTGCGTTTGGCCGGGAACGTCGTTACCCGATCACGTCAGGCTACGTGCATACCTGGGAAGACTAGTTAGCCGGGCAAGTCCGACATGATGTAGTAATGAAAAAGGCGCCTCATGGGCGCCTTTTTCATTGTTTGACCTGCAGGGATTCAGTCTTCGGCCGCTTCGCGCTCGATGATCACCGGGATGCGGTCCGGGTTCATGGCGAGAATACGTCGCGGTGTTTCCGCGAGCTCAGGCAGGTCGAGTTCCGTGTAGGCCTTTTCCATGACGACCAGTGCATCAACCGCCGCAGGGGTCTCGCTGAAGTCGCGCATCACCCGTTCCGCGCGACGCAATGCCGAAACCCAGGCACCACGGCGCAGGTAGTAGTCGGCAACATGCATTTCGTGTCGTGCGATGCGGTTCTTCAATTCGATCATGCGCAGCTTGGCATCGGCCGTGTAGCGGCTTTGCGGGAAGCGCGCAGCCAGCTGCGTGAAGAACGCGAATGCCTTTTCCGCATTGCTGATATCTCGCTGGGCAAGGTCGACGTCAAACCAGTTTTCCAGCGGGTTCGGCAACACGGGGTAATACGCCAGCGCGCGCATGTAGTAGACGTAGTCGACATTCGGATGTCGCGGGTTTTCACGGACGAAGCGGTCCGCTTCCTCGACCAGCGAATCCGGATCGTTCATCTGCAGGTAGACGTAGAGGATGTCCAGGTGAGCCTGGGTCGAGTATGCCGTGAACGGATACCGCGACATGATCCGGTTGTAGTAATCCTCTGCGCGCTGCGCATTCCCGCCTTCCATGCTTATGCGGGCAGTGGTGTAAAGCTCTTCCACAGGCAGGCCGGTACCGATTTCGCCACTTGTTGAACAACCAGCCAGCAGGGCGAGGCTGGCCAGAATCGGAAGCAGTGTCCTGGAGACGCGTTTCATGTTGCCGGGCTCCCAGCTGTTAAGATGTGTGTCTCGCGAAAGTCGCGCAGTATACCGGATTGCAGGGTGCCAACGGGAGGCAGCATGGCGGCACAGCCAGGACAACGAGTGTTCCACGAGGGCGAGATTCCCCTCGAATGTGCAGGCCAGCGGCTCGACCAGGCCCTGGCTGGCCTGCTCCCTGACTACTCGCGGTCGAAGATCAAGGAATGGATCAAGTCGGGCGGGATCCTGCTGGAAGGCCGCAAGCCACGGCCGCGAGATGCCGTAAATGGCGGAGAACACTGGGTTGTTGACGTCCAGCTGGAACGGCAGGTGGGCGTGGAAGCGCAGCCCCTGCCGCTCGATATCGTCTTCGAGGACGACCACCTGCTCGTGATCAACAAGCCCGCCGGGCTGGTTGTTCATCCCGGCGCGGGCAATCCGGATGCGACCCTTCAGAACGCGTTGTTGCACCATTGTTCCTCATTGTCGGATGTTCCACGCGCGGGCCTGGTGCATCGTCTCGACAAGGACACTACGGGGTTGCTGGTCGTGGCGAAGACCCTGGCCGCACATACGTCGCTCGTCGCGCAGCTCGCCGAACGCACGGTAAAGCGCGAGTACGAGGCGATCTGTGCCGGCGTAATGACTGCGGGCGGCACCATCGACGTGCCGATCGGGCGTCATCCCGTCGACCGCAAGCGCCAGGCCGTGCGCCAGTCCGGTGGTCGGCATGCGGTTACGCACTACCGGGTGATCGAGAAATTCCGCGCCCATACGCATGTGGCCGTGCAACTCGAAACGGGCCGCACACACCAGATTCGCGTACACCTTGCGCACCAGCGCTATCCCATCGTCGGCGACCCCGTCTACGGTCGGCGCGTGCTGTTGCCGAAGGGTGCGTCTGAGGAAACCATTCACGCGTTGCAGGAATTCAGGCGCCAGGCACTGCATGCCCGCCGCCTCACACTTGAACATCCGGCCAGTGGCGAAACCGTGAGCTGGGAAGCGCCGTTGCCGGCCGACATGCAGCGCCTGGTTGATGTGCTCCATGCTGACGCACAGGGCGAGAAATCCTGATGAGCCGGCTCGATATCATCCTTCCCAACTGGGACATGCCCGCAAACGTGCGTGCCGCGGCTACAACCCGTGGCGGCGGCATGAGCCACGGGCCATATCGCGGTTTCAACCTGGGTTCGCATGTCGGTGATGAGCCGGAAGCGGTTGAAGGGAACCGCCGCCTGCTGGCAGGCCGGCTTGGATTGCCGGCGGAACCGGCGTGGCTCGAGCAGGTGCATGGCAATGAAGTCGTGTTGCTGGATGAACTGCCGGATGAGCCGCCGCGCGCGGATGCGGCATTGACTCGCACGCCGGGAATTCCGCTGGCAGTGCTCACAGCGGATTGCCTGCCGGTACTGTTCTGTGATGAAGCCGGGCGTGAGGTAGCCGTGGCGCACGCCGGTTGGCGCGGCCTTGCCGCAGGCATATTGCAGAACACGGTGGACTTGTTCGACGCAGAACCCGGTTCCATCCATGCCTGGCTCGGTCCTGCAATCGGGCCAAAGGATTTTGAAGTGGGCGAAGATGTGCTGCAGACGTATGCTGCGCGACTGCCCGGTTCCGAGAGCCTTTTCGCGCCAGATGGCGAGGGAAAGTTCCTGGCGGATATCTACCAGCTGGCGCGGCTTGCGCTGGCCGGCGCGGGGGTGACCTCCGTGCGCGGTGGCGGCTGGAGTACTTTCGCGGAGGAAGACCGTTTCTTTTCCTATCGTCGCGACGGGGAGACAGGTCGTCAGGCGACCTTGATCTGGATGGTTGAATGACCGCCGCGGCCTCGTTATGTGCGAGAATGCGCGGCTTGTGAACGCTTGCGGAAGTCCGGCTGAATGAATCTTCTTGTTGCCATCATCTTCTTCACGCTGCTTGGCGGCGCGCTTGGCGCGCTGGTGGCGTCTGCATTCCTGCTGCTGTCGGATTCCTGGCATCGGCGCCTGCTGCCGCACCTGATCAGCTTTGCCGTCGGTGCCTTGCTGGGCGCAGCCTTCCTGGCACTGCTGCCGCACGCGATGGATCTCGCGGGCCCGGACAATATGCACCGGGTCGGCCTGACGTTCGTGATTGGCATCCTGCTGTTCTTCATTCTCGAGAAACTCGTCATCTGGCGGCACTGCCACCATGACGACTGCGAGGCGCACCTGCCGGATGAGCATGCCCATCACGGTGACAAGACCGCGGGTGTGCTGGTGCTGGTCGGCGACGGCCTGCACAACCTGATTGATGGCGTGCTGATTGCTACCGCGTTCCTGGCGGATTTTCATCTTGGCGTGGTCACCGCCCTCGCGGTTGCCGCGCACGAAATTCCGCAGGAAGTCGGCGATATCGCGGTGCTGGTGAATTCCGGCATGAGCCGCCTGAAGGCCTTCCTTTACAACATCGCGGCGTCGTTTACCTCGGTGATCGGCGGCATCGTGGCGTATTTCGCCCTGGAAACCGCGGAATCCGTGCGGCCCTTCGTACTCGCGATTGCGGCCGGCAGCTTCGTCTATATCGCGGTGGCCGACCTGATTCCCGGCCTGCATCGCCGCACCCGTGTAAAGGACAGCGTCACGCAGGTGACGATGATCGTGCTCGGCCTTGGCATGATCGTGCTCTCGCATTCGATACTGCACTGATTTTCCAGTAATTATTGATTTCTTTCCTGTGGATAACTTGAAATCCCGCAGCGCACCCTCATTTCGTTTCCAACACTGAATTCTGCGATGGTCCTGCCGGTTTGCTGACCCGCGTCAATGCGGCGCAGAGCGGCTGGAATTACAACTAATCCATCGCGCGACGAGATGAGGAGCACTCCCGATGCGGATGGACAAGCTGACTTCCAAGTTCCAGATGGCGCTGGGCGATGCCCAGTCGGTCGCCATCGGTCGCGACCACAACCAGATCGAACCCGCCCACGTGATGCTGGCGCTGCTCGACCAGGAAGGCGGCAGCGTGCGCCCCTTGCTGCAGAAGGCTGGCGTGAACCTCACGCAGCTGCGCAATGGCACGATGGAAATCCTCGATCGCCTGCCGCAGGTCGAGGGCACGGCGGGCGAAGTGCATGTCTCCAACAACCTCGGCAAGCTCCTGAATGTCACCGACAAGCTGGCGCAGCAACGCAAGGACCAGTACATCTCGTCCGAGCTGTTCGTGTTGGCTGCCATCGAGGACAAGGGTGACCTCGGTCGCGTGCTGAAGGATGCCGGTGCGGTAAAGGGCGCGCTGGAAAAGGCCATCGACGAAGTGCGCGGTGGCGAGACCATCGACGACCCGAATGCCGAAGAACAGCGCCAGGCGCTGGAGAAATACACCATCGACCTGACCGAGCGGGCGGAGCAGGGCAAGCTCGACCCGGTAATCGGTCGCGACGAGGAAATCCGTCGCGCCATCCAGGTGCTGCAGCGTCGTACCAAGAACAACCCCGTGCTGATCGGCGAACCGGGCGTGGGCAAGACCGCCATTGTCGAAGGCCTCGCCCAGCGCATCATCAACGGCGAGGTGCCCGAAGGCCTGAAGGAAAAGCGCGTGCTGTCGCTGGACCTTGGTGCCTTGCTCGCGGGTGCGAAATTCCGTGGCGAATTCGAGGAACGCCTCAAGGCCGTGCTCTCCGACCTCGCCAAGCAGGAAGGCCGGATCATCCTGTTCATCGACGAGATCCACACGGTGGTCGGTGCGGGCAAGGCCGAGGGCGCGATGGATGCCGGCAACATGCTGAAGCCGGCGCTGGCGCGCGGCGAATTGCACTGCGTCGGTGCGACCACGCTGGATGAGTACCGCAAGTACATCGAGAAGGACGCCGCGCTGGAGCGCCGTTTCCAGAAGGTGCTGGTGGATGAGCCGAGTGTCGAGGACACCGTCGCCATCCTGCGTGGACTGAAGGAACGCTACGAAGTGCATCACGGTGTCGAGATTACCGACCCGGCGATCGTGGCCGCCGCAACGTTGTCGCACCGCTATATCACCGACCGGCAGCTGCCGGACAAGGCCATTGACCTGGTCGACGAAGCGGCATCGCGCATCCGCATGGAAATCGATTCCAAGCCGGAATCGATGGACCGTCTCGAACGTCGCCTGATCCAGCTGAAGATCGAGCGTGAAGCGCTGAAGAAGGAAAAGGACGAGGCGTCGAAGAAGCGCCTTGCCGACCTGGAATCGGAAATATCCACGCTGGAGCGCGAGTATTCCGACCTCGAGGAAATCTGGAAATCCGAGAAGGCGCAGATGCAGGGCGCCACGCACATCAAGGAAGAAATCGAGCGGGCCAAGCAGGAGCTGGAAACAGCCCGTCGTGCCGGTGACCTGAACCGCATGTCCGAGCTGCAGTACGGCCGTATTCCCGAACTCGAGAAGCAGTTGCAGCAGGCCAGCGAGGCCGAGCAGCAGGAAACCCAGCTGCTGAGGAACAACGTCACCGACGAGGAAATCGCCGAGGTCGTGTCGCGCTGGACCGGTATCCCGGTGTCGAAGATGCTGGAAGGCGAGAAGGAAAAACTGCTGCAGATGGAAGAGAACCTGGCGAAGCGCGTCGTCGGCCAGGACGAGGCAGTGCGCGCCGTGTCCGATGCCATCCGCCGTTCACGTGCAGGCCTCGCCGACCCGAATCGTCCTAGCGGTTCCTTCCTGTTCCTCGGGCCCACGGGTGTCGGCAAGACGGAACTCACCAAGGCGCTGGCGCACTTCCTGTTCGATACCGAAGAGGCGATGGTGCGCCTCGACATGTCCGAGTTCATGGAGAAGCATTCGGTAGCGCGTCTCATCGGTGCACCGCCGGGATACGTTGGTTATGACGAGGGCGGTTATCTCACCGAAGCCGTGCGCCGCAAGCCGTATTCGGTGATTCTCATGGACGAGGTCGAGAAGGCGCACCCGGACGTGTTCAACGTGCTGCTGCAGGTTCTGGATGACGGTCGTCTTACCGACGGCCAGGGTCGTACCGTGGACTTCCGCAACACCGTCATCGTGATGACCTCGAACCTCGGTTCGGATGTCATCCAGCAGCTGGCGGGCGAGGAAAATTACGGCGAGATGAAGAAGCAGGTGATGGAAATCGTCGGCCAGCACTTCCGGCCCGAGTTCATCAACCGCGTCGACGAGACGGTGGTGTTCCACCCGCTGGGCAGGGAGCAGATCCGCAAGATCGTCGATATCCAGGTGGATTACCTGCGCAAGCGTCTTGCCGAACGCGACATGCAGCTGGAGCTGGATGAATCCGCTCTCGACCGTCTCGGCGAGGCGGGCTTTGACCCGGTCTACGGCGCGCGTCCGTTGAAGCGTGCCATCCAGCAGCAGGTCGAGAACCCGCTGGCGCAACAGATCCTGAAGGGCGAGTTCCTGCCCGGTGATACGGTCCGGGTCAGCGTCGAGGAAGACAGCCTGCAGTTCGGCAAGGCTGCCTGACGGACCAGGCCCTGCAAGCTGGGCCCGTAACGAAAAAACCGCCGCAATGATGCGGCGGTTTTTCTTGCACCAGGAAAGTGGATTCAGTCGATGGCTTCTTCAAGCTTGTCGCGGATGATGCCGGTCGCGATATCGATCAGCAGCACCTTGCCGTCCACCACGACGCGCTCATGACCTTCCGGCGCGGGGGGCAGCTTCTGCTGCAACTCGTTCGGGAGTCGCGTTTTCTGGATGCCCGGAGGCAGCGGCTTGCCGCGTTCCAGGTTCTTCGCGATGCCGGGTGGCAGCGATTTCGACTTGCCCTTGTTCTTTCCCTTGCCATTACCTTCTTCGTCACGATCACGGTCGTGCTCTCGGTAATACTCGGCAATGATCTGCCTTTCCAACGCGGAGAATACGGCTTCCTTCACATCATCGTCTGCCTGCACCGGCGCGAAGGGCAGTGCGAGCAGGAATGCGCTTGCTGTCAGTAACATCTTCAACATGTGAGTCTCCTTCGTGAAACCCTTGCTTCAACGGCTTGCCTTGCGAAGGATGCCATCGAGCCACGATTCCGGCAGCAGGCGTTTCGCAAGGGCCAGCCAATGAGCCGGTCTGGTAACAAGGTAGCGCATGGCAGGTCGCGATGATTCGAGCGCCGTCACGATTCTTCTCACGACGGCTT